>NZ_BAABEM010000022.1:0-478734 GCF_039540155.1 Gibbsiella greigii
TCCTGGGTCATCGGCCACAGATCGGGCTGCACGCGCAGGGTATAGACCGCATAGCGAGTGCCGCCGATCTCTTCGCTGGAAACGGCGACGGCGGTGATTTTGCCGTTAAGGAAACGCGGCTCGGCGATAAAACCCTGGGTAGGGATAACCAGGGTCAGCGGTTGGCCGAGCAGGGCCTTGCGATCCAGGCGTGGGTTGGTGCTCAACAATGCCACGTTGAAATCAAAAGGTTCGGAAAGGGCTTCGGTGCCGTCCAGGGAATGGAACAGCAGTTGCCCGGTGCCCAGCGGGGTATAGGCGGAAATACGGTCCAGCATGCGGACATCCTCTGTAACGGGGCGCGCTAAGGCGCGCCGAACTTGTTCGTATTGGGATAGAGCAGCGTTGGCGGCTGCCGATAAAGCGTTAGCCTGCGGTGGCCGGATTAATCAACCAGGTGCCAGAATTCTCAATTGTGATCTGTTGGCGGCGCAGGTTGCGATCGTGGCGGATCTCAACCTGATATTTGCCCGGCGCCAGGTTCAGGCTGGCAAAGCCGTTGCTGCCGGCCTGCACCTGCTGGGGCTTGCCGTTCAGGCTGACGTTCTCACCGGGCTGTAGCCGGAAATACACCAGCGCCACCGGTGCGGCGGCGACCTGCGCAGGCTCTGGCTCGGCTTGCTGGGCCGGAGCATTATTGGCCGCGGTTTGCTGCGGCGCGTGTTGCATCGGCTCCTGGGTTTTTTCCACCGCTGAAGGCTGTGCGTCCTGTTTCACCGTGTCGGCGGCGTTGTTCTCGGTGCCGGCGCCGCGCATAAACCAGGCCAGCGCGCCAATCACCACCACGGCGGCCACGCCTGCGCCATAGATCATTGGGCGGGCGCGCGAGGTGCTGTTCGCCGTCTCGGCAACGGCGGCCGGGGAGCTGGCGGCGGGTTTGGCTGCTGCCGGCGCGGGTTCCGGCGTGGTGGAAGGGGCGCTGACGATGTCGGCTTCATCGGCCACCGGCAGGTTCAGCAGTTCGGCCATCTCATCGATGGTCTGCGGCCGGTCTTCCGGCTTCAGCGCCAGCGCATGGTCAACCACTCGCAGCAGCTCCGCCGAATAGCCTGCCGGGCGGCGTTCCAGCAGCGGCTGGTAGTTGTCTTCAATGCTGCGCACCACGCTCACCGGCGGCGGATCGCCGGCAATCAGCGTATGCAGCACGGCGCCCAGGGCATAGATATCGGTCCAAGGCCCTTGTTCGCCGTCGCTGTCTTCACTGTATTGCTCAATCGGCGCAAAGCCCGGTTTCAGCATGATCTCCGTAGAATCGGACAGGTTGCCGATCTCTTTGCGCGCGGAGCCGAAATCCAGCAGCACCGGCAACTGGTTTTCCTGGATCTGAATATTGTCCAGCGAGATGTCGCGGTGCAGATAGCCTTCCTGATGGATGGTGCTGATGGCGCTGAACAGCGGCGGCAGCAGCCGGCGGATCCACGCTTCGTCGATTTTCTCTGGGTGCTGCGCCTTCAGGTTTTTCAGCGTGGTGCCGCTGTAAAACTGGGTGCCCATATACGCGGTGCCGTTCTCTTCCCAAAAGCGCAGCACATGCAGCAGGCCGGGGTGTGAGAAACGCGCCAGCAGGCGCGCCTCCTGGATAAAGCTGTTAAGCCCGGCCTGGAAGGTTTTGCTGAACCGCTCGCCGCGCAGGCTCAGCGTCAGATCGTCATTGCGCATCGCCAACTGCGTTGGCATGTATTCCTTGATGGCGATGGCGCGCTCCAACTGGTGATCGTAAGCGCGGTACACGATGCCAAAACCGCCTTCGCCAATCACTTCCTTAATCTCAAACTCGTTGAAGCGATGGCCAATCGGCAGGCTGTTTGAGTTCGGTTTTTTTATCCCGGTTTCCGACATGATAATTTACTCTCTGTAAATAAGCGCCGCCGCCGTAGCGGCCCCGGCATTACGCCTGAAATTGATAAGCGAATTCATTGCCTTGCATAGTAATGTGCAGCGTGCGGTACCGTTGGTCGTTGGCGCTGGCGGCTAGCAGGGTATGGCTGATCTGCGGCAACAGGGTGTTGGTCAGGATGGCGTCGATCATGCGCCCGCCGGATTCCACCTCAGTGCAGCGGCTGACGATTTGTTGCACTACTGCATCGTCAAAGGTGGTGGCGATATCGTGGTTCTCCTCCAGCCGCCGCTGGATGCGGCCAAGCTGCAGGCGCACGATGTTGCCGAGCGTATCGTCGTTCAGCGGGTAGTAAGGCACCACCAGCAGGCGGCCCAGCAGGGCGGCCGGGAACACCGAAAGCAGCGGTTGGCGCAGGGCGCCGCTCAACGCTTCGGGGTCTGGCTGCAGGTCAGGATCGCTGCACAGGCCGGCGATCAGATCGCTGCCGACGTTGGAGGTCAGAATAATAATAGTGTTGCGGAAATCGATATGCCGGCCTTCGCCGTCCTCCATCCAGCCCTTGTCGAACACCTGGAAAAAGATCTCGTGCACGTCCGGGTGTGCTTTTTCGATTTCATCCAGCAGCACCACGCTGTAAGGGCGCCGGCGCACCGCTTCGGTCAGCACGCCGCCTTCGCCGTAGCCGACATAGCCGGGAGGCGCCCCTTTCAACGTGGAGACGGTGTGTGCTTCCTGGAATTCGCTCATGTTAATGGTGATGACGTTCTGTTCCCCGCCGTAGAGGGTTTCCGCCAGCGTCAAGGCGGTTTCGGTTTTCCCCACGCCGGAAGGGCCGGCCAGCAGGAACACCCCCACCGGTTTGTTCGGATCGTCCAGGCGGGCGCGGGAAGTGCGCACGCGGCGGGCAATCAGATCCAGCGCGTGGCGCTGACCAATCACCCGTTGGTTGAGGGTATCAGCCAGGTTCAACACGGCGTCGATTTCATTTTTTACCATGCGGCCCAGCGGGATGCCGGTCCAGTCAGAGACTACGGCGGCCACGATATTGGCATCAACGGCGGCGAAGATCAGCGGCGTTTCACCCTGCAACGCCTGCAGTTGTGGCTGCAGTTCGGTCAGTTGGGCGCGCAGCGCATCGGCATCGGCTTGCGTCGCGTCCTGTTCTTGTTGGCGGTGCAATTGGGCGCGCAGATCGATGATCTGCTGAATCAGCGCCAGTTCCTGTTGCCAGCGCGTGTTCAACTGCGCCAGTTCTTCCCGCAGCGTGGTTAGATGTGCTTCGATAGCCGCGGGGCGTTGCGGATCGCCAATGCCGACTTTGGCTTCGCGGTGGGCAATCGCCAGCTCGATATCCAGCGCGTTGATGCGCTGGCGGCAGTCTTCCACCTGAGCCGGTTCGGCGTGCTGGCTAACGGCCACGCGCGCGCAGGCGGTGTCCAGCAGGGCGACGGCTTTATCCGGCAGTTGGCGCGCCGGAATGTAGCGGTGGGAAAGGCGCACCGCCGCCTCGACGGCTTCATCCAGCAGCAGAACGCGGTGGTGCTGTTCCAGCGGGCTGACGGTGCTGCGCAGCATCAGCAGCGCTTTGCCTTCATCCGGTTCCTGCACCTGAACGACCTGGAAGCGGCGGGTCAGCGCCGGATCTTTCTCAATGTACTTTTTGTACTCCGCCCAGGTGGTGGCGCCGATGGTGCGTAACTGGCCGCGCGCCAGCGCCGGTTTCAGCAGGTTGGCGGCGTCGCCGGTGCCCTGCGCGCCGCCGGCGCCGATCAGGGTGTGGATCTCATCAATAAACAGGATGATTGGCGTTGGGCTGGACTGCACTTCATCAATCACCGTTTGCAGGCGTTTTTCAAACTCACCCTTCATGCCGGCGCCGGCCTGCAGCATACCGATGTCCAGCAGGTAAAGCTGCACGTCGCGCAGCTGGGGCGGCACGTCGCCGGCAACGATGCGCAGCGCCAGCCCTTCCACCACGGCGGTTTTGCCGACGCCGGCTTCACCGGTTAGCAGCGGGTTGTTTTGCCGGCGGCGCATCAGGATATCGATAATCTGGCGGATTTCTTCGTCACGGCCGGCGATCGGATCGATTTCACCATTGCGCGCCCGCGCCGTTAGATCCTGGGCATATTGCGCCAGCAGGTTGCCGCCAACGGCGGCAGGCGTTTCGCCAGTGGCATTGGCCGCCGCCTGTGCCTGGGCATTTTCGCTCGAGTGGGCGGTTACCGTGGCGAACTGTTCCATCAGCAGATCGGCGTTGATGCGATCGAACTGCGCCGAGATGCCTTTCAACAGGTGGCGCAGGCTATAGGTTTTCAGCATCCCGAGCAGCAGGTGGCCGCCGCGGATGTTGTTGGTGCCAAACTTCAGCGAGCCGTAAACCCAGGCGCGTTCAACGGCGCTGTCAATGTGTTCGGCCAGATCGGAAATGGCGCTGGCGCCGCGCGGCAGGCGATCCAGCGCGGCGACGATGTCGTTAGCAAGCCGTGCCTCGTCCAGGCCGAAATGGCGAATAACCTGTTGCAGATCGCCCTCCGGCGCTTGCATCAGCTGGTGCAGCCAGTGCGCCACTTCAACGTAGGGGTTGCCGCGCAGTTTGCAAAACGCCGTGGCGCTTTCCAGCGAGGTAAATAACAGGCTATCCAGTTTGCCAAATAATACCGAACGGCTGATTTCAGACATGGTTTTCCTCAGGGCATACAGGGCCGGCGCTGTGCGCCGCCGGCCGGATAATAAAAAGGGGTGACTACGGGTATACGGCCTGCTTTTCCAGCGGCTCAGGGCTAAAAATCAAATCATCGGCATCCCGGTGATAGCCCGGCGCGGCAAGCCAACTGCTCAGGCCCAGACGCTGGCGGCCACCCAGTTGGGTGCCGGTGAAGGCATCTTTGGCCAGGATCAACCGCACGTCCCAGGCAAACTCGATGCCCAGATACTGGCGCACCCAGTCGCGCAACTGTTGGCACTGCGGGGCGCCGGGCAGAAAGCGTTCATAATCCTGTTGCGCCATCGGCCCCAGTTCGATACGGAACTTGTGCTGCATATCGCGCACCGCGATGCCGAGAAAAGCCGATTCGCCCAGCCGCGGCACACCGCGCCCGGCCTGCAGGCGCGCCTGTTCGCGTTTGTCTACGGGCAGCCAGTGCGGCACGTTCTCAACAATGTTGACCGGCACTTTAAAGTAGTGGCGCAGTATTTTGCTTAGCCCTTCCGCATCGCGGCTATGGCGGATCAGGTGCCCGGCCACGTAATGCTTGGCGTGGCCGCTGATGCTGTCGCGGTTGCGCTGTGCCGGCTGGCCGTTACCGATCAGGCTCGCCAGATAATTATCAAAGCGGCGGTTGTCCGGGCGATCCAGCGATACCGTCGGTTGGGCATCGGCCCAGGCGCGATAAAACAGCAGGGCCAGCCGGTGGTGGAACAGGTTGGCGAATGCCATCAGCGTATGATCCTGATGGTGATACACCCGCTCGCGCACGTATTCCGTAAGATGCAGCGGCAGCGGCCCGTTGGGGCCGAACAGGCCGAAGCTGTAAATCGCTACGTCATGCAGATCGCTGCCGGGGCGCGGATTAACGTTGGCCAGGGTCGACGGCGCGAACGACAGCGAAGGCTCCTGGCCGATACGCAGCATTTCATAACGCGGCTGCGGCGCCCGGCCCAACGGGTAAGGCTGGCCGCCCTGAGCATCGATGCGCCGCAGCAGTTGGAACAGATCGTAGCGGTAGGGCGCGGCCATCAGGCGCGGCCAGAAATCGCCCGGCAGGCGCTGCAGCGCGTGAATTTTCGGCGCGCCGGTTTGCTGTGGCGCGGCGGCCGCTTCGGTTGCGCGTTCGCTCATATCAGCGTCCTTTTGCCCACCCGCGCCTGCCAGTGGGCGATTTCACCGCGCTGCTGGCTGGACAGCGTCATTTCCGTAAAGGTGTTGATTGCCACCAGGCGGGAAAACAGGCGTTCCAATACGCTGCCCAGCAGATAGGGGCTGCTGCCGGAAAAGGCCCGTTCATCCACCGTAAGATCGATAGCGATACCGCGGGCGAAGACGATCGGGCCGGGTTCCGGCACCCGGCGATACACCGGGCACAGCTGGCAGTGGCGCACGCCCTGGATCTGCTTGGCGGTCGCCGGTTCACTCAGGTTGCCATACAGCCCCAGCAATTGGCGCAGGCTGGCCGCGCCCTGTTGTGGATCGCCATCCATCAGGCTCAGGTAATTAAGCTGCAGTTGGCTGATCAGCCGCCAGGCTATCATGCCGTCGGCCAACGCCGGCCGCGGCGGGGTCGGGCCTTTCTTCAGCGTGACCTGCTGGATTGGAATGGAATCCGGCATCACAAAATTGCCTTGATCCTGCAGCAGCATCAGCGGCAAATCGCGGCTGGTGCACAGCACGTCGGCGGTGAGGTATTTCAGATCGCTGTGCCATGGCGACTGGCGCTCGTCCACCAGCGAGACAAACACCTCGGAGCCGATGTAGCCGGTGCGGGTGCCATAGCGACGGGCATGTTCCGACAGCGAACGCTGTTCGCGGCGCAGCGAAAAATAGGCGCCATAGTTACCGTCGTCTTCGCTCAGCGTGCTGTAAAACGGGCGAAATTCCTGCTCGTAACGCTTTTCGCTGGCGCTGCTGCCCAGGCGTTGCACGGAGAACACTTCGTAATCCAGCGGGCGAATGTTATCCACCACCAGGTGATATTCATGGTGGTTTTCATTCAGCGTGATGCGTTCGGCCACCTTCGGGAACAGGTTGATCACCGGCGTGCAGTGCAGCGCCAGATGGCTGGCGTCGATCACGCGCTCCAGCGCCAGATCTTGTTTATCCAACAACACGATGATATCGAACTGGCGCAGCGTTTTTTGGCTCTCGTGCGCGTTCTGCAACAGCGGGCGCAGGCCGCTGACGCTGACGAACTGGAAGCGCGCCGGGAAGGCGAAGTATTCCTGCAGCAGGCGGTAGCCTTCAAAGTTGCGCAGATCGTTCGGCAGTAGCGCCTGATCGGGCTCGAAGCCTTCCTGGCGCAGGGCATCGTCGGCCAGCACGCAGCGCTGCGGCGTGGCTTCAACCGTTTGGCACAGCAGCCCGACGCTATGCTGCATCACCAGCTCCAGCAGTTGCTGTGCCTGCAGATCGGGGCCGGCAAGATAAAACATCAGTTGATCGAGGTTGAGGTTTTTCAGCGTGACCGATTCAAAGCATTCCATGCGGATGCGCAAGGCGCTGACGCTGCCGCGGTTTTGCAACCCGAGGGCGGCCAGCGGAATATCCGCCGGAATGCCGCCCAGCTCAACCTGCTTGATGCGCACCGGCTGCAATGTCACATCGTGCGCGGTGGTGTAGCTGCAGGTGATGCCGGTCTTTTTCAGCGTTTGGCTATCCATCATGGTGCCGCGCGGCACGCGGAAGCCGCCGCTGATATCCCCTTTGCTGCTGTCCGGCGTCAGTTCGGCGATCGCCATTGACGGCGTGGGCGCCAGGTAGTTGGGGTAGATGATCTCCAGCAGACGCTGCGAAAAACGCGGAAACTCCGCATCCATTTTCAACTGCACGCGCGAGGTGAGGAAGGCAAAGCCTTCCATCAGGCGTTCAATGTAAGGATCGGCCACGTCGATGCCGCGCATGCCGAGCCGGCCGGCGACCTTCGGGTATTGCTCGGCGAATTCGGCGCCCATTTCACGCAGGTATGCCAGCTCGCGGTTGTAATACTCTAAAAGCTTACTGTCCATCGCCTTATCCTATGTCTTTCAGATCGAAATGGCCGTTTTCCAGATCCACATCGGTGCGGAACAAAAACTCCAGGGGGTAGGGGATGCACCACAGGCGCCCCTTAATCTCGATTGACAGTACGTTATGCAGTTCCAGCGAGCCGGTATCGGAGATACAGCGCACCTGTAGCCCATCGGGCAGGATACGAGGCTCAAAGTTGAGGATGGCTTCGGTCAGCGCCCGCTGAATATCCAGCCATTCAATGTCCGACATGCGCTTGCCCGCCAACGAGGCGATGCCATAGTTGAGGGTGGAGCGGCGCACATGGGGGTAGTCCGCCAGATCGGCGCCCGATTCGTGGTTGACGCAGTTGAACAGCCACTGCAGATCGCGCAGCACCCGGCGGCGCAGTTCGCTGTGCGACACCAGGTTGCGCACCTGCGCTTCCTGTTTTTTCTGCGGCTCGTCGTCGGTAAGCAGATCCAGCAGCACCGGCTGCATTTTGTCGCGTGAAGTAAGCTGTTCGCTGTTGTCGCGAAAACGGTAGCCCTGGCGCTGAAGATCGCTGCCGCTAAGCATTGCCGTTGGGCGTTTGCCGGTCATTTTCAGGCACCTTGTTCGAAGCGCAGTTGGCGCAGGGTGTGCAGCGGGAATTCACGTTCGGCGCTCAGCCAGGATTTTTGCCCCAGCCCGGCGTAATGCGGACCGTCGCCCAGCGGCTGCCATTCGGTCAGTTTGCCGAGCAGCAGGGCATCGCTGGGGTTTTCCGGCAGCGGATAGCGCGCCGGCAGTTGGCATACCTGTTCACGCCCGTCGTTCAGGCGTACCAGCGCATGGCTCCAGACCAGATCGATAACGCTTTGAGGCGCCTGGAACTGGATTTCTGCGATGGCGGAGAACGGCAGCCAATAGTACACGCCGTTCAGCGCCAGCTCGCATACCGGGCCCAGGCGGCCATCGCCGTCCATCAGCCAGTCGAAGGGCACACTGTGCGGTGCGTCGCCTTCCGCTACCGTAAGCTCCCCGGCGCTGGCCGGCGCGGCGGCCAGCGCTTCATCGCGCAATGCCTGGGCGGTGCCGGCATCGCCGTGCGCATCGTGGCGCAGAGCTTCCACCAGTGAAGAGAGCCAGGCTTCGCCCGATTGCAGCAGCGCCGGCGCCGCCTCACCGGCAAATACCGCCTGGCGCTGCAGTTCCGCGTCTACGGCCTGCGTCAGCAGCAAGGTGGTGGGTTGCGCGATCGGTTTGAGCGCCAGCCAGGATTTCAACTGCGCTTTGGCACGTGGCCAGTTGGCGCTCAGGCACAGCAGTTGCGCCAGGGCGGCGCGCAGATCGGCATCTGCCGGGCGCTGACGGATCGCGTCTTCCACGGTGGTAATGGCCGCACTGACGGAGCCCCCGGCTAAGAGTTGGGTTAATGAGTTCACGGTGAGTTCCTCGTCATCAATGGGCGGTGGCGGTTACGGTCTGGTAGCTGCCGCTGGCCGGATCTTCACGATCGGCGGCCAGGCTTTCCACCAGCTTAAACGTTGGCTGCGGCTGGCCGGCCAGCAGCGGTTGCCAGGCTTCGTGCGCGCGGCCGATGCGCTGTTTAACCTTGGCCGCGTCGGCGGCCTCCAGGCGCGGTAGCTCAACGATAATGGTGCCGCCATAGGCCCAGGTATGGCGCTGCGCATCAAACGGCAGCAGCAGGTAACTGCCGGCCGCTGTGCCGCCGAGCACCAGGCGCTGGCGGTTGGCGCTCACCACGCGCAGGGTTTGTTGATTCAGGTTCAGGTTGATCAGCGGGTAGCCCTGCAGGAAGGTTACGGCCACCGGCTGCGCCTGCCTGCTTTGTTGCAGCAAGACGGTACTGCTGCCGTTCAGCCAGCCATCGGCGCAACGCAAGTTGTCGCCGCCGGGAATAAACAGCGCGCTGCCGTTGCCGGCACTGCTCCAGTAGGTGCGGAAGCGGCAACCCTGGGGCAAATCGAACGTTTGCACCGGCTCGGCATCCGCCAGCGGTGAGGTGACGGCAACGGCGGGCGGCGCGCTGGGCTGGGCCGGTGGCATTGCCGGCGGCTGTTTGAGCAGCGGCTTCCAGCGTTGATTTTTTGCCGCGGAGCCTTCGGCCAGCGTCTGTCCGCTTTTATCCGTGAGCTGCCACGGCAACTGCGTAACGCTGGGGCACTGTTTTTCCAGCAGGTTGCCGACGCGCGGCAGAAAATCGTCCAATACGGCGGCATCTTTGCTTTGGCCGGAGACGATGCGCAATGGGATGCTCTTGGCGCACCAGCTTTCCGGTTTATTGTTTTTTACGTCGTCGATGAACACTTCGAGCTTTTGGCTGGGGGAATATACCAGCCGGTAATTTGCCGCATGTACGGCGGGCATCGCCAGCAGGGCGATGGCACCTGGCATCCAATATTTCATAGTTAACCTTGGCTGTGTCATAACGGCTCAGTCGCGGGGAAGGAAACGCTCGGCGTCCGCCAACGAGTGCAGCAGCGTGGTTTCCTGCGGTGAACCAATCCATACGGCGATAGCGCTGTAGTTATCGCTGTTATTATTTTGCTTCCATGCCTGCTGCATCAGGGCCAGCCACTCGCTGGGGGAGTTGACCATATGCAGCGACTGTTCCAGCTCGGCCGGGGTAAAGTTGTGCCAAAAGCCGTCGGTGCACAGCAGGAAGACGTCGCCATCCTCCAACTGCAGCACATCGCTGTAGGTGGCATCGCGCTTTTCGCTCAGCCCGAGGGCGAAGTACAGCAGGTTGCTGTTGATGCCGTTGGTTTGATAGCCCGCATCCTGCATCTGTTGCACCAGGCTGTGATCGGTGGTTACGGTATGCAGGTAACCGCGCCGAAACAGGTACAGGCGGCTGTCGCCGGCATGCGCCCAGTAGGCCAGTTGATAGTCACGATCGATAAACAGGCTCACTAGCGTGGTGCCCATCTTGCTATGTTCGGCCACCTGGCGCTGCTGCTGGTGGATAACCGCGTTGGCGCGGGCAATGTGCGCGCGAATGCTCTGCGCGTTCAGGTGTTTTTCGCCATCGAAATTGTGCAGGATGGTATCGCGCGCCAGCCTGGCGGCCACGTCACCGCCGGGAAAACCGGCGATACCGTCGCACACCACAAAGCAGGCGGAACGTTCGCCCAGCACTTCGCCGGTCTGGTCCTGATTGGTGGCGCGGCTGCCCTGGTTTGTTGTAGAGGCTAAAGTGATCTTCATTGCGCATCCGGTTTGGTCTGTGAGTCTTTGTACTGATTCACTTCAACGTCGTAGGCGTGCAGGAAGGCTTCGCCAAACAGGGTGTGGAAGTCGTCTTCGATTTCGCCGGCGGTTTGCTGGTAGTTTTTAACGAAGTAATCCCACAGCGCCGCCTTGCGGTTGGAAGGCAGCGACAGGCGTGGTGCGGCGCCTTCTTTGCGCGCCTCTTCCTCCAGCCGCTCTGGGTTAAAGGATTGCAGCATAGCCGCGATGATGGCGCGGATGCCGGCGATCATCCCGAGTTGGTGCGCCTGCAGATCGATCAACGCATCGCGCACGGCCTGCTCTGGTGGCATAAAGCCCGGCATCCGGCTGCCGAACATCTGCATCAGCACGGTTTTGCCGGAAGGTAACAGTTTGAACGGGTTGTTGGCCTCATCCAGGATCATGGTCATTTCCGCCTTCACGCCGCGCTTGAGAATGGAACGTGAAGAGAGCAGCGCCACCGTGCCCTGGGAGAACAAGCTCAGCAGCCGGCCCACCAACTGCATTTGTTGTTCATCAATCTGTGGCTGTGGCTGCAAATCGTTCAGGCCGATGCCTTGCAGCAGGGCTTCGAGCATTGGGCCGTGCAGTGCATCGCCGGGGTGGGCGCCGGCCGGTTGTGGCTGCGGCGCCTGGTAGGCGACCGGATCGATCCCCAGGCGGTTGCCTGGGCGCGGGCGCGGCTGTTGCGGCGCCGGTGCCGGCGTTGGGGTGGGCTCGGGCGCAACCGGTGCGGCTTCAGCCGCTGGCGGCGTGGGTGGCTGCGGTTCCGGCGCCGGGGCGGGTTCCGGCTGTGGCTGGGGTTGTGGCTGTGGGCGCGCCGGTGGCACATCGGCCTGGGCCAGCGGTGCCGCACCGCCCATCAACAGGCCGAGCGGATCGTCCGTCGTTAACGTTTCCGGCGCCGCAGGGGATGAGGATGAGCTGCCGCCAAACAGCGCCAGCGGATCCAGCTCTTGTTGCGGTGTTTTTTTCACCGCGCCGGGGGCGGGTTGCAGCGGCGCGCTTGCCGGTTTTTTCCCCGCCAACAGTGTGCTTGGCGTGGTGTCGTTGAGGATATTCTCCCGCTCAAAAGGGGCATTGCCGTTAAACAGATCGTTGGGATCGGTCTGCTTATGCTGCAAATGGTGCAGGTCGACATCGCCGGCCAGTTGTGCCAGTGGATCCGCCGGGTTCAGCTCTGGGCGCGGCTGCGCCAGCAGGGGGTTATCATTACGCAAAGGCGCCTGCGGCACCGGTTCAGGCTGCGCCGCCGCCGGGGTGAACTCTTCCACCAGGCTATCCCAGATTTCGTTTGGCACCGGTGTGGCGGCTGCGGCAACGGGCGGCGGAGTATCATCAACCGCTGGCTGCTGTTGCACCGGCGCGGCCTGCTGGTGCGGCGCGCTCACCTGAATGCGGTAATCATCGATGCCAAGCACATCGCCGTTTTGCAGTTCCACCTGGCGGCCGCGTTCCAGCGGAATATCGTTTAGCACCACACGGGTCACATTGCCGCGGTTGGTGATGCGGCATTCCCCGTCAGCAGAAATGTGCACAATGGCCTGCAGGCGTGAAATAGCGCGCTCTTCATCCGGCAGCACCAGGTTATTATCGACGCTGCGGCCAATGGTGCCGCCCGGCGGCAAAAAATCGCAGCTGCTTTGCGGCGGTGTATGGCCATTTTTATTTTGTACAATGGTAAATCGCATAAGACATTCCTGCTGATTAGGTGTGATGCAAACTGTTTTGTTCGCCCATCGCGCGGGCAAGATAAAGAGGTAAGGCTGCGTTCTGTTTAAATTTATTGTCGTGGTTTATGGATTTTTATAAGTGTCGGTGTATTTTTTATAAATCTGATCTGCTGCTTGTGATTCAGCAAGGGACAGGCATTCCATCGTGTGATAGCTGCCTTTCATGGAGCCCTGTATATGTTTTTGTAAATACGTGTTGATTAGTTTTTCGCTTTCATCAAAAGCATCGGCAGGTAATTCGCTATATTCTAGATAAGCGCTTGCTGAACGGAAAGCATCTTGGCGGCTATTAATAGAATCCGTTGCCTTACCGAAGCAGCGACTAATTAGCCAGTTTTTGTAGAGTAGTTTTTGAGATAAATGCTCGGTTTTAAAATTATTGCCTAATGTGATTGCTGGTATAATCATTAAAAATAAAAACAGATGAGGTGTTTTCATTTGGGAATTCACCTGTTACAAGTGTTTTTCATATGCGATTTTATTTTCTCTTCCACCGCCTGAAAAACAACATTCCAAATAGCTTGCGTTGCAGAAAAAAATCGGCAAGGCGTTTTTTAATACTGTCAACGCAGGCTCTTAGGGGAGACTATAAGATCTTTGTTATTGTCAAGCTTCACCCTATTATCCTAATGAAACTAGTTCACTGGTTTCAGTTTTTTTAATTCAACATAACCCTCAGGTACACCAGTTAACCCTGGTTTGCTTTCATCATAGACAGCAGCCTGTATCCAGTCTTTATTAATGGTTTTTATTTTAACCAATGACACACCATTAGGAATGGCGGCCGTGTCTTTTGCCGTAGGGTTCGGTGATTCTTTAAAATAGAGTTCGTTAATTTCAGGGCTAACGGAATAACTTATTATATATGGGTATGATTCACAACCTGCATTTTTTTCCATTTTATCAATATCGAAATGGAGTTGAGGTGTGGGAAGGAAATTGATTAGTGTTGCTCCGCTGTAGTTATGATCGCATTCTTTAACCGACTTCAAGTGGTCTACTGCTAAACTGCCTGCTTGTTCCAGGTGACCCTCTTTAAAATCAGTGAAACTTTTGGGTACATTATGGAAATGTTTTTCCAGGCGAGAAATAAAACTTTTTTCATTGTTTGAATCAATATTGATGACTTTTTCAACATCGTTTTTATGATTTAATACAAAATAGCGATACTTTAATTGCGGTGTATTTTTCGTACCATTATCGTTCCATACTGGTAGCCAGTAAGCCTGGAGCACACCGTGTTCAAACGTTTGTTGTGCGAACACAGGATAAGTACTAATGGTAAATAATAATAGGCACAGTGATTTAATAGGCATAAAAACTCCTGTTTTATTATTTTTTGCAATTTACATAGCAAGATGTAATGGAAATTGTAAAACTCTCAATACCTTCCTGTGTTATATATCCCTTTAATTCTTTCAACTTCGCGACACTCCCGCTAACAAAATCATTGCCCTTTGTACTACCAATAAGTAAACATCCATCTGTATTTCGGGGGTAATTACCATTATGTATTAGGATATAGCGTGATTGTGGTACATTGGCATTGTAAAGCAATGGAACTGGGTTGTAAGGTTTTACTGAAGGTATATTACTATTGTGCCACTTTATTTTGTAAGAACCTTCAGGGATCCGCTTTCTTAAACCAGAAATGGTAGTATCAGGCCCTGGACGCTCGAGAATATAACCACTAATTTTACTTCCTGAAATATCGTAAGTGCTAATAGTGGAATTATCTGTTTGCCAGAGACGTTTAATAGAAATTAAATTGTTGGCCATAACTATTTCCCTATTATTTGAAGCGTTCTCTACCGAGAACGCTAAGACTGTTATGCTTCTTTATTTTCTTTAATATTCCACCCAGTGCTGCTTTCAGCACCTTTCCCACCAGAAGAGCTTTGCTCCCAGTATTGCTGTTTAATTTTCGCCGCTTGGAAAGCATAGGAGATACCGACTAATTCACCGTTATCTGTACCTGTATATTCGACAGAAGTTACGAGAACATCTTCTAACGTAATTCGTACATACTCTACCTGTTGACCGCCAGCTTTACAGATTGATAATTCAACTTTGGTCAGGTGTTTACCACTGGCGTTGTGTTTCAGAATTGCCGTAGTAGATTTATCGATCAGAGCGGTCACGTTTAAGTCATTGAAATTAACTTTACCGGCACCGCCGCCGCCGCCAACGCTCATGTTGCCCGGTTGGGATGCGCCCCAGGAGAAAGAAGTAATGTCGGTCCAGCCAGTGTGGTTGGAATCTTTCGATTCACCGGTCACACCGTCGACTTTCAGGAACATATCAATAGCCATAATATTTACTCTTTGTTAGTGATAATGTATTGCTTTAGAAAAAGCGTTTATGATGGCAAACAGGAAAATGTGGAAAAATCTCCACTTTTACCTTTGCGTTAAAAATTTACTGTTAAGTTGATAAGAATTTATTAGATGTAAAATGAAGTTACACCGATAAATTTTTATCAGGATTAGAATTCTATTATTACAACAAAATAAAATGGTGCCTTTTGCCGATGCTGTTTAACAGCTTATCTCAGTTCCCAGAACCAGAGTTCCTTGCAGTCTACATAGCAATTAGAGTGGCACTGAAAAACATTGTCACTAAGTGGTTCCAATAGATCTATATGACCACCACCATAGCCTGAAATAATGTTAAAAAAAACAACACCCTTTCTGTTTCTTAACGAGAGGCCAGCTTTGCGGATATCAGTGTAGATCTCTGCTTTACCAAATACATGGCCTTTATAAAGCTGGTCTGCTAATAATTTCGCACCGGGTTCTATTTTCTTTCCCTTATAGGGGCCTGCTTTTATAGGAAGTCTTCCACTAAAAGCAATGTTGCATTTTAGCAGTGCTAGGCTTAACCTAACTGCACAGGTATTTTGGTACCCAGGATTGGACTTTATTAACTCATCGGCATTATAACCTATTTCTAAAAATAGACTACCACGAGAGACAAAATCAGGATGAGCTTCATTAGATGAGTAATGATTTCTTTTTAATTGTTCATATAAAGGTCTCATTATTCACCCCCATTTTTGCATGGTAGCTCTTTAGATAATGCTTCTGTAATTAATCCAGACGCTCTTTCTTTCAACCGCTCTGAGGGTAATGCTTTGAAAAAATCGTAGATACTTTCTCTTAATGATCCCGGTAACGACTTCTTATAACTACACCAGGCTTGGCCTTCTGTTGCATCAAAAACACCCAGCATATACATGTTAGCTTTCATCCGCTCACGTTCATCTGTTGTTGAAAGCCATGCTTGAAGAAATTTGCCACCACTCAAGTTAATGTCATCACGGGAAAGTAATTGTGGATCGCGTAGTAGGTTTGCCGTGTCATCCTTCGGAAGGCTTGGAGAAGATGCGAATACTACTGGCGTTAACATCAGTAGAGAACTTATTGCCGCCGCGAAAAAAAACGAATGTTTCTTCATAGGGATCTCTAATCGTTTGTAGGGGAGGTAAATTCTCGTGGGTCTGTCGGTCTTTTGGCATCCCCCGGCCGTAACCGGGGGGCACGCAATCAGGCTTCGCGGTTTTCTTTGATGTTCCAACCGGTGCTGCTTTCTGCACCTTTGCCGCCTGAAGAGGTTTGTTCCCAGTACTGTTGTTTCACTTTCGCAGCCTGGAAGGCATAGGTAACGCCAACGGTGTCGCCGTTATCCGCGCCGGTGAACTGCACGGAAGTTACCAGCACGTCTTCCAGCGTGATGCGAGCGTATTCCACTTGTTGACCACCGGCTTTGCAGATAGACACTTCAACTTTAGTCAGGTGTTTACCGCTTGAGCAGTGTTTCAGGATTGCGGTAGTGGATTTATCGATCAGTGCGTTGATATGCAGATCGTTAAAATTGACTTTACCGGCACCGCCGCCGCCGCCAACGCTCATATTGCCCGGTTGGGATGCGCCCCAGGAGAAAGAAGTAATGTCGGTCCAGCCCGTGTGGTTAGAATCTTTCGATTCACCGGTCACGCTGTCGATCTTCAGGAACATATCAATAGCCATAATATTTACTCTTCGTTAGTGACAATTATTGCTTTCGAAAAAGCGTCTATGATGGCAAACAGGAAAGCATGGGGCTGAATAAAACAGTCCATATTTTACCTCTGCCTCTTTAACGGAACAGATGGAATATCTGCTCTGTTTTCTTAATATCTGCATTAAGCAGATGACAAGAAATATAATTAAGCGGATGTACTGATTGCTACGCTTAGGTTGAGCTATGTTTTATTGCTCGTCCATAATATGAGCCAGTGTTTCAAGACGATTTTCCATAGCTTTTTTCAAGCATGTTTTATCTTTGCCGCACGTGTTGCGCTCTTGTATCCAGCTTTTTTGTCCTTGGATTATTTGTTTTTGTAAATTTTTATTCGCCACTTCAACGGCTTGTTGCCGGAAGAAATTAAAAGAACGGTTCACACTAACATCATAGGATGCCAGTTCACGATCGCTGCAAATTTCTTTTTCAGTAACATTACTGGCCTTGGCACAGGAAAAGGATGGAACTGCTGCAGAATTAGTATTCACAGGTATCAGTGTTAAGATAACGCCATCACTCCAGTTAATCCGCATTTTTTTCTGTGAAAGTGCGATTAACGCATTGCTAGCACTATCGCCACCAGAAAAATTACCGGATTCGCAGCGAGTAGCGAAGACCTTCACCATTTCATTGCCAGGTGCTTTCAAATTATAACTTTTAGCGCTTGCACTATCTGCGGTTCCTTCAGTTTTAGTTATCCATGCATCTAATGTCATGGACTCGTTCTTAAACTCTGGAGTTTGACAGTGCACTCCTCCAGGGAAGTTCGCTGTAATTAATGTTGGTGCAATATTTATTTCACGCCCAACCAAGCGATCATCATTATATTGATAATTTAACGTACGTTGGCTTTCTGTATTTACTGACGCTTGTGTGACTTGCCATGCGCCAAAAATTTCATTTTGTGTATTTGCCAATACAGTAGTAGATAAAAATATAGCGGGAATAAATATCCCTATGTTTTTTAATGTGCTTAAATGCATTTTTTATTATCCTTCATAAATTCCATTTAGGTAAAGGTTAACTTCGTAATTTCTACGATTAACTAAACCTGACATAACGGTTCCTCGGCTGGTAATTGCTCGTTTTATTTCTGTCATTGCATCTGAGACTTGTCCGCGATTAATAAAATCACAGACGTTTGAAAAACGTCCGCCTGGATTATAAGCAAATGATACAAGAGCATCGAATTCATATTGCCGCAACGGAACGAAAATACCATTTTTAACCATTGTGACATAATGTGGGACAGTTACTCGCAGTAGTTGAGTTTCTTGTGCTTCTGTGAGCCTGACAAGATTGTGATTATTTTTCGCAAACTCACTTGCTTGACTATTTTGCAGCCCAGATGCTTTACTGATGTTTTCCGCTGTTTCCACATTCAAACCAATACTTATCATCGTATTTTTTATCGATTCGGAACTGCGGTTCTTCATATCGTACCCTGGCCCAAGGGTTACGCCGCTCGCACCTCCCGGCCAGTGAAGATAACAGCTTTTTCCTAGCCATGCTTCGCGGTGGTACAAGAATGACATACCACTATCAGAAATAGTAAATGCTCCAACGCCTTGTCTTCCTGCGCTACCGCCAATAGGTGGTTGCGGCGGCCTAGTGGGTAAAGGTTTACCTAAACTTGCAAATGTTTTTCGCCCGACAATGCCATCAGAATGCAAATGTTTCTGTAACTGAAATTTCTTTACAGCAACTTCAGTTTTATAACCAAAGTATCCATCCTCACTAATCTTTGAACCATGATCGTTTAGCAACTTTTGTAGCATTTTAACGTCTGGACCATGATCGCCCTTGCGGAGAATATGCATTTTAAGAATCCCTACAAAAAACCCCATTTCTACAGGTTGAAGCTGGGGCTTGGTATTACGCTTTTTCAATATGGCATTAAATGCCGGGCCTGTTCTATCTAGTCAATGCCCGGCATTGCCATCACGCCTCTTTTGCCTTCAGCGACGGCAGTTTGGAAACCAGCCGCAGTGAAACGGTCAAGCCTTCCAACTGATAGTGCGGGCGCAGGAAGAATTTGGCACTGTAGTAACCTGGCGAATCTTCAATTTCTTCCACCTGCACTTCGGCTGCGGCCAGCGGTTTGCGGGATTTGGTTTCTTGTGAAGAGTTGGCCGGATCGCCGTCCACATAGTTCATGATCCAGTCGTTCAGCCAACGTTCCATATCGTCGCGCTCGCGGAACGAGCCGATTTTGTCGCGCACAATGCACTTAAGGTAGTGGGCAAAGCGGCAGCAGGCGAACAGGTAGGGCAGGCGCGCGGCCAATTGGGCATTGGCGGTGGCGTCGGCATCGTAGTATTCGGCCGGTTTCTGCAGCGATTGGGCGCCGATGAAGGCGGCAAAGTCAGAGTTTTTGCGGTGAACCAACGGCATGAAACCGTTTTTCGCCAGCTCAGCCTCGCGGCGGTCGCTGATGGCGATTTCGGTTGGGCACTTCATATCCACGCCGCCGTCATCGCTCGGGAAGGTATGGCACGGCAGGTTTTCAACCGCGCCGCCGGATTCCACCCCACGGATGGCGGTGCACCAGCCAAAGTCTTTGAACGAGCGGTTGATGTTGGCCGCCATGGCGTAGGCTGCGTTGCTCCAGGTGTAGTTGCTGTGGGTGGCGCCGGCGGTATCTTCTTCAAAATCGAACTCGTCCACCGGATTGGTGCGCACGCCGTACGGCAGGCGCGCCAAAAAGCGCGGCATCACCAGGCCCAGATAGCGCGCATCTTCCGATTCGCGCAGGCTGCGCCAGGCGGCGTATTCGGTGTTCTGGAAGATTTTGGTCAGATCGCGCGGGTTGGAAAGTTCCTGCCAGGATTCCATCTGCATCACGCTCGGCGCGGTGCCGGCGATAAACGGGCAGTGCGAAGCCGCACCGATCTTCGCCATCTCGCCTAACAGCTCCACGTCCTGCGGGCTGTGATCGAAATAGTAATCGCCCATCAGGCAGCCGAACGGTTCGCCGCCGAACTGGCCGTATTCCTGTTCGTAAACCTTTTTGAAAATCGGGCTTTGATCCCAGCCCACGCCTTTATAGCGCTTCAGGGTGCGCCCCAGCTCCTGTTTGGACAGGCTCATGAAGCGGATTTTCAGCATCTCGTCGGTTTCGGTATTGCTGACCAGGTAGTGCAGGCCGCGCCAGGCGCTTTCCAACTTCTGGAACTCTTCATGATGAATGATGCCGTTAATCTGCTGCGACAGCTTTTCGTCGATCTCGGCGATCAGCGCCTGAATGGTGCGGTAAGCGTCGGAAGAGACGGTTACGGTGTTTTCCAGCGCCTGTTGCGCCAGGGTTTTCACCGCGTTTTCCACCGCCTCTTTAGCCTGATCGGTCTTGGGGCGAAACTCTTTATTGAGCAGCGCGCTGAATTCGTCGCTGGAGAAGGTTTCGCCGCTTTGCAGGGGTTGCTGCTGCTGAGGAGAGTTGCTCATCGATTATTCCTCATGCTCGTTGTTGTCGGTAGCCGCCGGTTTAGCGGCGTTGGTCAGGGATTTCAGCAGTTCCGGGTTCTGCAGGATCTGGGAAATCAGCTCTTCGGCGCCGTTTTTGCCATCCATATAGGAAAGCAGGTTGGAAAGCTGGGTACGGGCTTCCAGCAGGCCGTTGAGGGAATCGACCTTGCGCGCAATGGCGGCAGGGGAGAAATCTTCCATGCTTTCAAAGGTCAGATCGATATTCAGCTTGCCTTCGCCGGTCAGCGTATTGTCCACCTGATAGGCGACGCGCGGCTTGAGGGATTTCATGCGCTCATCGAAGTTGTCGACGTCGATATCCAGGAATTTGCGCTCGTCAACGCTTGGCAGCGCTTCAACCGGCTTGCCCACCAGGTCTGCCATCACGCCCATGACGAACGGCAGTTGGATCTTGCGCTCGGCACCGTAGATTTCCACATCGTATTCAATCTGCACGCGCGGTGCACGGTTGCGGGCAATGAACTTCTGCCCGCTGCGGGATTTTGCGTTTGCCATGAGTTACTCCATCTAATGATGATTAGGAACCTTCCATCCGTGGATGGTGCGGTTCAAATTGGGGGATATCGTGGGTTGGGAAGAACGCTTGTTTTGGCTGGTCAACGGTTCTCCTCATTGTCGGGGCGACCAAGAATGGTCTCCAGTTGGTTCAGGCCGTCCGGGGCCAGATCGCGGACAATTTGCATAAAGTCCATGGCAATCAGCCGCTGTACCCGGTTGATCATCAACGGCGCCGGGTGGCTGGGTTCATGCAGGCTGAAGTAGTTTTTCACCTTGTCCAGCATCAGCAGGGCATCATCGCGCGACTGGATCTGCGCACTGCGCCAATTGAACACTGCGGCGGCAGGCGCGGCGGACTGTGCTTCGCTGGCCGTGGCAGCCGGTGGCGTTTCTTGCTCGGCCTGCGGCGCGGCGGGGGCCTGGCAAGATTGGGCAACCAGGCCAAACATGCGCAGCAGGCCGTCCATTTCCGGCAGCGCGCTTTCGCCAAGATGGCGCGTGACCACTTCGCGGATAGCGCTAAGGCGTTGGGCGATGGTGTGCACCACCTGGCCGGCGGGTTGATCCGCCTGCGCCAGCTCATCCTGCAGGCGTGCCCGGCCGCCGGGGAAGCCGGGGCACTCCTGTTTGCTGCCATCAAGCAGCGCGCAGGCATCACGCAGTGAAATCTCACCGGCGGCGCTTTTTAGCAATGGTGCATAGCGCACACAGCTGGCCAGCGCGGCTTTATCGCTTAAGTCGGCCAGCACGTTAATGCGAAACAGTGGGTCGGCTTCACCGTCGAATTCCAACAGCGGCAGCAGGCTGTCCCAATAGCGTTCCAGCGCCTGATGAATCAACGTCAGGCCGTCGGCATAGCCTTGCAGGCCGCGCAACTGCGCCCAGGCGCGGGTCAGGTACAGCATCACGCGCAGATCTTTGGTGCGCGCCAGCAGGCCGGTGGCCAGCCGTTCAACCAGCATCCAGTCCGGCGCTTCGGCCGGGATGATGGTGCTGCCGAACTGCTGTTCAGCCTTGCCCGCCGAAGCCTGCTCCATCGCCAGAAAATCAGCGTCATATTCCAGGTTGTCGCCACAGGGGTTGTCTGTTTCAACCGGTGCCAGCAGGGTATCGATAGCCATAGGGTGTCTCTTAATTAAGCTGCAGTTAATCAAACATTTGCGGGTATTGTCCGCGGCGGCCGGCGCGCGCCCAACCGTTGAGTTCAAACAGGAGCGCAAACAGTTGCACCGTCAGGTTACCGCTGTGCACGTGGGTATAAAGCGGGTGGCCGTCCGCCTGGTTGGTCCACCAGAAGCTGGTGTACTGCGCAGGGTCAAAACAATCGGCGGCCTGTTGCCAGCCCAAGCTCGGTCTTTCTGATGAAGGATCGCCGATGATCGCCAAAATATCGGATTCGCTTTCCGGCGGCGGGGCCGGCAATGCCGGGATCGCCAGCAGCGCCCGATCAATTTGTTCCGCGGAGTAGCCGTTGCGCACGCCGTTGAGCAAGGTATAGCCCAGTTGCTGGTACCACTGCGCCGCGTGATTCAACTGCGGATTACGCCACTGTTCCGGGGTGAACAGGCGCAGCGCGCAGATCGGATAATGGCGGCCAACGCGGTCACGCGCCGGCAGCAGGCAGCCCAGTTGCACATAGGGGACGCCCAGCGTCGCCGGGACGGCGAAATTCCATACCGGGGCGCTGCTGAACACCTGGTTGGCGCTATCCGGCAGGCTGCGTTGCAGGTTTGCCAGGCCATTATGAAACCAGTGCGCCCAGTGGTTGATCACCGCATCGGGCAGGCGGCGCTGTAAAAAATCGCCGGCGGCCGGGATTTTGCCGTACCAGCCGATATGTGCGCTCAGGGGATGTTCGTTACTCATCATCAGGTCCTTTCTGGGACACTGCCTAAGGGCAAGAAAATGCCGGCAGTTGGAACGGATTACGAATGCTGTTGGCGGTAAACTCCAGCGTGACATGGTGGCCATCAAGGTTAAACGCCGCCTGGCGGCTTAAGCCGCCGGCGCCGGCGGAAAGTTGGGCCATATCCACCATGCGGTTCAGCGCCCATGGGCCACTGGTCACCAGGCTGGCACTGGTGCCGTTCGCCAGCGCCAACTGCAGGTGCACCTGGTTGGTGTTGTTGGTTCCCGGCCAACTCACCACTAATGGCACCTGCGGGCCGTGGCTGTATTTGAACAGTTGCCCGTCAACGTCCAGCGTCATATTGAGGATATCGTTATCCATCCGCACCGGGCGCACCGTCACGCGGAATGATGGCGTGGCGGTGCCGTTGGCGAAGAACGCATCGCGGATGCGCTGCGCCTGCTGGAATGAGCGTAAAATACCTTCGCCGCCCGGCAGGGTTTTGCCGTCCACGCCTGGGGTAAAGCGCCAGTTGGCGCGGGTAGTATCCACTTTGCCCTGCAGGTTTTCCCGGAAGAAGCTGTCCATCAGCCCGCTATTGGGCGCGAACATACGCGCCAGATCGTCAGGCGTGACTTCTTGCCGCGCCCGAGCGGTGAGCGGGTAACGGCCGGCAATGGCCTGCTGGCAAAAGCTGCCCACTTCAAAGCTGATGCGCTTTTTAACGTTTTCCATTTCTTTGCGCTGGGTGTCGCTGCTGGCGCCGATCGCCAACTGCAACAGCATTTGTTTGAACGGCACCGGCAAGCGGCCGGATTCCGCCTGCAGCCGCGGGATCACATCCCCCGGCGGCGCGGACATGCCGCTGTTAGCGGCGCCCTGTACCGCGGTCAGGTAGCTGTAGAGTTCGTCCACCTGCTTGAGCACGCTGTCGAAGGGGATCGCCTTGCTGCTATCGCCCTGGCCCTGTGCCAATGCCAGCAGCGGGGCAAAGTGGGCCATCACCACCTGTTCCGGCTGGGCGGAAACATCGCCGTCGGCGTTGGCCGGGCGGTTGGAGAACAGCGTTTCCAACGTGTGGTTGGCGTTCTGGTTTAACTGCTGGCCCGCTTTGGCAGTGGCTTGCGCGGCGTTATTGCTGCTTTCATCGCGCAGCGTCACGTTTTTGGCGATGTTGACCAGCAGGTTGCGCAGTGGGGAAGGGGTGCCGGAAAGCAGGCGCGCGCTGCTGATACGTTGCTCCAGGCTGCTGATGTTAGCCAGCTGCAAATCTTCCAATAATGCGTCCCAGCTGTTGGTAAAGTCTTGCATGTAGAGCTGGCGCACGGTTTTGGTCAGATCGGCGCTTTTCTGCTCCGGCGCTTGGGTGTTGAGCACCCACACGTCTTCCTGGCGCAGGGTATCGGTAACCTGGTCGATATTGCTGTCGAAGGCCTTCCAGTACCCCTGTGGGGTAAATAGCCCCGGCACGCCGTCGGTCAGCGGTTGGCCGCTCTTGCGGCTGAACGCCAGTTCGGCCTGTGGCCCGGCCAGATCCACCACGCTGACCGGTTTGATCTCGGTCTGCTTCAGCAGCAGACGCTTGAGCCGGCCGTACACCCGTTGCGACAGCGGCGCGCGGTTAATCGCCGCTTGAGCCTGCGCGACCAGCGCTTCATCTTTGGCATAAGGCGATGACTGGATTTGGTTGTCCAGCAGTTGGCTCAGGTGCCATTCAAGCTGCTGCAACTGCTTCTGCGTGCTGCCTTGGGGCAGGGTGCGCTGCAGGTTGAGCATCACCCAGGCGCGCAGGAATTGGCCGTCGTATTGCTTGGGCAGGTAGAGCATCTGGTAGGCTTTCAGCGCTTCATAGCTGAAGTCGGCATCGCTATGGCTATCGTTACGCAGCGTGGCGGCAATTTGCTGTGCGACCTGCGGCAACAGCAATTCCTGCAAGGTTTTCTGATAGAGCGCGTTGCTGGCGGCGCTGATCTGATCGCCGCGATACAGCCCCATACGGTAGGTCAACGGCGGTTCCTGCAGCGAGAAGTTCTGGCTTTCCGGCAGGTGCAACACGCTGTTGAGGAACGGCAACAGGGCAAACATATCGCTGGCGCCCAACTGCGTCAGCCCCTGGCCCTGGCGTTCCACCGCCGGTACTTTGGCGCCCACTTCGGCCAGATAGGCCTTGTTGTTGCCGTAGCTGGTGAACCAAAGCACGCCCAGAACCAACAGCACCAGCCCCAAGGCGATATAGCCCGCCCAGTGCAGCAGCCGGTTGCGATATACCCACCAGCGGTTGCTGCCGGCCAGCCCGGCCTCCTGGAAGATGACGTTTTCCAGCATCTCTTTCAGGAAAAAGCTTTGGCCTTTCGGCGCCGGGATCGGCGCTTCATGGCTGACGGCATTCCAGGCCGGCTGCGCGTTGTTGCCGGCGGTGGTGGGCAGTTGCAGGTAGCGGTTCAGCTCGCCCATCACCCGGTCGAACGGCAGGCCTTCCTGCGTCCCGCTGGTAAAGTAGATCCCTCGCGGGGTGAAACGGGTTTCAAAGTTTGATGTGCTGAACACCGTGTCCAGATACTGGGCCAGCAGTGGCCGCAGCGCCGCAAATTCTTGCGGGAACAGGTAGCTTTCGGCACGTTGACGCGCATCGCTTTCCATCAACAGCGTATCCGGCAAGCCGGCGTCCAGGCGCTGTTGCAGCAGCGCATACTGTTGCTCAAATGCGCTGCTCAGATTGAAATCCGCCTGGCGCGTTTGCGCATAGGGGAAGGTCATGCCCCAAATCTGGTCGCGTTGGGCCTTGTCGAAGCTGTTGAAATAGGCCATAAAGCCGTTCAGCAGGTCGGTCTTGGTGACCATGACATACACTGGGAAGTGGATGCCCAACTGGTTGTGCAACTCCACCAGCCGTTTACGTAAGGCCACGGCCTGCGCGGTGCGGGTTTCCGCGCTTTCACCCAACAGATCGGCGGCGCTGACGGTGACGATCACGCCGTTGATCGGCTGGCGTGCGCGGTATTTCTTGAGCAGGCCGACAAAGCTTTGCCATTCATCGGCGTCGCTCTCACTTTGGCTTTCCTGGGTGGTGTAACGGCCGGCGGTGTCCAGCATGACCGCCTCGTTAGTGAACCACCAGTCGCAGTTGCGGGTGCCGCCGACGCCGCGCAGCGCCGTTTTGCCGAAGCGCTCGGCCAACGGGAAATGCAGCCCGGAGTTGGCCAGCGCGGTGGTTTTGCCGGCGCCGGGGGCGCCGATAATCACATACCAAGGCAGTTGGTAAAGATACTGGCGGCTAAAACGCGCCGCCCAATGCGGTTTGCCACCCTGGCCAGGGGCGAAACGGGCCTGTTTGAGCAACTGGGTGGCTTCGTCAAAGCGCTGCGCCAGCGCCTGATCCTGTTGTACTTTACCCGCGGCCGGCTTCTCCTGGCTTTCTTCCACCTTGTTCAGGTTGTTCAACATTTTCTTGTTGAGCCAGGCGCTGTACAGGCGCGGCACAATGCGGCACAGCACCCAGATCACGGCGATCGCGGCAATGGTGATAATGCGGTTCAGTTCCGGCTCAAACGGCCGGTAGTCGCCAACCGCCACCAGCGGGCCAATCGTCCAGATGATGAACGACAAGGCGGTGATGCCGGCGAACCCCCAGAGCAGGCGGCTGGTGATAATGGCAAATAACGTGTTCAGCATTATTTTCCGTTTCCTTGCTGCAATCCATTGAGCTGCGCGCGGGTGTTCCCCGGCGCAACCAACAGCGTAATTTCAACCCGGCGGTTTTTCGCACGGTATTCTTTGCTATCGTTCGGCGCCACAGGGTTGCTTTCGCCCCGGCCTTCCGCTTTCACCCGCTGCGGGTCATCGATGTGTTTTTGCAACTGCGCGCTGACGGCTTCGGCACGCGCCAGGGAAAGCTCCCAGTTAGAGGCGAAACGCGCGCTGCGGATCGGCACGTTATCGCTGTAGCCGGTCACCAGGATGCGGCCGCTGACGCCGTTCATCGCCTTGGCGATACGATCAAGCACCGGCAGATACACCGGGCGCACCGTGGTGGCGCCGGAATCAAACAGGCCGTCGCCTTTGAGGATCACCACGCTTTGCTGGGCCTCATCGCGCACCGCCACCAGCCCTTCGGCGATCTCTTTGCTCAGGAAACTCTTCAGGCTCAGCACCGGCGGGGCGGCCGGAGCCGGGT
The DNA here is from genome assembly GCF_039540155.1 of Gibbsiella greigii. Classification (NCBI taxonomy): domain Bacteria; kingdom Pseudomonadati; phylum Pseudomonadota; class Gammaproteobacteria; order Enterobacterales; family Yersiniaceae; genus Gibbsiella; species Gibbsiella greigii. The sequence continues at coordinate 26,620 of NZ_BAABEM010000022.1, forward strand.
TGGCGATGCTCACCTGCGGCAGGTTGGTCTGATAAATGGATGCCAACACCGGGCTGGTGGCATCCCCCAGCCGCCAGTTAAGGATGATGAACAGCAGCGAAGCCACAAAGCCGGTCAACGCAGCGCAGGCCCACAGCGGCACCAGCGGGCGCCAGCGTTTTTGTTGCACCGGGCGATCGTGCACGTTGGGGGACAGCGGCGGGGCGTAGCCGCCGCGCACTGAGCGAATCAGTTGCAGCAGCCGCTGCTTCATGGTTTCCAACTGTGAACGTCCGTTTTCAATCACCCGGTAGCGCCCTTCAAAACCGAGCAGCAGGCAGAAATTGATCAATTCCAGCAGTTGAATATGTTCACGCGGGGTTTGCGAAAGCTTGGCCAACAGTTGGAAGAATTTTTCGCCGCCCCAGGTTTCGTTGTGGAACGTCACCAGCAGGCCATTACCGGACCACACGCTGTTGCTGCCCCAGGGCGTGAGCGCGGCGGCCTCGTCCAGTGCGGTGCACAGGCAATAACGGGCGCCGATGATCACTTCATACGGCAGCGTGGCGCGCTGGCAACGGATCTCAAACCGGCGAACTTCGTCGATAAGCTGCTGACGCAACTGCGCCGGTTTGGCATGGGTGGCCGACTGGCGAATCTGAGAAATGGCATTCAGCAGTGGATTGGCCGCCGCCACCAGTGGGTTGCTTAACGAATTGCCCTGGCTGTTTTCCTGAGTCATAGATTACCGATCCGTATGGCTGCGAATTGCCCAGAACGCCATATCCAGCCCGGGAAAATCACCGGAAAGGTGCAGGGCAAACGCGCTGGATTTTTCCATCTGTTTCCACAGATCGCCGTTTTTTTCCAGTTCGAAGTAGGTATATCCCGCGTGATACGGGATTTGCCGCGGCGCAGAAGGCATGGTGCGCAGGCCGATGCCTGGCAACTGGAGCTGAACCAGATCGCGAATGCGGGTGACCGGGGCGATTTTCATCTGCGCAGGGAAATGGGTCAGCAGCATCTCTGGCGCAACGTCTGCGCGCACCGCCAACACGAAACCAAAATCGCGCGTCATGTTGGCATCGTGCACCGTGGCGATGTTTAGCCCGTGAGAACGCTCGACCAGCGTCAGTTGAATCGCGTTATCTTCCAGCACCACTGACAGCCCCTGGCGCAGCAGCAGCATCAGCTTGCCGAAGCACTGCGCCAGGTTGTCATGGTTATAGACCGGCAGCCGCGCGTCCGGGGTGCGCTGCGCCGAGAAGCTGGCCAGCTCGGTGGCGAACTGCAGCCATTCGGCAAACAGCCGTTCCGGGTGCAGGTGGTCAAGGTGGCTGGCATGGCTAACCTGGCCCAAATAGCGGTTAATCAGTTGCAGCAACATAAAGTCCAGAATTTCGGAACTGCCGCCGCGCCCCGGTTGCACCAGGCGCTGGCTCATCTGCTGGCTGCGATGTTGCAGCAGGCCCTGCACATCGCTGATGAAATTTTTCAGCTGTGGGTGGGCCTGGCAGTTGAGCATCGGTGGGATCAGGGCCGGTTCAAGGCGCAAACTGTTGTCTGCGCGTTTTTCCAGCACCCGCGCCACCACCAGCGCGGTCCATTCTGCGTTAAGTTCGCTTTCCGGCATCAGCCGTAGCCGCAGGCGGCCAAACTGCAGCGCCGCGCTACCGACCGACACCGCGTTCAGATCGTCCACTTCGGTTTCATAGGCCAGGTAGCGCGCCAGGGCATCCGTGGATTCCTGGAAGACCACATCTTCGCGCCCGGCGCGGTAGGTGGGCAGCGCCAGCACGATATTCTCGCCGGTTTGCGTATCGGCAATGGCTAGCGGCGCCGGCGCCTGCTGTGCGCCGCGCAAGTGGAATGGGGTGCCGTCCGGCATGATGCCGCTGGCTTCGGTCAGTGCGATTTTGCCCTGGAGCAGCAGGGTGGTGTCGAATTCCAGAGTCAGGAATCCCCAGAAGCAGCCATGCAACGCTTGTCCCCAGTTGCGCGTGTAGTCTTCAAGATAGTTTTCTGCCTGCTGGAAATGGTGAGGGCGCAAGAACATTCCCTCGGTCCAGACAACTTTATGAGCATCTTTCATCATCACACCTGATTATTCTTGTCTATGTTGGCAACGGCGGATTGTCATTCTCCGTCATTGACGCTGCGCAGGCCGTTGTTGCCGGCAATGATGTGCGCTTCCAGTTTGTCCGGCGAAAATTGCCAAAATTTATAGAAATTGGTTTGCGTGGGCTCCGGCAGCGGCAGTGAAAGGCGCCAGGCCTTGCCATCCAGATTCTGGTATTCGGCGATGATGCCGATATAGCGAGTTTCCAGCGTGCCCTGGCCGTTAAGGGTTTTGCCCACCTGGCCCGGCGAAAGGAAGAACTGGTCGCTATCAAGCAGGCTGTTGCCAAGAACGCCTTTGGCGTTGCTCTGCAGACTGAAGAAATCGGCATCCATAAACTCTGCGTCGGAGCGCAGCAACAGAACGCGCACCTTGACCGGCGCTGGGCGCCGGTCTGCGGCAGTATTCACCAGACGATCGGCATCGAACACCAGGTTATAGCGGGCGGGCACGCTCTTGGCGGAAGACATACAACCGCTCAATGCCAGCGCGCCCAACAGCAAAAACAGGCCCCAACACCCGGCGGCGATTCGGGATTTATTCATGATGTTCTCGCACCTTCGGAAGAGTATTACTGCATGATCCAGGTGGCGGAAGCGGCGTCTTTACACGCCTGGCTGTCGCCGCCGATTTTGACGCAGTCCGGCTTACGGCTAGCGGCGCGGCGCGGCAAGTCTTTACGAAGCGTCGCCTTGTATTGCTTTTCCGGCACGCCGGCGTTGCCCTGCACATAGCCTTGCAGTTCGCCGCCGCGGGCGTTGGCTATCGCCAGCCAGTGGTTTTGCACTTCACCCAGCACAAAAAACGGCGCGGCGCTGCCGAGCTGGCTGATGGGGTCGCCGTGGTAATCAGGCTGGCTCATCACGCTGGCGGCGTACAGGCTGCGGTATTGTTCGTTGATCGGTTTGAACTGCGTCGGTGCGCTGACGGCGGCGCGGTGTTGCAGCGTGACGCCATTAACCTCGCTGGTGACCAACGCGTCGTTGTTAATCACCACTGGAGGTGGCGGCGGCGGTGATGAACATCCGGCGAGCAGTAAAGAGACAAACAGTGTCATCGTAATCCGTGTTTTCACAATATCCTCTTTTATCTTTTGTTTTCGGCTGAAGCCATTGCTGTGAGATTCCCACTCCGTTGGGGAAGGGCGTTCAGGGGCCGGCGGCACCGGCGGGTAAAGTACTGGGCGGGTATGTCCCAGCGGCAGGGCAAGGTTTATGGCATGGCGAGGGAAGAGCGGCCAGCGCAGCCGTGGGGTTCCAGGCACATTTTTGTGCCGAAAGTATAAAGAGAGAAGGGCATGGCAAAAGCGCTGGCCGGGGGAATAGAACACCGGGCGCAGAGGCGCCCGTGCGTATGCGCTGAATACATGGGGTGGGTGCGGCAATCACTTGCCGCACCGACGGATGGCGTGAGCGTAGCGTCACCTCCTTGCCGGCCGTGGCCAACTGGGGCGCGCTCATATGTGGGGACACCGGCCTGCAGAAGAGAAGGCGAGTGCATAAGCTAATGTGCTGTGTTTTATTGGTTTTCATTCGAATAAGGATTCCTGTAGATATCTGCAAGCCAGAGTGGCGCTTTGCTCAAAACAATCCCGTTTTCGGTTTGGATATCATTCCTGTCACTACAGATAAAAATGGCCAGTGGCCATTAAAAGGCGCGGGGCGCTGGTTGCGGGGCTAACCCCAGCAACGGGCGCACGGCCTGAATAAGCATGAATAACTTAACAATGAATCATTACTTCCAGAGGCGGTTGCGTGCGATACCGGTTTACTCGTCCCTGTTTATACCGTGCAGTTTTATTGCTGTACGGGCTGATTTAATCATTAGCCATATCGTAGTTTTTTCCGGCTTAGGCATGGCTACCGCACGAGATTTACGCACGATCCCGAGGGCGCTAATGTCACAAAATGAGAATTAGCCTTACGTTTCCTTTAACAAAACTTACACGCTGTAAGGTTGGCAAAAGTCTACTCCAGCCCTTTGCATTTGCAAAATAGGCAAACAGATCAACGTATAACTCTGATTTTTGACGATGGTATTCTATTTTTTATTTATAAAACATGTAAATAGCTGTTCTCGTAAAAACGATAAAAACAATTGGTAAATTGGTATTACCAATTTTTATGGGTATGTAAAGAAAGGTAAGTTGCTTAAATAAATGCTATTTTTCAACTTGAAATAAGTAGTTGGCGATTCTTTACACATACAGAGTGAAAGGTAAGTAAGTGTTAATATATTCAATCAATAAATATAAAATCGGATGATTCTCATCGCCAATGGTGAGTAATCAAACAGTGGTTTGATTAAAAAATAATCAAGCCAGGGTTAACTAATCCACCTAATGATTTTTTTCATAGCTAAAAATTTTTTATGTTTTTGCGGCGGGGCGCTGGCTGCCCCGCCATGCGGCCAGTTTTTTTACTGCCTGAAGAATTATCTGTGGCAAAAATGTGCGGCAAAACGGCATTGTGGTAGAGCTGCCGGGTAAGCTTGGCCTAATGCTGTGCGTTACTGGCGCGAACAAGTGAGGGCGTGGCCGGGCGGCTGGATTTGCGCGGAAATAGCATGATTAACTAGAGGGGAGTCACGGTGCTGCCGGGGTTATCTGATGAGGGCTATTCTGACTGAAAACATAATGAAAACCATACGCGATGGTATTGCACGTATTCATCATCTTTGTAATTAAAAATAGAAAACGCCGTTTAATAAATAATGCGAGTGTGGGCCAAAAGGGGGTTGTTTTCGCCAATGCCAACGCTTTTTATCAAGCGCACAAAGCGGCAAACCCAGGAAAACTCGCCAGGAATGAATCGACCGTAATGGCCCACGACGGGGCCATGAAACACAGGCAACCTGGCGTATCTGAGTATAAAAAGAATTAAAGCACCTGCGCCCACAGCGTTTTAGGTACTTTCCCTAAATCGAACAGTTTACCGGCCACCAGCTCGGCGCGCCGATGATCGGCTGCTCGGTACATGTTGCTCATTTCCCCATCGTTATCAATAGAATAGTTCAACTTGTCATAGACCTTTTCCAGGCTGTCCAGGCTGGTGCATTTACGGAAGGTCATCAGGTAATCTAAGGTACTTGTCATGGTCGTAATAAAACCTGCTAGTAGTTACCGCATGGAAAACATCCGTTGCTCACGGCCACTGGCCGGGCGACAGACGCACGATAGGGTAGAAATTAAAAAAACACGATGAATAAAAATACCCGAAATAATTCGTCTTGCCGGGCAAAAAAACCAACGGCGTTCGCGTTGGCTCCATAAAGGCCAGGCGCTGGAATGAACTGCATAAAACACAGCCACCACAGCGTGAGCTTGAAGTATGACGGGTATAAACGTAATTGGGCAAAATGGACCGTTAAACATCACGGTTCTGGTAAATGATAATCTGCAAAAACATTATCGGCAACATTCTGCCCTGGGTAAAATAACGAATTGCGCGATGGCTTAAAAGGTGATTGTTCTACGGCAATGCGTTGTAATTGTTGCAATATGTGAAGGTGGGGCAGCGGCGCACGCCGCGAATGGCACTACCACTGGCGGTTGGCGCGTTTTGTGCCGGCGCTGCTGCGCTTCATGCTTATAGCGTTATGCAGAGCATGGGGATAAACGTGGCCCACGCCGCCTGGAATAAACAGTGATTATTGAGCCTACATCTGCTAAATATACTCTAAATAATTCGAGTTGCAGGAAGGCGGCGACACAGTGAGTCCCCAGGAGCTTACCGAAGTCAATTGACTGGGGTGAGCGACAAATCTGCCGGGAGCAGGTTTGAACGCTGTTGGCAGCTGCCCCGAAGGGGCGAGGCCCAGGGATGGGCCGAGTAACCAAGCCAACGCACCTGCAACTTGAAGTATGACGAGTATATAACCTTTCGATCTTGATGCCTTAACCCTTGGGGGAAGTTGTGAATCTGCAACAGCAACTGGCGCAGTTTCCGCGCCTGGACCTTGTTGGTTCCGCGACGCCGCTCGAAAAACTGCCTCGCCTTTCTGACTATCTCGGCCGCGAAATTTACATTAAACGTGACGACGTCACGCCCATCGCTATGGGCGGCAACAAGCTGAGAAAGCTGGAATATCTTGCCGCTGACGCACTGAGGCAAGGGGCTGATACCTTGGTCACCGCTGGCGCCATTCAATCCAACCACGTGCGCCAAACCGCGGCCGTGGCCGCCAGGCTCGGCCTGCACTGTGTTGCGCTGCTGGAAAACCCGATTGATACCACGGCGGAAAATTACCTCACTAACGGCAACCGGCTGCTACTGGAGCTGTTCAATACCGAAGTCGTGATGTGCGATGCGCTGCATGATCCGCAGGCGCAGCTGGCCGATCTGGGCACGCGCCTGGAAGCGCAAGGGTTCCGCCCCTATATTGTGCCGGTGGGGGGCTCAAACGCGCTGGGAGCGCTGGGTTACGTGCAGTGTGCGCTGGAAATCGCCGAGCAGGCGCGGGATATGCCTTTTGCCGCCGTCGTGGTGGCTTCTGGCAGTGCCGGCACCCATGCCGGGCTGGCCGTCGGCCTGCAACAGCTCTTGCCCGGCACGGAATTGGTCGGCGTGACTGTTTCCCGCAAGGTGATCGATCAGTTGCCGAAGGTTGAACAATTGCAGAAAGCGCTGGCCTGCTCGCTGGCGAGCGATGCCTTAGCCCCGATAACGCTCTGGGACGATTATTTCGCGCCGCAATACGGTATGCCCAATGAAGAAGGGATGGCGGCGGTGCGTTTGCTGGCCCAACTGGAAGGCGTCTTGCTGGATCCGGTTTACACCGGTAAAGCGATGGCCGGGTTAATTGACGGTATCGCCCAGCAACGTTTTCGCGATGATGGCCCGATTCTGTTCGTGCATACCGGCGGGGCGCCGGCCCTGTTTGCCTATCATCCCGCGGTATAGCGGCTATCCCCGTTATACTTCAGGTTGGCGGGGCGTTTTGTCTTGCCAACCATTACCTTGGATATATTCCATTTAGCCGCGCATTTATGAGTTTATATTCCATCAAGCATGCGGCAATGTGGGTAATCTACCGATCGCAAATCAAAAAAACTGCATACGGGGTATTTATGGTTTTTTCAAATGTTCGTCGTCAACTGCTGATGGGGGTGATGGCGGTGGCTCTGGTCGCCGGCCTGCCGCTGAAAACCCATGCCGCAGAGAATTTACTCGACAAGATTAAACAACGCGGCACGCTGATTGTCGGCCTGGAGGGCACTTACCCGCCGTTCAGCTTTCAGGGTGAAGATGGCAAACTCACCGGCTTCGAAGTGGACTTTGCCGATGCATTAGCCCAGCATCTGGGGGTTAAAGCCAAGCTGACGCCCACCAAGTGGGACGGCATGCTGGCCTCGCTGGAATCCAAACGCATTGACGTGGTGATAAACCAAGTGACGATCTCGGATGAGCGCAAAAAGAAATACGATTTCTCCACCCCGTATACCGTTTCCGGTATTCAGGCGCTGGTGAAAAAAGGCAATGCGAGCGAGATCGCCAAGCCGGACGATCTGAAAGGCAAAAAGGTGGGCGTGGGCCTGGGCACCAACTACGAGCAGTGGCTGCGTGAAAATGTGCAGGGCGTGGATGTGCGCACCTATGATGATGATCCTACCAAATATCAGGATCTGCGCGTGGGCCGCATCGACGCGATTTTGGTTGACCGCCTGGCGGCGTTGGATCTGGTGAAGAAAACCGGCGATACACTGGCGGTAGCCGGCCCGGCGTTCTCGCGCCAGGAAGCGGGCGTGGCGGTGCGCAAAAATAACCCGGAACTGCTGAATGCCATTAACCAGGCGATTGCCGCAATGCGGGCCGACGGCAGCCTGGCGAAAATCTCCGAGAAATGGTTTGGCACGGACGTAACACAATAATGCACGAGAGTATCCAACTGGCGCTGGATTCAGCGCCGTTTTTATTGAAAGGGGCGCTGCTGACCCTCCAGCTCAGCCTGGGGGGCATGGCATTGGGCCTGGTGCTCGGCTTTCTGCTGGCGCTGATGCGCCTTTCACGTTTCTGGCCGCTGGCCTGGTTGGCGCGGTTTTATGTCTCCTTGTTTCGCGGCACGCCGCTGATCGCCCAACTGTTCATGATCTACTATGGCTTGCCACAGTTCGGGATCGAGCTGGATCCTTTCCCGGCGGCGCTAATTGGGCTTTCGCTGAATACCGCGGCCTATACCTCGGAAACCCTGCGTGCGGCGATATCTTCTATTGATAAAGGGCAATGGGAAGCGGCCGCCAGTATCGGCATGAGCGGCTGGCAGACCCTGCGGCGGGTGATCTTGCCGCAGGCGGCGCGTACGGCATTGCCGCCGCTCGGCAACAGTTTTATCGGCCTGGTGAAGGATACCTCGCTGGCAGCGACCATTCAGGTGCCGGAGCTGTTCCGTCAGGCGCAGTTGATCACGTCGCGCACGCTCGAGGTGTTTACGATGTATCTGGCCGCCTCGTTGATTTATTGGGTGATGGCGACACTGCTTTCCGCCCTGCAAAACCGCCTGGAAGCGCAGGTTAACCGCCAGGAGAACGCGTAACGATGAGCGCCATTGAGGTTAAGAAACTGGTTAAGCACTTTAATGGTCAGCCGGTGCTGCACGGTATCGATCTGGCGATTAATGCGGGCGAAGTGGTGGCGATTATCGGCCCCAGCGGCTCCGGCAAAACCACGCTGCTGCGTTGCATCAACCTGTTGGAGGTGCCTGATTCCGGCACCATCACAGTGGGTGATATCAGTATTGACAGCGCCAGGCCGCTCAGCCGGCAAAAGGCGCAGGTGCGTGCGCTGCGCCAGGAAGTGGGGTTTGTGTTCCAGAACTTCAATTTGTTCCCGCATCGCACGGTACTGGAAAATATTATCGAAGGGCCAGTGATCGTAAAAGGCGAAGCCAAAGCCAGCGCTGAACAACGTGCGCGGCTGCTGTTGGCCAAAGTGGGGCTGAGCGGCAAAGAGCACGCCTACCCGAAACGCCTTTCCGGCGGGCAACAGCAGCGGGTGGCGATCGCCCGCGCGTTGGCGATGCAGCCAGAAGCGATCTTGTTTGATGAGCCGACCTCGGCGCTTGATCCGGAGCTGGTGGGGGAAGTGCTGAGCACTATCCGTGCGTTGGCGCAGGAAAAACGCACTATGGCGATCGTGACCCATGAAATGAGCTTTGCCCGTGACGTTGCCGACCGCGCGATTTTTATGGATCAGGGGCAGATTGTGGAGCAGGGGCCGGCCAGGGAGCTGTTTAGTCATCCGCAGCACCCGCGGACACGGCAGTTTCTTGATAAGTTTCTGAATCGTTGAGCAGCCCTCACCCTAACCCTCTCCCAGAGGAAGAGGGGACTGGTCGGTGCGAGAGTGTGAGTTTGAGACGGCCCTCCCCCTAACCCTCTCCCAGGGGGAGAGGGGACTGGCCGGTGCGAGGGTGTGAGTTTGAGACGGCCCTCACCCTAACCCTCTCCCAAGGGGATAGGGGACTGGTCGGTGCGAAAGTGTTAGCTTGAGATGGCTCTCACCCTAACTTTCTCCCAAGGGGAGAGGGGACTGGCCGGTGCGAGGGTGTGAGGTTGAGACGGCCCTCTCCCAAGGGGAGAGGGGACTGTTTGGTGTGGCCGTTTAGGGTTAGCCGATGGTCATCAGGCTGGCATTGCCGCCGGCGGCGGCGGTGTTGACGCTGAGCGAGCGCTCGAGCCACAGGCGTTCCAGTTGGATGTTGGTTTCGCCGCGGGCAAACCCCTGCACGGTAACGATAGCGCCGCGGCGTTCGGCGATCTGTTCGCACAGAGTACGAAGCTGATCGGCATCCCCATGGTGGATGACGGCATCAAATGCCCACTGTTCATCACTTTGCCATTCCTTGCTGAAATCAATACGCGCTTGCACCTCGGCCGGCAGGCGGTGGTATAGCGTGCGTTGCAGCTCAGCTTCCGGCCACAGCGCCCGGTTGCCGGCGGCCAGTACGGCGGCCAACTGGGCCAGGGCATCGCCTTCTTCGTCCGCCAGGCACAGCACGCGTTCGCGCGGTTGCAGGGCATAGGTGTTACGTTCGCCGGTGGGGCCGGGCAGCGGGCGCACGGTGCCGCTCTGGCTCAGTTCGGCGTAACGCTGCGCCAGGGGAACCAGCGTGGCTAACTTCGCGGTTTTGGCCCACTGAACCAACGCCTGGTGCGCCGCCAGCCATGGGGCCTGCGCCGGGGTTGTCACCGGTTGCTCCCCATCCTGGCGATTCAGGGTGCGCTGCACGGCGTCGTCCGGGCGGTTGGCCAACAGACGGTACAGGTACAGTGGCCCGCCGGCTTTTGGCCCGGTGCCGGACAGCCCTTCGCCGCCAAAGGGCTGCACGCCGACCACGGCGCCGACCATATTGCGGTTAACGTACTGGTTGCCGACCTTGGCGCGTTCCGTAACGCGGGCGATGGTTTCATCAATGCGGGTATGGATGCCCAGCGTCAGGCCATAGCCGGCCGCATTGATCTCGTCGATCAGCGTAGCCAGATTTTCTCGTTGGAAGCGCACCACGTGCAGCACCGGGCCGAAGATTTCTTTTTGCAATTCGCCGAAGCTTTCCAATTCAATCAGCGTTGGTTTCACAAAGGTGCCGCGCGCCCATTCGTTTTCCTCCTGCGCATTGCCGCGTGCCGCCTGGTATACGCTGCGCCCTTTGGCACGCATGGCGCGGATATGGTTTTCGATGTTGGCCTTGGCTTCGGCGTCGATCACCGGGCCGATATCGGTCGATAAGCGCTCCGGGTTGCCCATGCGGCACTCTGCCATGGCGCCGCGCAGCATTTGCAGGGTGTGCTCCGCCACGTCTTCTTGGATGCACAGCACCCGCAGCGCAGAACAGCGCTGGCCGGCGCTATCGAAGGCGGAAGCGACGACATCCGTCACCACCTGTTCGGTAAGCGCCGAAGAGTCGACGATCATTGCATTCAGGCCGCCGGTTTCAGCAATCAGCGGCGTCGGCCGGCCTTGCGGATCCAGGTTGGCGGCGATGCCGCGTTGCAGAATACCGGCCACCTCGGTGGAGCCGGTGAACATGACACCGCGGGTGCGCGGATCGCTAACCAGAGCCGCGCCCACGCTGTCGCCCTGGCCGGGCAACAGTTGCAAAACGCCCGGCGGAATACCGGCGGCCAGCAGGATCTCCACGGCCTGTGCGGCCACCAGCGGCGTTTGTTCCGCCGGTTTAGCCAGCACGCTGTTGCCCGCCGCCAACGCCGCGGCCACCTGGCCGGTGAAAATTGCCAGCGGGAAATTCCACGGGCTGATGCAGATCACCGGCCCCAATGGGCGGTGGCTGTCATTGGCAAAATCGTGGCGTACCTGGGCGGCGTAATAACGCAGGAAATCGACGGCCTCGCGCACTTCGGCAATCGCATTGGCAAAGGTTTTGCCGGCTTCGCGCACCAGGATGCCGAGCAGGTTTTGCAACTGTGCTTCCATCAATTCAGCCGCACGTTCCAACACCGCGGCGCGTTCGTCCGGCGGGGTGGCGAACCAAATCGGGCCGGCGGCGTTGGCGGCATCCAGCGCACGGTTGACTTCCTCACGGCTGGCTTCACGCACATAGCCGACGATATCGCCAGGCTCCGCCGGGTTAATCACCGGTTGTTCAACGCCGTGATCCAACTCTGCATGGATGATGGGGGCGGCGTGCCATTGCTGGGCGGCGCTGGTGAGCAGGGCGCTGGAAAGCGATGCCAGCCGGTGTTCATTCGATAAATCCAGCCCGCTGGAATTGATGCGCTGTTTACCATACAGCGCGCGCGGCAAGGGGATTTTCGGGTGCGGCAGGCCGACCTGGCCTTCGCTGGCCGCCAGGGCTTCAACCGCCTGCACCGGATCGGCCACCAGTTCATCAAGCGGCAGGCTGCTGTCGGCGATGCGGTTAACGAACGACGTGTTGGCGCCGTTTTCCAACAGGCGGCGCACCAGATAGGCCAGCAGGGTTTCGTGGGTGCCGACGGGGGCGTAAATGCGGCACGGCCGGTTGAGCTTGCCGTCGGCTACTTTACCCACCACCTGTTCGTACAGTGGTTCGCCCATGCCGTGCAGGCATTGGAACTCATACTGGCCCGGGTAGTAATTATTGCCGGCCAGATGGTAGATGGCGCTGAGGGTATGGGCGTTGTGGGTGGCAAACTGCGGGTAGATCAGGTTCGGCACCGCCAGCAGTTTGCGTGCGCAGGCCAGGTAGGAAACGTCGGTATACACCTTGCGGGTATACACTGGGTAGCCTTCCAGGCCATCAATCTGAGCACGCTTGATTTCGCTATCCCAGTAGGCGCCCTTGACCAGTCGGATCATCAGGCGCCGGCGGCTGCGGGCGGCCATATCGATCAGCGCATCAATTACCAGCGGGCAGCGTTTCTGGTAGGCCTGGATAACAAAGCCGATGCCGTTCCAGCCGGCCAACTGTGGCTCAAAACAGAGTTTTTCCAGCAGATCAAGCGAGAGCTCCAGGCGATCGGCCTCTTCGGCGTCAATGTTGATGCCGATATCATACTGGCGCGCCATAAGGGTGAGCGCCAGCAGGCGCGGATAGAGTTCTCCCATCACGCGTTCATACTGCGCGCGGCTATAGCGCGGATGCAGGGCTGAAAGCTTGATCGAGATCCCCGGCCCTTCATAAATGCCACGGCCGTTAGAGGCCTTGCCGATGGCATTGATCGCCTGTTGGTAAGAAACCAGGTAGGCCTGTGCGTCGGCTTCGGTCAGCGCCGCTTCCCCCAGCATATCGTAGGAATAACGGAAGCCTTTGTCCTCTAGCCGGCGGGCGTTGGCCAGCGCTTCGGCGATGGTTTCCCCGGTGACGAACTGTTCGCCCATCAGGCGCATCGCCATATCCACCCCTTTACGGATCAACGGCTCGCCGCTTTTGCTGATGATACGGTTCAGCGAACGGGAAAGGTTGGCCTCGTTATGGGTGGCAACCAGCTTGCCGGTGAACAGCAGGCCCCAGGTGGCGGCATTGACAAACAGGGAAGGGCTGTGGCCCAGGTGGGAGTGCCAGTTGCCGGTGCTGATTTTGTCGCGGATCAACGCGTCACGCGTCGGCTTGTCGGGGATGCGCAGCAGCGCTTCCGCCAGGCACATAAGCGCTACCCCTTCCTGCGATGAAAGGGAAAACTCCTGCAGCAGCCCCTGCACCATGCCCGCGCGCCCATTGGCGTTTTTCTGGTTGCGCAGTTTCTCTGCGATGCGGTAGGCCATGCGGTGGGTTGCTTCGGCTTGATCGGCTGGCAAACGCGCCTGTTCAAGCAGCATGGCCACCGTTTCTGTTTCCGGGCGGCGGTAGGCGGCGGTAATGGCCGCGCGGGTGACTGACTGCGGCAAAATCTGTTCAGCAAATTCCAGAAAAGGCAGGTGTGCCTCCTCCGTTTCTTGCTGCATAATATCGTCCGCTTGTTGCGGGGCGCTGTTGGCTGATATCGGCAGTTCAGGGAGATCGGCCCCGCTTTCCAGGCGTTCCAGGTAGTTAAAAATGGCCTGCTTGATTAACCAGTGTGGCGTGCGATCGATACGTTGCGCCGCGCTCTTAATCCGTTCGCGTGTGGCTTCATCAAGTTTCACGCCCATGGTGGTTGTACCCATACTTCGCCAACTCCTGTATTTGTGGTTACCCGCTTCAGGCAGGGGCTCCAGGGAGCCAATGTGCCTGCTGTTATCGGCCGGCGGGAATAGGTTGTGTGTCTGTCGAATGGGGATAATATCGGGCATGTTGCAACTTTGTGCAACCCTGTTAAAACAATGCGTTTTTCAAAGTGTGAGGCATTTTAAATTGTTAACGCGGGGGAACGATGTTTTATTCCCTGTCATCACCGTTATATGGCGTGAATTATCGTTTGTTTAAGTTGATTTAAGGTTGATTGTCGGGTGCAACCTTCGCCGGGAGAATGTGATGCAGGGTAAACTTTGTGTAACCCCAGGGTTAAATTTCTTGTTGGTTCACAAGGGTGTCATCTAGGATAACCGGCGTGAGGAGAGGACCCCCGCGCTGCTGCTTTAATTCGCCCCGTTCCGGCGCGTGCAGTGAGCAGTGGAAAACATCGCGATCAAATAATAATGAAATTGGAGAATTAAATGACAATGAGCACACCAATGCTGGTGACCTTCCTGGTGTATATCTTTGGGATGGTATTGATCGGCTTCTTTGCCTACCGGGCGACCAATAACTTCGATGATTATATTTTAGGCGGGCGCAGCCTGGGCAGCGTGGTGACGGCGCTTTCCGCCGGTGCATCGGATATGAGTGGCTGGCTGCTGATGGGCCTGCCGGGCGCCATTTTCCTGAGCGGCATTTCCGAAAGCTGGATCGCCATCGGCCTGATCATTGGCGCCTATCTGAACTGGAAACTGGTGGCGGGCAGGCTGCGGGTGCATACCGAGGCCAACAACAATGCCCTGACGCTGCCGGATTATTTCACCAGCCGCTTTGAGGACAACAGCAAGCTGCTGCGGGTGATTTCTGCCATTGTCATTCTGGTCTTTTTTACCATCTACTGTGCCTCCGGCGTGGTAGCCGGCGCCCGGCTGTTCGAAAGTACCTTTGGCATGAGTTACAGCACGGCGCTGTGGGCCGGTGCGGCCGCCACTATCGCCTACACCTTCGTGGGCGGTTTCCTGGCGGTAAGTTGGACCGACACCGTGCAGGCTAGCCTGATGATTTTCGCCTTAATCCTGACGCCGCTGATGGTGATTTTCGCCGTCGGTGGGATCGACAGCTCAATGCTGGTAATTGAAGCCAAGAACCCGGCCAATACGGATATGTTGAAAGGGTTGAACGTGGTGGCGATCGCTTCGCTGCTGGGCTGGGGGCTGGGTTACTTCGGCCAGCCGCATATCCTCGCGCGCTTTATGGCGGCAGATTCCCACCACACGATCCGCAGCGCCCGCCGCATCAGCATGGTGTGGATGATCCTGTGTCTGGTGGGAGCCATCGCCGTCGGCTTCTTCGGTATCGCTTACTTCTCGAATAACCCGCACCAGGCCGCCAACGTAACGCAAAACGGCGAACAGGTGTTCATCGAGCTGGCGATGTTGCTGTTCAACCCGTGGGTGGCCGGTGTGCTGCTGTCGGCGATTTTGGCGGCGGTCATGAGCACCCTCAGTTGCCAACTGCTGGTCTGCTCCAGCGCCATTACCGAAGATTTATACAAGGCTTTCCTGCGTAAAAGAGCCGGCCAGCGTGAGCTGGTATGGGTTGGCCGTGCGATGGTGTTGGTGGTGGCGCTGGTTGCCATCGCGTTGGCCGCTAATCCGGAAAACCGTGTGCTGGGGCTGGTGAGTTACGCCTGGGCCGGTTTTGGCGCCGCCTTTGGGCCGGTGGTGCTGATTTCGGTGCTGTGGCCGCGCATGACCCGCAACGGGGCGCTGGCGGGGATGCTGGTGGGCGCTATCACGGTGTTGGTCTGGAAACAGTACGGCTGGCTGGATCTGTATGAAATTATTCCCGGCTTCCTGTTTGGTTGTATTGCTATCGTGGCGGTCAGCCTGCTGGGCCGTGCGCCTTCTGCGGCGATGACCGAACGGTTTGCCAAGGCCGAGGCGGAGTTTAAAACGGTATAACGGTATTTGGGTTCCCCCTCAGGGGGGAATCACCGTGGTGTGTAAAGGATTGGCAACCCGGTTGCCATCATTGCCTGGTTTATATACTGGATTTATCCATTCCGTGTGCTGATAATAAACAGTAAGGTTAAAAAAAGGATTCGCTTTAACCTGTTGTTAATTATGGCGACTGTTATGGCTGTTAGGCGTATCGTGCGGGGCTGCTGTTGCACATACGTTAATTTGTATTAATAATTTCCCAGAGGGATTTGTTGCTGGCGTTTTAAATTGTTGCTAACTCTTTTCAATGGGATGTTATAAGTATTAACATGTCGCCACTCGTGTTCCAAATGGTTCATTTTACCTGGGTTCATTAACGGCACCTTCCTCATGAAAAATATCTCCCATAAAAAGACGGCGGCGTTTTCTGCCGTCCTTATTCCTGTATTGTTGCCCGCTTCCGTCTGTTTTGCACAGGACAGTGATGACACCTCGGCGATGGTGGTGTCGGCAAAGCGTGAAGGCCTTTCTGAACTGTCGACGCCGGCGGCGGTCGGCGTGGTCAACGGCGAACAGCTGCGTGATGCCAAACCGCAGATTAACCTCTCTGAAAGCCTGGGCAGCGTGCCTGGCGTGCAGATCCAGAACCGCCAAAACTATGCCCAGGATCTGCAGCTTTCCGTGCGTGGCTTCGGCGCCCGTTCGATGTACGGCGTGCGCGGCGTGCGGATCTATGTCGATGGCATCCCGGCCACGATGCCGGATGGGCAGGGGCAAACGTCGAATATTGATTTAAACTCGGCCGAACGGGTGGAAGTGCTGCGCGGGCCGTTTTCAGCGCTGTACGGCAATGCTTCCGGCGGGATGGTGAATGTGGTCACAGAAACGGGCCAGCAGCCGCCGCGCATTGAATCCGGGATGTATGTCGGCAGCGACGGCACCTGGCGCTACGGGCTTAAAGCGACCGGCGCCACCGGCGACGGGACCCACGCCGGCGATGTGAACTACGCCGTTTCTGCGACGCGCTTTACCACCCAGGGCTACCGCGATCACAGCGGTGCGCAAAAGAACCTTGGTAATGCCAAGCTGGGGGTGCGGATTGATGACGTCAGCACCCTGACATTGTTGTTCAACAGTGTGGATATCAACGCCAACGATCCCGGCGGCCTGACCGAAGCCGAATGGCGCGCTAACCCACGCCAGGCGCCACGGGCCGATCAGTACAATTCGCGCAAGAGCACCAAGCAAACCCAGGCCGGGCTGCATTATGAACGCCAGATGAGCGCCAATGACGATCTGAGCGTGATGATGTACGCCGGGATACGCGAAACCACGCAATACCAGACAATTCCGGCTTCGGTGCAGCAAAGCAGCGATCAGCACCCAGGCGGGGTGATCGATCTCACCCGCCGTTATCAGGGGATTGATACCCGCTGGACGCACCGTGGCGAATTGGGCGCGGTGCCCGTCACCCTGACCGGCGGGTTGGATTATGAAACCATGACGGAACGCCGCAAGGGCTATGAAAACTTTACCGTAAACAATGGCGTGACGGAGTTAGGCACCTTGGGTGATTTGCGCCGCAACGAGCGCAACCTGATGTGGAGCCTGGATCCTTATCTGCAGACCTCCTGGCAGTTAACGCCACGCTTGACGCTGGATGCCGGCGTGCGCTTTAGCACCGTCAATTTCGATTCCAACGATTTTTATGTCACCGGCAGCAACGGCGACGACAGCGGCAGCGCCCGCTATCACCGCTGGTTACCGGCCGCCTCGCTCAACTATGCCGTCACGCCGGGGTGGAATGTGTATGTATCCGCCGGCCGTGGTTTTGAAACGGCGACCATCAACGAGCTCTCTTACCGTTCCGGCGGCCTGTCCGGGCTGAACTTCGATCTGAAGCCGTCAACCAGCGAAACGGTGGAACTGGGCAGCAAAACCCGCATCGGCAATGGCTTGTTCACTGCCGCGATGTTCCAGACCAACACCAAAAATGAAATCGTGGTGGATGAAAGCAGCAACGGCCGCAGCAGCTATAAGAACGCCGGCCAGACGCGGCGGCGTGGCCTTGAGCTGGCGCTGGACCAGCAGTTCGCCTATGACTGGCACCTGCAGTTGGCCTGGACGTTGCTGGACGCCCGCTACCGCGACAACGTCTGCGGCGACAGCGAATGCAGCGCCGACAGCAGCGTGCTGCGCGGCTACCGGATGCCGGGCATCGCGCGCAATATGGGCTACGCTTCACTGGCCTGGTCACCGCCGGCCGGCTGGTTCGCCGGCGCCGAGGTTCGCTATATGAGCAATATCCAGGCCAACGACGAAAATACGGCGCAGGCGCCGTCTTATACCACCGTATCGTTGAATACCGGTTATCGCTATCCGATGGGCAACTGGCTGTTTACCGTCTTTGGCCGCGTGGACAACGTATTTGATCGGCAATACGTCGGTTCTGTGATTGTAAATGAAAGCAATGGGCGCTATTTCGAACCGGCGCCCGGCAGAAATTGGGGCGGCGGTATGAGCGTTGCCTATTCTTTTGAATAAAGGGAATTAGATATGTGGCATATAAAACTAACGCCGTAGCAGCGGTGAAATGAAATTGAACAACCTATGGCAACTGTAGATAGATATCCAAAGACATTCGAGGGGCAAAAGCAACGCGGCTGCAACTTGAAGTATGGCGGATAGGATCAAAACTATTGCACCCACAATGGCGTCACTACCTGTGGGTGGGAGAGAAGATATGGCAAATTCAAGTGGAAAACGAAGTATAGGGATATACCTCATCTGGCTGCTGGGCGGCCTGATGGGGGTTATCGGCCTGGCGCTGGCGATCGGCGGCGGTTACCTGGCGACGCTGGGCGGTAGTCTGTATTTTCTGTTGATGGGGCTGGCGATGCTGATCGCCGCAGTGCTTATCATTAAACGTAAACCGGCCGGCGCCTGGCTGTATGCGCTGGCCTTTGTATTGACCATCGCCTGGGCGCTGTGGGATGTAGGCCTGACCTTCTGGCCGCTTTTCTCGCGCCTGTTCATGTTCGGCGTGCTGGCGTTTTTGGTGGCGTTGGCCTATCCGTGGCTGAAAAAACAGGTAGGCGGCACCGGGCGCGGTGCACCGAGCTACGTGTTGGCGGCCCTGCTGGCGATCGCGCTGGTGGCCGGTTTTGGCTATACCTTTGTGCCGGCGCCGATCGTGGCCGCCAGCGAAGACGTGCCGGTGAAGCCGGTTGCGCCGGGTAGCGAGCAGAAAAACTGGGAGCACTGGGGTAACACTACCCACGGCGACCGTTTTGCGGCGCTGGACCAAATCAATAAAACCAACATTAACCAGTTGAAGGTTGCCTGGGTTGCCCACACCGGCGATATCCCACAGAGCAACGGCTCGGGCGCGGAAGATCAAAACACGCCACTGCAAATCGGCAACTCGCTGTATGTTTGCACCGCCTATGGCAAAGTGTTGTCGCTGGAGGCCGATACCGGCAAACAGCAATGGGTGTACGATCCGAAAGCCCAGGCGCCGAACTGGCAGCGTTGCCGTGGCCTGGGATATTACGCGGATGCTGAACACCCGGCACCGAGCCAAAGCGATGCGGTGGCGAATCATGTCGCCGCCGTTTGCCCGCGCCGCTTGTTCCTGCCGACTACCGATGCTCGTCTGATTGCGATCAATGCCGATAACGGACAGCCTTGTGCAGATTTCGGCGCCAACGGCATTGTCGATCTGAAAGTCGGTATGGGCGAAGTGAAACCGGGCTATTACCAGCAAACCTCAACGCCGCTGGTTGCCGGCAACGTGGTGGTGGTCGGCGGGCGCGTAGCGGATAACTACTCCACGGGCGAACCCCCTGGTGTGGTGCGCGCCTATGATGTGCATACCGGTGAACTGGCTTGGGCATGGGATCCGGGTAACCCGGCCATCACGCGCTTGCCGCCGGAAGGGCAAACCTATACCCGCGGCACACCGAACGTTTGGTCTGCCATGGCGTATGATGCCAAGCTGAACCTGATTTACCTGCCAACCGGCAATGCAACGCCGGATTTCTTCGGCGGCGAGCGTACCGCGCTGGATGATAAATACAACTCTTCCGTGGTGGCGGTAGATGCGGCAACCGGCCAGGTGCGGTGGCATTACCAAACCACGCACCACGATCTGTGGGACTTTGACCTGCCGTCGCAGCCATTGCTTTACGATCTGCCCGACGGTAACGGCGGCGTAACGCCGGTACTGGTGCAGACCAGCAAGCAGGGCATGATCTTCATGCTGAACCGGGAAACCGGCCAGCCAGTGGCCAAGGTTGAAGACCGCGAGGTGCCGCAAGGCAGCGTCCCAGGCGAACGCTATTCGAAAACCCAGCCTTACTCCGTGGGTATGCCGAATATCGGCAATGAAACGCTGTCGGAATCCGACATGTGGGGGGCAACGCCGCTCGATCAACTGCTGTGCCGCATTGAGTTTAAAGGCATGCGCCACCAGGGGGTTTATACGCCGCCAGGGCTGGATCGCTCGCTGCAATACCCTGGTTCCCTGGGTGGAATGAACTGGGGCAGCGTTTCGGTTGATCCGAACAATGCGATTATGTTCGTCAACGATATGCGTCTGGGGCTGGCCAACTATATGGTGCCGCGCAGCAAAGTACCGACCGGCGCCAGCGGCATTGAAATGGGCCTGGTGCCGATGGAGGGCACCCCTTATGGCGCCGTGCGTGAGCGCTTCCTGTCGCCGCTTGGCATCCCTTGCCAGAAGCCGCCGTTCGGCACCATGTCTGCGGTTGATTTGAAATCCGGCAAGCTGGTGTGGCAGGTACCGGTGGGTACGGTGCAGGATACCGGGCCGCTGGGTATCAAGATGCGTATGCCGATGGAAGTCGGTATGCCGACGCTGGGCGCCAGCCTTTCTACCCAAGCCGGTTTGCTGTTCTTTGCCGGTACCCAGGATTTCTATCTGCGTGCGTTTGATACCGCAACCGGTAAAGAAATCTGGAAAGAACGTCTGCCTGTCGGTAGCCAGTCGGGGCCAATGACCTACGTCTCGCCGAAAAATGGCAAGCAATACATTATTATCAGCGCAGGCGGCGCGCGCCAATCGCCGCAGCGTGGTGATTATGTGATTGCCTATGCATTGCCGGACAGTAAATAAATCGCATCGCCGGTTTGGCTGATACAAACCGGCGCTAGCGGCAAACAAGTTTCAGGGCGGGAGCTTTCCCGCCTTTTTCATTATTGGGTTGGGTGAAAAATGTACGCCAGCTTACACTTGCCGTTTGAGATACGCGCAGGGCGTTTTTTTTGTTTGCGTTTTTTTTAATCAGGAAACGGAAATGTCATCTGCTGATTTTAATCGTAATAGACTGTTTTATAAGGAGGGTGAAGTTTTTGTGGCGAAAGCTGAACGGCGTGATATAGTAATTTTGCGTTAGTTGAAAACGGCAGCAATTAATTTTTTTACTTTTCGATAACGCACAGGTTTGAATTGTCATTATACTGTAATCATCTGGCGGTAGTTTTCACACGGTGCGCAGCCTGGAGCTGCAAATATCACTGCGGGGATCGCTAATGGTAAAGTCCATGTTTGGGCTGGCAAGAAAAAACGATATACCTTTCCCGATTTCCTGTTGTAACACGGGGCTTATCCCCGACTCTCTTTTTTCCGTCAGTTTTCAGCTTTTCGCGCATCATCATTCAGCTTATAACACCCCTCTTTATATACCCATGTCCGGTGAACCACGGCACAACGCAATTGCCGCGCATTCACCATTTCCGTTGGCTTATATTGGTTGTGAAGGAGGCGACAGTCTGCTTGTAAACATGATCGCACGGCAATGCCGTTGCGGTAGGTGAACCAAACTGTAAGGTGCCACTATGGGAAGACAGAAAGCAGTGATCAAAGCACGTCGTGAAGCGAAACGCGTCATTCGTCGTGACGCTCGTAGTCATCGCCAGCTTGAAGAAGAAAGCGTTACTTCGCTGGTACAAATGGGGGGCGTCGAGTCTATCGGCATGGCGCGGGATAAGCGCGATACATCCCCTATTGAGGCGAGAACCGAAGCTCAAGGTCATTACTTATTAGCCATAGAAAATAAACAGTTGATATTTGCCACCGGCGAAGCCGGCTGCGGCAAAACATTCATCAGCGCCGCCAAAGCGGCTGAAGCCCTTATCCATAAAGAGGTGGATCGGATAATTGTTACCCGTCCGGTTCTGCAGGCGGATGAAGACCTTGGCTTTTTGCCCGGGGATATTTCTGAGAAATTCGCCCCTTATTTCCGCCCGGTGTACGATATTTTGCTGCGCCGCTTAGGATCGTCTTTTATGCAATACTGCCTGCGCCCGGAAATCGGCAAGGTGGAGATCGCGCCGTTTGCTTATATGCGCGGCCGTACGTTTGAAAATGCGGTGGTGATCCTGGATGAAGCCCAGAACGTGACCGCCAGCCAGATGAAAATGTTCCTGACCCGTCTGGGCGAGAACGTGACGGTGATCGTCAACGGGGATATCACCCAGTGCGACCTGCCGCGCGGGGTAAAATCCGGCCTCAGCGATGCGCTTGAACGCTTCGAAGAGGACGAGATGGTCGGTATTATCCGCTTTGAAAAACAAGACTGTGTGCGCTCGGCCCTGTGCCAGCGCACGCTCCATGCCTACAGCTAACCCTCACTGCTTTTCCTGTCGAACTAAGGCCGCCGCGGCGGCCTTTTTCCTGGCCGTTATTCAGGCATAAAAAATGCCAGCCGGTTCTTTGCCGGCTGGCATACGTCCGTTGGCCCCCTGGGCGTTTTCGATCAGGCGAAAATCGTCATCATATAGGCGGCGAACAGCGCCAGGTGCGCGGTGCCGTTCAGCACGTTGGTGCGGCCGGTGGAGAATGAAATGTGGCACAGCATCAGCACGGCCAGCATCACCACCATATGCGGCGCCTGCATGCCGAAAATCAGCGTCTGGCCGGTCAGCGTGGCGATGATGGTCACCGCCGGTACGGTCAGCGAGATGGTCGCCAGCACCGAGCCGAAGAACAGGTTCATGGCGCGTTGCACCTGGTTGTTCAGCACGGCGCGCAATGCGCCCAGGCCTTCAGGCGATAGGATCAGCAACGCCACCAGGAAGCCGGTGAACTGTGCCGGCGCATTCAATTTGGTCAGCAGCCCTTCCAGAGGGCCGGCGTTGAACTTGGTTACCGCGATAACCGCAACCAGGTGCACAATCAGCCAGGCGGCGTGCCAGGTGTTGCTGTGGGACGAAGGCTTGCCGTGATGCGGATCGCCATCGTCGTCTTCGTGTTCATAAACGAACAGGCTTTGGTGCGTTTTGGTCTGAATGATTAAGAACACGCCGTACATGGCGGCGGAAATTGCCGCCACCAACAGCGCCTGGGCCGTGTTGAAATTGCCGCCGGGCAGGGCGCTCGGCAGCACCAGCACAATCACTGCCAGTGGAAAAATTGCCATCAGGTACTGTTTGATGCCGCTCAGGTTAACGTGCTGGGTGGCGAACTTGCGCCCGCCAAGCAGCAGGGCAAAGCCCACCAGGCCGCCGGTCACAATCATAATGATGGAGTAGAGCGTATCGCGCATCAGTGCTGGCGCGGCATCGCCGGTGGCCATCAGGGCGGAAATCAGGCTGACTTCCAAAATGACTACGGATAGGCTGAGAATCAGTGAACCATAGGGCTCGCCCAGGCGATGGGCGAGCACGTCGGCATGGCGAACCACGCTGAAGGCGCTGCTGAGGATACCGATCAGGGCCAGCACATTGATGCCGACAATCAATGGCATATTCGCGGTGGTGCCCCAAATGCTCAGAACCGCCAGCGCCACAACCGGGAATATCAGTGAAATTTCACTGTGGCGGGATTTTGAGCGCTCGGTATCGTGTTGTGACTGCATTGTTGTTTTTCTCCTTCTCAAACCGCGTGGCTCCGTCATCGCAGAATGCCGGTTAACAGGCGGCTCTGCGCGTTCAGAAAGTGATTGATAATAGGATACACCCTGAGTGCCGTGCCGGGTTAAAGATGTGATGTTGTTTTAACTTGAAAAAGCAATCACTTGCTTTATGTGACTAGGTTAACAAAAAAAACGCAACTGATGCGGTTTTATTTACTTACTTTTACGAACATAAACACTTTTCCAACATCAGTGGCATAAAAAAGTGACTAATGGCGATAATTAGCCGGCTGGCTAACGCGGTATTGGCCTGTCAACTATCGATATTCCCCCCGACTTGGTGCCGTTTTTGATGATAATTCTCTTTATTTAGCGGTTCTCGTCAGTAGGGAATCGCATACTGCTGATTACGGTTGCACTTTGAGTATTGAATCGGCTTGATTTCTTCAAAGGGGAGGATGTGGCAGGGGTTCTGGACACGGAATTGTGGGAAATCACCCGTGAGGAGTGGAACCAACGGCACGGCGCTTCAACAGCGCGGACCGGGAACTGCTCTCCATGATACTTCGGTTTGTTGGCGATATCATTGTTATTAAAAATGAGAATTATTTGCAAGTTGAGAGTGGGCAATGTGGCATCTAGAATCAGAAGATGTCCAGAAAAGGAGAATATCATGCCGTATAAAAATAAAAGCGCATTGCCGGAAAGTGTAAAAAACGTTTTGCCTGAACATGCACAGGAAATCTATAAGGAAGCATTTAACAGCGCCTGGGATGAGTATAAAGATGCAGAAGACCGGCGCGGTGATGATTCGCGTGAAACCACAGCGCATAAGGTTGCCTGGGCGGCGGTAAAACAGGTTTATCGCAAAGGCAACGATGAACGCTGGCATAAAAAGTGAGGGCGTAGCCCGCCGGTGGTGCGGAATTAATATTATTATCATTGGGTTCCTGCTTTTTTAAGCGAAACCTGCCGCGAAACTTGATCGCCACGCCGGAAAAGAATAATGTCATTTACATTGTGGCGCCGCGATATAAATAAATATACGCGCACCAAATTATCGAAGGGTTAATGATTTGAGTTGTATACCCCAAATAATTCAAGCCGCAGGGTAACGCGTTTTGAATCGTGCTTACGCTGGCCCAACACACGGGCAACGTGATGCATGAAGGGGGTTTAAGAGAAATTGGGCAAACTGGTTTCTCAGGAGGTGGTAAACAGGTGTTAACGCGAGATTTTCTGAAAAAAGCAGATTGTAAAACGGCGTTCGGTACCATTGATGACGCGCTGTTGCTGACAACAGAACAGCGTTTGGCCTCGTTAGATTGTACATTGTCACGTCGTCCTGATAACAGCCCGGTCTGGATTTTTGGCTATGGTTCGCTGATGTGGAACCCGTTGTTTGAAGCCGAAGAGGTGCGGCGCGCCACCTTGCAAGGCTGGCACCGCGCTTTCTGTTTGCGGTTGACGGCCGGGCGCGGCACGCTGCACCGGCCGGGCCGTATGCTGGCGCTTAAGGAAGGGGGCTGCACCACCGGCCTGGCGTTCCGTCTGCCGGAAGCTACGCTGCGCGAAGAGCTAGAGCTGTTGTGGAAGCGTGAAATGCTCACCGGTTGTTACCTGCCCACCTGGTGCGATTTGTCGCTGGAAGACGGGCAGGTGGTGACGGCGTTGGTGTTTGTGATGAACCCGCAGCACCCGTTGTTTGAAGAAGATGTGCGCCACCAGGTTATCGCCCCGCTGATCGCGCGCGCCAGCGGCCCACTCGGCACCAATGCGCAGTATCTTTTTGCCCTGGAAAACGAATTGCAAAACCAGGGGATGAAGGACGATTGCATCGGCGAGCTGGTTAACTATGTTCGCCAGTGGCTGCAGGAGAATACCGCTGGTCAGTTAGGCGGCGAGGCAACGGCATAAGCAGCAGGGGGCGTATTGCCCCCTGTAAGCCAACGGTCGGTTATATCCGATCCCTATAAATAATAACTTTTCTGGCCAGCAGATTTTTATCCCTCCTTTTTTTAGTGTTATTTATCCCATTAATTCTTAACACGATTCATTCTTTTCTGCGCGGCACGTATTCAGGCAGCGTGCGGGAAATCCCCACTTAGCATAAAAAAGCATAAGTAAATAGTATTTCTTATTTGTTAGCACGGTAATGACTACGTATCAATATTGCTAACGGTTTTGTAAGGCAAGGGGGGAGTATGAACTTTCAACAATTAAAAATTATCCGCGAATCGGCACGCTGCAACTACAACCTGACGGAAGTGGCCAATACTTTATTTACTTCGCAATCCGGCGTCAGCCGCCATATTCGCGAACTGGAAGAAGAACTGGGTATTGAAATATTTATCCGGCGCGGCAAACGGTTATTAGGCATGACCGAGCCGGGGAAAGAGTTACTGGTGGTGGCGGAGCGTATCCTCAACGATGCCAATAACATCCGCCGTCTGGCTAACGTGTTCAGCAGCGAGGACGGCGGCCAACTGCATATCGCCACCACCCACACCCAGGCGCGCTACAGCCTGCCAGGGGTGATTAAGGAATTCCGCGCGCTGTACCCACGTGTGCGCGTGGTGTTAAACCAGGGTAGCCCGGAAGAGATTGTTTCCATGCTGGCCGCCGGGGAAGCCGACATCGGCATCGCCAGCGAGCGGCTAATGAATGCCGAAGCGTTGGCCGCGTTCCCTTACTACCGCTGGCACCATGCCATCCTGGTGCCGGAAGGGCATGAGTTGACCAAACAGCCGCAGGTGACGCTGGAAATGCTCAGCACGCTGCCGCTGATCACCTACCGCCAGGGCATCACCGGCCGTTCGCGCCTGGATGCCGCATTCAAGGCGGCGGGCCTGACGCCGGACATCGCGCTCAGCGCCCAGGATTCCGACGTGATTAAAACTTATGTGGAGCTGGGGCTGGGCGTGGGCGTGCTAGCGGACATGTCGTATGAGAAAGAGCGCGATACCGGCCTGGTCTGCATCAATGCGGAGCACCTGTTTGAGCCGAACACTGTTTGGCTCGGGGTAAAACGCGGCCAGTTACAGCGTAACTTCGCCTGGCGTTTTATCCAGCTGTGCAACCCGACCCTGACGCTCACCGAGATCAAGGATCAGGTCTTTTCCTCTTCGATTGAGTCGGCGATCGACTACCAAATCTAACCCCTCTGCGGTGGTGATGCCGGGCGTCAATACTGGCATATTTCCGGGCCATAAGGCCCGGGAAAAACCCACTATGGCGGCTTTTTCGCCATAAATAATCCAGAATATAATCAAAATCATTTTCATATTCTTTCTGGGAATATATTTAGTTGTTAATAGACTTTCGCATACCTATAGTGCTCGCCTAGACTCGCGAAATTATAATATATTCCATTTGGTTGGAGCGTTTTTGATGAAAGTTTTTATCCCATCCCTGGTGTTTTTGGCAATGGCATCCAGTTTTTCGCTACAGGCGGCAACGCCGGCCAATGCGCTGGTGGTGGCGCAGTCGATTGATGACGCCATCAGCTTTGATCCGGCGCAGGGTTCTGAACTGACCACCATCCAGGCCATCAATAATCTGTATCAGCGCCTGGTGCAATCGGATCCGCATAACCCGGTCGATCTCAAGCCCACGCTGGCCAGCCACTGGCAAACGGGCAGTGACAACCGCAGCCTGACCTTTACCCTGCGCCCAGGCGCCACCTTCGCCAGCGGCAACCCGCTGCGCCCGGAAGACGTGATTTTCTCACTCTCACGGGTGGTGAAACTCAACCTGGAGCCTGCGTTCATCCTCACCCAACTGGGCTGGAATGCGCAGAATATCGATGGCCTGATCGCCAAAGTCGACGATCACACGGTGAAAGTGAGCTGGACCGCGAACGTTAGCCCGCTGTTTGTGCTAAGCCTGCTGTCGGCGCCGGTGTCTTCCATCGTCGACGCCAAAGAGGCGTTGGCGCACCAGAAAGGGAGTGATCTGGGCAATCAATGGCTGAGCGCCCATTCCGCCGGTAGCGGCCCGTATAAAATCCAGAACTATGTGCCACATGAAGTGGTGGTGTTGGCGGCCAACCCCAGCTCACCGGAAGGCGCGCCCAAGCTGAAAACCGTGCTGATCAAAAACGTGCCGGATCCGGCGGCGCGCCGCCTGTTGCTGGAGCAGGGGGATGCCGATATGGCGCGCAACCTGGGCGCCGATCAGATGGCGGCGCTGGCCAACAAGCCGGGCGTTAAGCCGCTGGCGATTCCATACGCTTCGCTGTATTTCCTGCAGTTCAATGCCAAGGCTTCGCCGGCGTTGGGCAACCCGGCGTTTTGGGAAGCGGCGCGCTGGCTGTTTGACTATAACGGCATCGCCAACGATCTGTTGAAAGGCCAGTTCCAAAGCCATCAGGCATTCCTGCCTAATGGTTATCCAGGCGCGCTGACAGACCAGCCCTACAGTTATAACCCGCAAAAAGCCAAACAGATCCTGGCGAAGGCCGGTTTGAACAATGTCAGCTTCCGGCTGGATGTCACTAACCAACCGCCGTACCTGGATATCGCCCAAGCGCTGCAGGCCAGCTTCGCGCAGGCCGGCGTGAAGGTGGAACTGGTGCCAGGCATCAGCTCGCAGGTATCGACCAGGGTCAGATCGCATCAATATGAAGCCACCCTGACCTCGTGGGGCCCGGATTACTTTGATCCGAATACCAATGCCGCCGCCTTTGCCTATAACCCGGAAGATGGCAGTAAGACTCTGGCCTGGCGCGCGAACTGGCAGATCCCAGAACTCAATAAGCTGACGCTGGCGGCGATTGCAGAAAGCGACGGCGCCAAACGCACGGCGGATTATCAGGCGCTGCAAAAATCGGTACAGCAAAGCTCGCCGTTCGTGATTGGCCTGCAGGCGCGCAGCCTGATTGCCGTGCGCGATAACCTGAAAGGCTATGTGCAGGGCATTAATCCTGACATGGTGTTCTACAGCCAGGTCAGCAAATAATGGCGCTGGGTTTGACCGCCCGCGCCCGGCAACGCTGGCGCTGGGCGCAGCGGCTGCTGGAGGGCGCAGCTTCCCTGGTATTGACGCTGCTGGGCCTGCTGCTGTTCACCTTTATACTTTCGCACTTGGCGCCGATCGATCCGGCGTTGCAGATTGCTGGCGATCACGCCAGTGAAGCCACCTATGCGCAGGTGCGCCACGATCTGGGGCTGGACCAACCGCTGCCGGTGCAGTTCTGGCGCTACCTGGTGCATTTGGCGCACGGCGACATGGGCATTTCGCGCACCACCGGCCAGCCGGTGCTAAGCGATTTGTTGCGTACCTTCCCGGCGACGGTGGAGTTGGCCACCTGCGCCATTATCCTGGGGGCGCTGTGCGGCATCACGCTGGCGCTGCTGGCGGTGTACAAACCGGGGAGTTTGCTGGACAACGCCGCCCGCCTGGTTTCGCTGCTGGGCTATTCGGTGCCGATTTTCTGGCTGAGCCTGCTTGGCATGCTGCTGTTCTACGCCACGCTGCATTGGTCGGCGGGGCCGGGGCGGTTGGACGATATCTACCTTTACACCATGGAATCGCGCACGGGGTTTATCCTGATTGATGCCTGGCTTTCCGGCGACCGTGAGATCTTTTACAACGCGCTGATGCACCTGTGGCTGCCGGTGGTGGCGCTGGCGTTGCTGTCGATGGCCGGCATTACCCGGCTGCTGCGCGCCGCGATGTTGGAAGAGTGCAATAAGGAGTACGTGACGCTGGCGCGCGCCAAAGGAGCCGGCCGGGTGCGGATCCTGTTGCGCCACGTATTCCCCAACGTGCTCGGCACGCTGATCACCGTACTCACGCTGTCTTATGCCAGCCTGCTGGAAGGGGCGGTGCTGACAGAAACCGTGTTCGCCTGGCCGGGCGTAGGGCGCTATTTGACCAATGCGCTGTTCGCCGCCGATACGCCGGCGATTCTTGGGGCAACGTTGCTGATCGGCACCTGTTTCGTGTTGCTGAACGCGCTGGCGGATGCTTTAACTTATGCCGTGGATCCCAGAACCCGATGAGCCAATATTTATCTGAACATGAACCGCAGAACGAACCCGCGCCGGGCGCCTTCGCACGGCGGCGTATCACTACGCTGGCGGTGGGCGGCGCGCTGGTGGCCGTTCTACTGCTGACGGCGCTGTTGGCGCCCTGGCTGGCGCCGTTCGATCCGAACATTCAACACATTGAGCTGCGCCTGCTGGCGCCCTCGGCGCAGCACTGGCTGGGCACCGATGGCTTTGGCCGTGATTTGCTTTCGCGCGTGATCTACGGCGCGCGACCCACGCTGATTCTGGTGGCGCTGATCCTGCTGCTGACGATCCCTATCGGGCTGGTGGTGGGGATTTGCGCCGGTTATCTCGGCGGTTGGGTTGAGCGCGTGCTGATGCGTATTACCGATATTTTCCTGTCGCTGCCGAGTTTGGTGATCGCGCTGGCGTTCGTCGCCGTGCTGGGGCCGGGCCTGATGAACGGCGCCCTGGCGCTGGCGCTGACCAGTTGGCCTTCCTTTGCGCGCCAGGCGCGGGCGGAAACGCTGGCACTGCGCCGCAGCGACTATCTGGCGGCGGCGCGCATGCAGGGGATCAACGGCCTGCGGCTGATGGCCGGGCATATTCTGCCGCTCTGTTTGCCCAGCGCCGTGGTGCGCGCGGCACTGAGCCTGGGGGGCATCATTCTTTCCGCCGCCGGGTTGGGCTTTCTTGGCATGGGCGTGCAACCGCCTACCGCCGAGTGGGGTTCAATGGTGGCGGAAGGCAGCAAAGTGATTTTTGACCAATGGTGGGTGGCTGCCGCCCCCGGCGGCGCAATACTGTTCGCCAGCCTGGCGTTTAACCTGCTGGGCGACGGCCTGCGCGACAAAATGGATCCACGCCATGCAAACTGAAACTGATAACACATTATTAGCCGTTGAGCGCCTTTCGGTGCGGCTGCGCGCCGCCCAACCGGTTGAACTG
This sequence comes from Gibbsiella greigii, assembly GCF_039540155.1. Taxonomy (NCBI): domain Bacteria; kingdom Pseudomonadati; phylum Pseudomonadota; class Gammaproteobacteria; order Enterobacterales; family Yersiniaceae; genus Gibbsiella; species Gibbsiella greigii. The sequence goes on from NZ_BAABEM010000022.1 coordinate 57,068, forward strand.
GTAAAGGGGATTTCGTTCAGCATGGGCCAGGAGCGCCTGGCGCTGGTGGGGGAATCCGGTTCCGGCAAGTCGCTGACGGCGCGCGCGCTGATGGGGCTGTTGCCGCCGTCGTTGTCGCTGCAGGCGCAGCGGCTGGCGCTGGCCGGCAACGATCTTATCAGGCTCGGTGAGCGCCAGTGGAACCGGCTGCGCGGCCAGCAGGTGGCGATGGTGCTGCAGGATCCGAAATACGCATTGAACCCGGCGCGGCCGATTGGCTGGCAGGTGGAAGAGCCGCTGCGTTTACATAGCCGGCTGGGGCGCGCCGCGCGCCGCGAAAAAGTGCTGGATATGCTGGCGGCGGTCGGGCTGCCGGATCCGCGTGGCCTGAGCCAGCGCTACCCCCATCAGCTTTCCGGCGGTATGGGGCAGCGGGTGATGTTGGCGATCGCGTTGATAAACGATCCGCAGTTGTTGATTGCGGATGAGCCGACTTCCGCGCTGGATCACCAAATGCGCGAACAGGTGCTGCAACTGATAGAGAAACTGGTGGAACAGCGCAATATGGGGCTGATCCTCATCAGCCACGATTTGCAACAGGTGGCGCAATACTGCGAACGGGTGTTGGTGATGTACAAGGGCGACATTCTGGATCAACTGCCGGCAAATCAACTGGCGCACGCCACGCACCCTTATACCCGCACGTTATGGTCCTGCCGGCCGAGCCGGGCCACGCACGGTCAGCGGTTGCCGGTGCTGGATCGCTCACTGCTGGAGGCGTTGAAATGAGCGTGATTGCACTGGAAAACCTGAGCGTGAGCCATCGCCAGGGGGATGAACTACGCACCGTGGTGCATGGCGTTAGCCTGAAGGTGGAACAGGGAGAGTGTTTCGGCCTGGTGGGGCCTTCCGGCTGCGGAAAATCATCGCTGCTGTGGGTGCTGGCCGGGCTGAACGGCAACTGGCAGGGGCGGTTCCAACTGCTGGGGCGCGATCTGACGCCGGGCCAGGCATTTACCGGCCCGCTGCGGCGTGAAGTGCAAATGGTGTTCCAGGATCCTTACGCCTCGCTGCACCCCAAGCATACACTGCTGCGCACGCTGGCGGAGCCGCTAAAATTATTGCGTGAAGCGAATATCGAACAACAGATCGCCGAGGGGTTCCGGCGCGTGGGGCTTGATCCACGCTTGATGGCGCGTTACCCGCACCAGCTTTCCGGCGGCCAGCGCCAGCGGGTAGCTATTGTGCGCGCCCTGTTGCTCAAGCCCAAACTGTTGTTGCTGGATGAGCCCACCTCTGCGCTGGATATGTCAGTGCAGGCCGAGATCCTCAACCTGCTTAACGATTTGAAACAGGCCGGCGATCTGACCATGGTGTTGGTTAGCCACGATGCGGATGTGATCGACCATATGTGCGATCGCGCAGTGACGATGGCGCAGGGGCGGCTGGTGCATGAAAGCGCCATCTGAACATGTCTTTCCCGGGCGCATTCAGCGTGCCCGCATCATCCCATAGTCTGCCCCTCCTTTGCCGGCGGTGCCGCTCCGGCGGCACACTTCTTGCAGGAATCAGGCTATTTGAGCCAATGGAAATCGCCTGATGAGCCGTAACCCTGCTTTCCCACCCAGCGCCAGTGATTTTCTGCTGGCGTCTAAGCGTTGTGAAATTACCGTGCTGCAACAGCTGTTGCTGATGGGGAAACTGGTTGGCGGCGTGAGCCAACTGATCCACGTGTTGCAGCGCGAACGCGGCACCATCAATATTTATCTGTGTTCGCGCGGTGCGCTGTACGGCGAGCAACTGGCGGGCAGAATGCAACAGGTGCAGCAGGCGGAGTTGGTGGTCCAGCGTCAGTTGGCGCGCCTGGATGCTTCCGCTGCCCCGCTGGCCGGCGCCAGCCGCCTGTTCAGCCGCATCGCCTGGGCGCTGCACAACCTGACGCTGTTGCCGATACTGCGCCAGCGGGTTCAGAACCTGCAGGTTAACCACCCGGAAACGATGAACACCTTCAACGAGATTATCCGCAGCCTGTTGGCGCTGGTGTTCGAAGCTGCCGATGCCTGTGCTGAACCGGGAATGGCGCGCCAGCTAATCGCCATGTTCAGTTTTATGCAGGGCAAGGAATTGGCGGGGCAGGAACGTGCCATCGGCTCGGCCGGGTTTGCCGCGCAACACTTCAGCGATGACGATCAGCGCCAACTGTTGTTGCTTATTGAAGGGCAAGAACGTTGCTTCCAGACTTTCAGCGAATTTGCCGACGCCGGCTCGCTGGGCGTCTGGCAGAAGATGCTGCAGCAGCAGGATGGCGAATTCGAGCGCTTGCGCCGCGTGGCTTGCACGCAAAAGCAGTTCAGCGGAGGCAAGGATATCAGCCTGCGCTGGTTTGACATTACCACAGCGCGCATTGATGGCATGAAGCAGGTCGAAGATCGGCTGGAAGATGCGTTGATGGCCAGTTGCCGCACCAGCCTGGCGGCGGCCAATGAGGCGCTGGCGAACGAAATCTATGCGCCGCAGGCGCTGGCGGAAAGCTACGCGGTGTTTGTGGCCGATCCGCGGGGGGAAGGGGAAACGCTGAGCAGCGATGGCATCAGCCCGCGGCTGGGGCGTTCGATGATGGAGCTGATCCAGCAGCAGTCGCAGCGCTTGCAGTTTCTGTCTGAGGAACTGGCGGCGGCGCGGGCGTCGCTACGCGAAAGGCGGGAAATTGAGCGCGCCAAAGGGCTGCTGATCCAGCACCGCGGCCTGTCTGAAGAGGAAGCCTACAGACTGCTGCGTAAAATGGCGATGAACCAAAATAAACGGCTGATCGACATTGCCCAGGCGATGCTGGCAGTGGCCGATATTTTACCGGAGAAATAGCACTACTCATTACTGGGTATATGCACATAGTAAGTGCAGGTAATGCCTCTCGGTTGTGCAAAAAAGGCAGCGGCAGCGCCGGCCGGCATACCGTGATACGTGAGAAATCCATGGGTTAGCAAATTGGCACACAAGCTGCATTGATCTACGGGCTGATGGGCCAATGGCGGCCCGGCAGCAAACAATTTTGGATAAAGGCGTCCTTTCAGCATGCTCACCCCGACGGTGGAGTGTGCTGATTGGACGCCTTTTTTGTTTTTATCGCCCGTTGAAGGATTTGCTGATGACGCACACTAAATACCCTGGGATAGCGCTGTCGCGCCGCCGTTTCCTGCTTGGCAGCGCTGCGCTGGGCGGCAGCATGATGTTGCCTGGCCTGATGAATGCGGCCTGGGCGGCGGGATCGGATGCGCCGGAGAAGAAAACGCTGCGCGTCGGCTTTATCCCGTTGACCGACTGCGCCTCGGTGGTGATAGCCGCTATGAAAAAGTTTGATGAGAAGTACGGCATCACCATCATCCCCAGCAAAGAAGCCAGCTGGGCCGCGGTGCGGGATAAGCTGGTTTCCGGCGAACTGGATGCCGCCCATGCGCTGTACGGCATGATCTACGGCCTGCAGGCGGGCGCCTCCGGGCCGCAGCATGATATGGCGGTGCTGATGACGCTGAACAACAACGGCCAGGCCATCACGCTTTCCAACCAACTGAAACAGGCCGGCGTTACCGACGCCGCCGCGTTGAAAAAACACATCGATGCCAGCGCCAAAGGTACCTATACCTTCGCCCAAACCTTCCCCACCGGCACCCATGCCATGTGGCTCTATTACTGGCTGGCGAACGCAGGCATTCACCCGTTCGACGATATTCGCAATGTGGTGGTGCCGCCGCCGCAGATGGTGATGAACATGAAGATCGGCAATATGGTCGGATGCTGCGTCGGGGAGCCCTGGAACCAGCGCGCGATTACCGACGGCATCGGCTTTACCGCTGCCACTTCACAGGAGATCTGGCCGGATCACCCGGAAAAGGTATTGGGTACCACCGCCAACTGGGTAAAAACCAACCCGAACAGCGCGCGTGCGCTGACCGCCGCCATCCTGGAAGCTTCCCGCTGGATCGATGGCTCGGATGCCAATCGCCAGGAAACCGCCCAGATCATCGCCGGCCGCGCCTACGTTAATACCAAACTGGAAACCATCACCGGGCGCATGCTGGGGCAATACGACAACGGATTAGGCAAGACCTGGCAGGACGCGCACGCAATGCGCTTCTACCATGACGGCGAAGTGAATTTCCCGTACCTCTCGGACGGCATGTGGTTTCTGACCCAGCACAAACGCTGGGGATTGCTCAATGCCCAGCCAGACTACCTGGCGCTGGCGCAGCAGGTGAACCGCATTGATGTCTACAAACAGGCCGCCACCGCCGTAGGCGATATCCCGCTGCCCGGCAGCGAGATGCGCGCCAGTACCCTGATTGACGGCAAACGCTGGGATGGCAGTAATCCGGCGCAATACGCCGACAGTTTTGCCCTGAAACGTTAAGAGGCCAGCCATGAAAAATCTTGCAGAACGTATTGATGCCGATGCGCCCGCCAGTGCGGAAATTGTGCAGCTGAAAGAGGCCGCAGCGTTGGCGCCTGTGCCGCCGCAGCCGCCCACATTGGTTGCCACCCGGCGGCGCGCCGGCAAACTGGAGCAGGCCTTCAGGCGCCTGGTGCCGGCCGTGCTGGGGCTGGCGCTGGTGGTGCTGGTGTGGCAGATCGCCGCGCAAAACAGCAACGGGTTCCCCACGCCGCTGTCAACCTGGCAGGCCGCGTTAACGCTGTTTGCCGATCCGTTCTACTCCGCCGGCCCGAACGATCAGGGCATTGGCTGGAACGTGTTGGCGTCGTTGCAGCGTGTCGCCATCGGCTTTGGCCTGGCGGCGCTGGTGGGGGTGCCGGCTGGTTTTCTGTTGGGGCGTTTTGCGTTCCTGGCGCACATGCTCAACCCGATTATCTCGCTGCTGCGCCCGGTTAGCCCGCTGGCCTGGCTGCCTATCGGGCTGCTGCTGTTCCAGCGTGCCGAACCGGCTTCCACCTGGACCATTTTTATCTGCTCTATCTGGCCGATGATCCTGAACACTGCGGAGGGCGTGACGCGCATTCCACAGGACTACCTCAACGTGGCGCGGGTGCTGAAGCTTTCCGAATGGACGGTGATGCGCAAAATCTTGTTTCCGGCGGTGCTGCCCTATGTGTTGACCGGCGTGCGCCTGTCTATCGGCATTGCCTGGCTGGTGATCGTGGCGGCAGAAATGCTGACCGGCGGCGTTGGCATCGGCTTTTGGATTTGGAACGAGTGGAACAACCTTAACGTCGAAAACATCATCATCGCCATTGTGGTGATTGGCGTGGTTGGGCTGGTGCTGGAGCAGGGGCTGATGCTGCTGGCAAAACGTTTTAGTTATCAAGCGAAATGAGGGGCATGCCATGAAACCGATTATCCAGGTCCAGAACGTTAGCCAGCGGTTCGATACTCCGCAAGGGGAATTCATTGCCCTGCAAAATGTGAGCTTTGATATTCAGGCGGGGGAGACTGTCAGCCTGATCGGCCACTCCGGCTGTGGAAAGTCCACCCTGTTGAACTTGATCGCTGGGCTGGCGCTGCCCAGCGAGGGCGTATTGCTGTGCGATAACCAACAGATCACCGGGCCGGGCCCGGAGCGCGGTGTCGTGTTCCAGAACCATTCGTTGCTGCCTTGGCTGACCACCTTTGAAAACGTGGCGCTGGCGGTGCGCCAGGTGTTTCGCGGCCAGATGAACAAGGTGGAGATGCGCGAGTGGATCGAACACAACCTGGAACTGGTGCATATGAGCCATGCGCTCGATAAGCGGCCGCATGAGATTTCCGGCGGCATGAAGCAGCGCGTGGGTATTGCGCGTGCGCTGGCGATGAAACCGAAGGTGCTGCTGATGGATGAACCGTTCGGCGCGCTGGACGCGCTTACCCGCGCCCATTTGCAGGATGCGGTGATGGAAATCCAACAGCGGCTGAACACCACCATCGTGCTGATTACCCACGATGTCGATGAAGCGGTGCTGCTTTCCGATCGGGTGTTGATGATGACCAACGGCCCGGCGGCCACGGTGGGGGAAATCCTGCCGGTGGCGCTGCCGCGCCCGCGTTTGCGCGTGGCGTTGGCGGACGATCCGGCCTACCACCAGTGCCGCCAGCAGGTGCTGAAATTCCTGTATGAAAAACATGCCAAAGCGGCCTAAGCCGCCTGCCGTCGCGTTGGGCAGTGCGCAAGGCGAAGGCACCTGCATGGCAAACATGATTGACCGCAGTATGGCGGTGAGCAAGAGGATATTGGATATGCATAAGCCCGTTTTAGTCGTCGCCGGCCACGGCATGGTGGGGCACCACTTTCTGGAACAATTGGTGGCGCGTGAGTTACACCAGCAATATCACATTGTGGTTTTTGGTGAAGAAACGGCCGCCGCTTACGATCGCGTGCATCTGTCAGAGTTTTTCTCGGGCCGCAGCGCAGCCTCGCTCTCAATGGTTGAAGAAGGATTTTTTGAACGCACCGGCATCGAACTGCGGCTAGGGCAACAGGTTTGTGCGATCGACCGCCAGCGCAAATGCATCACCGATGCGCAGGGGGCCGAAACCCCCTACGAGCTATTGGTGCTGGCAACCGGTTCTTATCCCTTCGTCCCACCGATTCCCGGCAACGATCGGCCGGATTGCCTGGCCTACCGCACGCTGGACGATTTGGCGGCAATCACCGCAAGCGCGCAACAGGGCAGCGTCGGCGTGGTGGTCGGTGGCGGATTGCTGGGCCTGGAAGCGGCCAATGCACTTAAGCAACTGGGCCTGAAAACTCATGTGGTGGAGTTCGCCCCGCGCCTGATGGGGGTGCAACTGGACGAAGCCGGCGCAGCGGTGTTGCGGCAAAAGATCGAAGCGCTGGGTGTTAGCGTGCATACCGGCAAGGAAACCAAAGCGATAGAAGCGGGTGAGTTACACCGTCACTGCATGAATTTTGCCGACGGCGAACGATTGGAAACCGATTTGGTGCTGTTTTCCGCTGGTATCCGGCCGCGCGATCAACTGGCGCGCGCCGCACAGTTAGACGTGGGGCCACGAGGCGGCATTGTGATTGATGATCAGTGCCGCACCAGCGATGCATCGATTTTCGCCATTGGCGAATGCGCACTGTGGAACGGGCAGATTTTCGGCCTGGTGGCACCGGGTTACCAAATGGCGCGCGCGCTGGCAGATAACCTGGCCGGGCGAGAAAATGCCTTTCGCGGCGCGGATATGAGCACCAAGCTGAAGCTGCTGGGCGTTGAGGTGGCTTCCATCGGCGATGCCCACGGGCGCACCGCGGGCAGCCAGAGCTACCGCTGGGTCGACGAGCCGGCGGGGGTTTATAAAAAAATGGTGGTCAGTGCCGACGGCAAACAGTTGCTGGGGGCGGTGCTGGTGGGCGACAGCAGCGAATACAATACTCTGTTGCAGATGTTGCTCAACGGCATCCCGCTGCCGGCGGCGCCGGAAAGCCTGATTCTGCCCGCCGGCAGTGGCGCGGCGCCCAAAGCGTTGGGCGTCTCCGCACTGCCCAACACGGCGCAGATTTGCTCTTGCCACAATGTCAGCAAAGGCGATATTTGCGCCGCAGTGGAACAAGGCTGCGGCGATCTGGCCGCGGTAAAAGCCTGCACCCGCGCGGGCACCGGCTGCGGCGGCTGCGTGGCGTTGGTGAAACAGGTTCTGGAACATGAACTGGTGCAGCGCGGCGTGACGGTAAAAAAAGACGTTTGCGAACATTTTGCCTACTCGCGCCAGGAACTGTATCACCTGGTGCGCATCGGCGGTTTCCGTACTTTCGATGAATTGCTGGCCAAGCATGGCAAGGGCCACGGCTGTGAAGTGTGCAAGCCGTTGGTGGGTTCGATCCTGGCGTCATGTTGGAATGAATACCTGCTTAAGCCGCAGCATTTGCCTTTACAGGATACTAACGATCGTTTTTTTGCCAACATTCAAAAAGATGGTACATATTCGGTTGTGCCGCGCGTGCCCGGCGGTGAAATTACCCCACAAGGCCTGATCGCCATCGGCCAGGTAGCCCAGCGCTATCAGCTGTATACCAAAATCACCGGCGGCCAGCGGGTGGATATGTTCGGCGCCCGGCTGGAGCAACTGCCGGAAATCTGGCAAGCGTTGATCGACGCCGGCTTCGAAACCGGCCACGCTTACGGCAAGTCGTTGCGCACGGTGAAATCTTGCGTTGGCGCAAGCTGGTGCCGCTACGGCGTGCAGGATTCCACCACGCTGGCGATTGAATTAGAGCACCGTTACAAGGGGTTGCGCTCACCGCATAAGATTAAAATGGCGGTTTCCGGCTGCACCCGCGAATGTGCAGAGGCGCAGAGCAAAGACGTGGGGGTTATCGCCACCGACAAGGGCTGGAACCTGTATCTGTGCGGCAACGGTGGGATGAAACCCCGCCATGCTGACCTGTTCGCCAGCGATCTGGATACCGCCACGCTGATCAAAACCATCGATCGCTTCCTGATGTTTTATATCCGCACCGCAGATCGTTTACAGCGCACCAGCGTCTGGATGGACAATCTGGAGGGCGGGTTGGATTACCTGCGCCAGGTGGTGCTCGAAGACAGCCTGGGGATTGGCGCGGAACTGGAAAACGAAATGCAGGCGGTGATCGACAGTTATCAATGCGAATGGCAAACCACCCTGGCGGACCCGCAGCGGCTGAAACTGTTCCGTCCTTTCGTCAACAGTGAAAAACCGGACGAAGCGGTGGTCTGGCAACCGGAACGCGGCCAGCGCCGGCCGGCAACGGTGGAGGAGCGTGGGCAGGTGATTACGGTGCAGCAAAGCGATGCGCGGGAAGGCCGGTGGGAAGACGTGTGCGCACTGGCAGCCATCCCGGAACAGGCTGGTATCGCCGCCCGCGTGGCGGGGCAGCAGATCGCCTTGTTCCATCTGCCGGCCTTTGGCGTTTTCGCCGTCGCCAACCACGAGCCGGGCAGCCAGGCGAACGTCTTGGCGCGCGGCCTGACGGGCGATGTGGCCGGCGAGCCGGTGGTGATTTCACCGCTGTATAAGCAGCGTTTCCGCCTGCGCGACGGCGTGAGTGTCGATAACGCGGCCCTGCGCATCAGCGCTTGGCCAGCGCGGGTGGAAAACGGCCAGGTATGGGTTTTCAGCCAGCCGATGAAGGTGGATAGCAACGTGCCGGCAGCCGCCAGCGAGGCCCCCTGAATGGGGGGCAGGTTCACGAACATCCGGTGTGCCCCTCTAAATAAGTGAAACTGGCGCTCAATATATCGGCAAAATTCTCCCCCGGTAAGCGTATTTTGCGCTGTGTTGCAAAGGTTGCCTGGTGTATTCCAGGCCGCCTGCAACAGGCCGGTGTGCACATGTAAAATATGCGCAACCGGTTGAAGAATTGCTTTTTTTGCAAAAAGTGAAATACGCGCCGGGGGGATTTCAGGTAAATAAAACCCACCCGGGCGAGTGGCGGCTAGGCGGGCTTGAGAAAGCGCCGCGCCAATGCGTTGCGAACCGGCACGACGATGCGCTCCTGGAATAACAGGCACAGCAGGATGGTGAGCGCCACGTAAAGTAGGTAGCCGGGGATCGACAGCGCTACATCGCCGGCGGCGGCAATGCAACTTTGCCAACTGTTGAAGCAGCCGAGCGGATCGCCTCGCAGGAACTGCTCCAGCGTGCGGTACAGATTAAAAATCGGTACGTGCAGGGCAAAGATGGTAAGCGAGGCGGCTCCCAGGCGCGGCGACCAGTGCTGCACCCAACGGTTGCTCGGCGCGCGCGCCAGGGCACTTAGGTAGACCAACGCACACTGGGCCGGCAGCAGCAGGCCGTTATGCAGCAGGAAATACCAATGCCTGGCGCCGTGGGTAAACAGCGCGGTCGCGGTAAAAAAGCAGGCCAGAATGAACAGAACACTGCCCCAGCGCCAGCCAACGCCGTGGTGCTTCTCTCTCATTCGGCGCTGGCGGAAAATGCCATAACAGACGATGCCGGCCAGGAACTCGGGCAGGCGCAGCAATGGGCCGCGCTGCAACAGGCCGGTATAGGGCATACCGTATTGATGGTGCCAAACGGCCCAAACCGGCGGTAGCAGGTAAAGCCCCCACAGCAGGAAGAACCACAGCACTTTTCGGCGTGCCTCCAGCAAACGCGGCGCGCACTGCGGGAAAAACAGATAAAAGAAAAACAGGGTGGAAAGCGACCACAGTGGGGCGTTGAAGGTGAGAAAGTAGGGATTCCAGGCCTGTAGCATCAGCAGTTGCAGCACGATGTTGAACGTGAGCTGGGGATCGGTCATGTAATGGCGCAGGATTTCCGGGCTGACGTCTTCATTGGTGTCGTACACCACAAAGCGCAGGCTGGCCGTCGGCCCTTCCGGTGGGATATCCCACCACTGCATCAGGGTGACCACCAGCATGGAAGAGAGCAGCGCAATGATATGAATTGGGTACAGGTTGAAAAAACGCTTGGCCCAGAAGGTTTTGGCCGGCTCGCGCATCTGGTTGCCGTTGCAATAGACGTGTGTCAGCAGAAAGCCCGACAGCACAAAAAAGGTGCTGGTGGCAAAAAAGCCCATGCTGGTCAGCTCAGCTAAAAAGGGCACTTTCCTGATCTGTGGATATTGGTGCAGCGTGTGATAAATCATCACATAGCAGCCCAGAAGAAAACGCAGCCATTCCAGGCCAATAAACCGTTCTTTACGTTGCTGTTTTACCACTCGCGGCTCCTGCATGTAGGGGGTAATAAACTTGACGGCGTCATGTTTTAATGATTGAAATATCTATCTAATTGTTTTAATTGAATTTAAATTATAGTCGGCGCGTTCTTAGGCGGCGCTTGACGTGAAATCGAGGGGTATAGGCTATTCGTTATTGCCGGGGCTGGCAATGCACCGTGTGCAATGAAGTTGAAAACAGCGATGTGCTATAGTTGCCAAGGTTTGGTTGTCTGTTGTCAGGAGCGGCTGCAGTAAAGAATGTGAGTGCCTTGCCGTTGGGAAGACGGCGTGGCGAAGGTGTAATGGCTGTTATTGAAGTGTTGTACATTACAGAACGAAAGCAACGGTATGTGTCTTCTCTGCGCTGGGTATGGCTGGCGGGAGGGCTGGTGTCAGCCGTTTTTAACCCGCGAGCCCTGGCGATTGACACGCGGGCGTTGCCCGATCTTGGCAGTAGCGCCGTGAGCAACGCCGAGAGCGAGCGAGAGAAAAACTGGGCGGAAGTCGCCAAAAGCCTGGGCGAAAGCAGCATGAACCAGTCTTCGGGGCAACAGGTGCGTACCAACGCCGCCAACTATATGCTGGGCAAAGCCTCTACGCTGCTCCAGCAGCAGGCGCGAGATTTTCTTTCCCCAGTGGGCACGACCAGCCTGTCGCTGGTGATGGCGGATGACGGTGGCTTTGCCGGTAGCCGCGGCCAATTGTTCAGCCCTCTGCATGAAAACGGTAACCTGCTGACCTATAGCCAACTGGGCTTTGTGCAAAAAACGGACAGTTCGCTGGCCAACCTGGCGCTTGGCCAGCGTTGGATGTCCGGTGACTGGATGCTGGGCTATAACACAGTGCTGGATCGTGATATTACCTATCAGCGTAACCGCGGCAGCCTGGGGGCCGAAGCTTGGGGCGACTACCTGCGGTTTTCGGCGAATTATTATTATCCGCTTTCTTCCTTCAAACCACAGACCACCGGGGCCGCACTGCTCAGCCGCCCAGCACGCGGCTACGATATGACCACACAGGGCTACCTGCCGTTTTACCGCCAAATTGGCGCATCGTTCCGCTACGAACAGTACCTTGGCGATAATATCGATCTGTTTGGTAGTGGCAATCGGTATAGCGATCCGCGCGCCGTCAAGTTCAGCCTTAATTACACCCCGGTGCCGTTGGTAACGGTAAAAGCCAACCACCAGTTGGGCGAGGGTGGTGAAACGCAGGATTCGGTGGAGCTATCGCTCAATTATCGCCTTGGCGTGCCGCTGGAAAAACAGCTCCAGTCACAGTATGTCGCCGATGCCAAATCGCTGCGCGGCGGGCGCTATGACAGTATTGAGCGCAATAATGACCCGGTGTTGGCGTTTCAGCAGCGTAAAACGCTGCAGGTGTTCCTGGCTACGCCGCCGTGGAGCCTGCGGGAAGGGGAAACGCTGCCGCTGGTGTTAGAGATTAAAAGCAAAAACCCCATCGCGCGCGTCAGTTGGCAAGGCGATACCCAAGTATTGAGCCTGACACCGCCGCAAAACAATAACGATCCGCATGGCTGGAGCGTGATTATGCCTAAATGGGATACCACACCTGGGGCGGAGAACCGCTATCGGCTGTCGGTGACGCTGGAAGATGACAAACAGCAGCGCGTGACGTCCAACTGGATTACCCTGCAGGCCACCGCGCCGCTTTCGTTATCCAGCGGCGATGAACCGGTGCCGACCCTTCCAGCGAGCAGTTAGGCCCCACTAGCTGTTTTTGCTCTGCAAGGCCCAGACGGCGGCTTCAACGCGTGATTTCAGCTTCATCTTTTTCAACAGGTGTTTGACGTGGACTTTAACGGTGCTTTCAGTGATCGTCAGTTTACGGGCGATCATTTTGTTCGGTAGCCCCTGGGCAATCAGTTTGAGAATATCGCGTTCGCGCGGCGTAAGTTGCTGAATATCGCGCTCACCGCTCGGGCGCTGTTCGCGCAGGCTGGCGGCCAAGATTGGCGTGAGCGCTTCGCTTAACACCATCTGCCCGGCCGCCGCTTGATGCAGGGCCTTGAGCAGGTCTTCCGGCTCCATATCCTTCAACAGGTAGCCATCGGCGCCGCGCTTGAGGGCGCTGACCACGTCGTCTTCATGGTTGGACACGCTGAAAACCACAATTCGCCCGGACAGAGCGATAGTACGCAGCCGATCCAACGTTTCCAGCCCGTTCATACCCGGCATGTTCAGATCGAGCAGGATTAAATCTGGATCCAGCTCTTCAGCCAGCGTGACGCCCTGTTCGCCATTGCTGGCTTCGGCCACGACGCGCAGGCGTGCATCCATACTGATGAGCTGTTTCACGCCGTTACGCAGCATTGGGTGATCGTCGATCAGTAACAGAGTAGCGGCATCTTCGTTGGTCATGGTGTCTCCTGTGTTTAAACTGTGTCTGGGCGGAACGTCACCCGAACTTCGGTACCGCCGCCGCGGCGGGGGAGAATTTCGCAACGCCCGTGCAGGCTTTTGGCGCGATCGTGCATGATCATCAGGCCATAGTGGCCTGGCCGTTCGCGTTGTTGCGGCAGGCCACGGCCGTTATCGCAGACGCTGAGGGTGACTTCCCCGTGCTGGCTGCTGACGTGGATTTGCACTTGGCTGGCCTGCGCGTGCTTATAAATATTGCTCAGCGCTTCACGGGCGATTTGCAACAGGTGTATCGCCTGGTATGGGGGCACCATACGTGGTTTCAGTTGGTAATCGAGTGTGATTTCCAGCCCCAGGCGCGGGTTGAACTCCTGAACGGTGGCCTGCAATGCGGCCAACAGGCCTGGCTCGGTGAGCTGCAGCCGAAAAGTGGTAAGCAATTCGCGCAACTGGCGGTAGGCGGTATTCAATTCTTCACGCATTTGCCGCACCAGATCCTGCGCCGCCGGGGCCAAGGCTTCGCCCTGCATTTGCAGGCAACTGACCTGCATCTTCAGGCACGAAAGTGATTGGGCGATAGAATCGTGCAGCTCGCGTGCAATGGCGGCGCGCTCTTCCATCAGCATCAGCTGTTGCTGGTGATCCACCTGGTGTTCGATCGCCAGCACGCTGGTCAACTGTTCCGCCAGCAAATCAATCAGCCGCCGCTGCTCGTCGTTCAGTGGCTGATGGCGATCGTGCTGTGCCATCATCAGCCCGTAACTGCCGAGTTTGTCCTGCAGGCGCCAGCTTAGGGTGGTTTCATCGCCAGGCACGGCGGTGTTGCCCGTGGGGCGTGAGGCGTACTCCGCCGCGGCGCTTTGCGGGCTAAACTGCGCCGTGCCGTTGTTTTCATACAGATGCACCTGGATCGCCTGCAAAGGGGTGAGAGCCTGCAACTGCTCAATCACCGGCGGTAGGCGGGCGCTTAGCGGTTGATTGGCGTGCAACTGGCGACTAGCCTGGTACAGGAACGCCAACACCTGGTTTTTTTGCTGCAGATCGGCGGTTTTTTCCGCCACCCGCTGTTCCAGCCGGCCATACATGGCCGACAGTTCGTCAGACATGCTATTGAGCGCGTAGCCAAGTGAAGCCATTTCATCATGGCGGCGGCTGGGCGGGATAAAACGGCCGCTGAAGTTGCCTTGGCCGATGGCCTGCGCCATGGCGAGCAGTTGCCGCCAGGGATACAGCAGGCGCTGGTGCAGATAGCCGATGGTCGCCAGCAACAGCAGCAGGGTGAGGGCGATAAAGACTGCTTGCACCAGCGTCACCAACCCTAACCGACGTTCGGTCTGGCGATCGATATTGGATACCAGCTTATCCAGCAGGCTGACAAAATGCACCACCTGCGCGCTGGCGTCGGCGGGGTGCTGCGCTTGGCGCAAGCGCGGCAGTAGCGTTTGCTGCCCGTAGTCACGCAGTGCGTTGAACTGGGCCGTTAGCCCCTCCTGGCTGACTGCGCTCTGCAACGCCGGGCTATTTTCATCCTGCGCCATTTCTTGTATCAGCCGTTCGCTGTCCGCATCCAGGGGCACCTGCGCCAGCAGCCGATAGCTTTGCATTCGCAGCGAACCGGCTTTGTTGATTGCATGGGCATTCCCCTGAATGCTTTGCGACATCCAGGCGGAAACCCCCATTCCGCCGATGCCCAGCAGACCGAGCAGTAGCATCAACAGGGAAACCTGGTGCACAATGGAAAGCGAAGCCAACAGGCGTTTCATATGTTGTGAGTCCCCGTTAATAACGTGGCGGGCTATGGCAAACGGCTTGCCGCCAGGTAACAATTCTGCACTATTTTTCATTATCCCCCGGCATAACCATATACTCCAAACGAAGTAACTATTAATTTCCACTTGGGTGGGTGATCGCCATTCGGTATGCAGGGTTTTTAACTAGCAGATTGATTTTCAGCATTTTTATCCTGTCAGGTTAACTACTTATTTAGGATCGAGTGGTGTTTTTGCCCGCGAAACAACCCATCATCCCCTTGATTTACGTCAACTTTGGGGGCGATGCGGATCAATAGGGTGGGTGGCGTTCTCACAGCATTTCTGAGGTTTTTATGTCGCAACTGTCAACGCCATCATTGAAGAAAACGGGCACGGTTATCGAGGATTGGCAACCTGAAAGCGCCATCTTCTGGCAACAGCACGGTCGCTGCATCGCTCAGCGTAACCTATGGATTTCCATTCCCTGCCTGCTGCTGTCTTTCTGCGTTTGGATGCTATTTAGTGCGGTAGCGGTTAATCTGAACAAAGTGGGTTTTGCGTTTACCACCGATCAACTGTTTATGCTGGCGGCGCTGCCTTCTGTTTCCGGGGCTATTCTGCGGGTGCCCTACGCATTGATGATCCCGCTGTTCGGCGGCCGGCGCTGGACAGCCATCAGCACCTGTTTGCTGCTGGTTCCCTGCGTGTGGCTCGGCTTGGCCGTTCAGGATCCGTCCACGCCGTTTACTGTTTTTGTGGTGATTTCGCTGCTGTGTGGCTTCGGCGGCGCCAACTTTGCTTCCAGCATGGCCAATATCAGTTTCTTTTTCCCCAAATCCCGGCAGGGTGGGGCGCTGGGGCTGAACGGCGGCTTGGGCAACCTGGGGGTAAGCGTCATGCAGCTTATCGCACCGCTGGTGATTTCCTTCGGGGTGTTCGGCTTTGTTGGCGGTGCCGGCCAATTGCAGCCCGACGGTGGTTCGCTGTGGTTGGAGAACGCTGCCTGGATCTGGGTGCCTTTTCTGCTGTTGGCTACCATAGCCGCCTGGTTCGGTATGAACGATTTAGCGGCGTCAAAAGCCTCTATCCGCCAACAGTTGCCGGTGCTTAAGCGCGGTCATCTCTGGGTGCTGAGCCTGCTGTACCTGGCGACCTTCGGTTCGTTTATCGGCTTTTCCGCCGGTTTCGCCATGCTATCGAAAACCCAGTTCCCGGACGTGGTGATCCTGCATTATGCCTTCTTCGGCCCCTTCCTGGGGGCGCTGGCGCGGCCGGTCGGCGGTGTGCTTTCCGATCGTTTCGGCGGGGTGCGGGTGACGCTGATTAATTTTGTACTGATGGCGGTCTTCGCCGGGTTGTTGTTCCTGACTCTACCCGGCGCGGGGCAGGCGGGGGCGTTTATGGCGTTTTATGTAGTGTTTATGCTGTTGTTTTTAACCGCCGGCCTGGGCAGCGGCTCCACCTTCCAGATGATTGCGATCGTTTTCCGTAAAATCACCCTTGAACGTGCAAAGGCCAATGGCAAAAGCGACGTGCAGGCACAGCGTGAAGCAATGACCGATTCCGCCGCCGCGCTGGGATTTATTTCGGCGATTGGCGCCATCGGCGGGTTTTTTATCCCGAAGGCGTTTGGCACCTCGCTGGCGTTGACCGGTTCGCCGGAAGGCGCGATGAAAATTTTCGTGCTTTTCTATCTGCTGTGTGTGGTGATCACCTGGGCCGTTTATGGCCGCAAGAAACGCGGTTGATTCTCTTCCCCTGCCGAATTTTACTTCGGCAGGGGAATTTATCTTTTTTCATTCGCCACGTTCTGTTTCACGTTAATCTCGCTGTTTATCAGTAAAATTCTCATGCTTGCATTCTGCCGGCATCTGCTTTTATAAAATTATTATCTTAGCGTCGATTTTATTTTTATTGCTTCGCAGCCTCATTAATTGAGAGGCCATCAGCATTAATTTCAGTTTGGTGACATGGCCAAGTGAGAAAATAAATTGATGTGCTCACATCTGCATTTTTCATGATTCAGACTATCACGAGAAAAATATGCCCCGTTTTTCTTCAAAAATGGTCAAATCAGATAACTCTCATTCTGTTTTTCCTGTCTTTTTGTAGGCTATCTCGCTGTTGGATTAGCGGTAAAGCCGAGTTATTGTCCAGTATTGGTATGAAATTTCACAATTTCACAAGATTGACATGGATCAAGGAGTTTTCTTTTTTTATAAAAATCAAATTTTTGTGATGATGACATCGTCAACTAGGGCAAGGAAATGCAATGTTGCCAACAGGGAAAATAAGTAGTTCAAATAGCCAATCTCTCATAGAGACACAATGTCTGTAAAAAATGAAATCGGCAATTTTTATAAAAATACATAGTGTTTGAATACGCCTGTTGAGTTTACATTTAATTTCTCGAACATTTTTTCATGTTTCTATAAAAGTGTGCGGCATAGGCATACTAAGGAAATTAAAAGTGAATCTTGATAAGAGAATAAAGATTAGGAACCTCGATGTACTGATGCCTGATGGGAAGACGTTCCGTCTGCGCTGGAAAGAGTATCAGATACTTTCATTACTTGTCGCCAGATCGCCTGATCTGGTGACGCGTTCAGAAATTGTGGAAAGCATATGGAAAGGAACATATTGCTCAGATTCGACGATAAATCAAACAATTAAATCTATCCGCCAAAAGATCGGCGACACCAGGCACACGTTGATCCGCACCATTCCCCGTTTGGGATACAAGGTTGAAAACCAGAGCATATTCCACTTCAGCGCCGGTGAAGACGAAGAGTATTCCAGCGAGGCTGCGCCAGCCGTGTCGGACGAGGCGCAGCAAGAGGCGGTGGAAGAACGGCCGGAAAAGGCAGTGGTCATGCCGGCAGAGGGGGATATACCGGCCGTTCCCACCCCTGATGGCGATTCGGCAACCCAGCCCGCCATTGTGCCGGAAGAGGACGAACTGCCGCCTGCGAACCACAATAAAGCCCATCTCCCCCCTCGTTTTTCGCATGTGCCTGCCGGGCGCGTAATAAAATACCTGACGGCGTTAGTCTCACTGTTGGTTATATCGCACTTTTCCTATGTCTTGGGTAATCAAACGCGCCCGACAATCGCTAATGATATTCATAACAATATGCGTTTGGTGTTGACGGTGACTTTCAACGATCCCCTAAACCATGGAACTCAAACTTTACTTTGTTTGTATCAGAGCCAGAACCGGGAACAGGCCACGCTCGAATGTGTGGATTCCAAACCGGGGGAGCCAAAACATTTCTCCAGCCTTGACAGTTCAACCGGGATTGGTAATCACTGGTTTGGTCTTATTCTTCCTTATAAAACAAAACAGTACCCGTCCCTTTATGACATTGAAGTTTAATAATAGATAATATTTCACGACAGGTGTGGATTTTATAAGTTTGGTAGAGGTTATTTCACCATTTGTTATTTGAAAGGCTAGGGTGATTTGTCCAGTCTGGTGGTACCAAGAATATTTAGCGTTCTGCCTCATGGTGTGGCGGAAAGTAAATATAGGAAACCTGGCTGAGTGACAAATTATGCATAAGCGCAAAGTGGCTATTATTGGGGGGGCCGGTTTTATTGGTACTCGATTGGTAAAGCGGCTAAGCAAACGTACCGATCTGCAATTGATCATCATCGATAAGCGAAAGAGTGAGCGTTTCCCCGAACTTTATCAATATGGAGATGTTACCCAGACTGAAACGCTGATTGAGCCGCTTCAGGGGTGTGATGCCATTATTAATCTTGCGGCCGAACATAAAGACAATGTTGAACCGGTAGCGTTGTATTACCAGGTAAACGTGGAAGGGGCTCGTCATGTTTGCCAGGCGGCATCCCGGCTGAATATTCGGCAGATTATCTTCACGTCTTCCGTTGCGGTTTATGGTTTTGTTCAGCAGGAAACCGGGGAGGAAGGGCGCTTTGAGCCATTCAACCACTACGGTAAATCCAAGCTGGAAGCTGAATATGCGTATGACGACTGGCGCAAATCGGCGGTGGGAAATCAACTCACGATCATTCGGCCGACCGTGGTGTTCGGTGAGGGTAACCGTGGCAATGTGTATAACCTGTTCCGGCAAATCGCCAGCGGCCGTTTTGTTATGGTGGGTAACGGCAATAATATGAAATCCATGGCCTATGTGGAAAATATTGCCGCTCGCCTGGAATATGCCCTTGATCATCCGTCGGGTTATTGGGTTAGCAACTATGTCGATAAGCCTGACTTCACCATGAATCAACTGGTTGACGTTATTTCATCTGCCTTGGGGAAAAACAATAAAACGATTCATATTCCTTATTTTGTTGGCCTTTGCGGCGCTTCCGTGCTCGATGTATTGAGTAAAATAAGTCGCCGTAAATTTCCTATCAGCCGTGTTCGTGTACAGAAATTCTGTGCCAGAACACAATTTAAAACCAATATTGACCGTGATTTCGTCGCGCCGGTGAATCTTGATTCGGCTATCGAAAAAACAATTAAGCACGAATTTTTTAACAATTAGTTTTATTCCGGGCTAGCGGCGGGAGTTTCCGCTGCCCGATTAATGAATGTGTTTGTGCAGGATCAAATCATGCTGATTTTTTTCCTGGGGTTCGCCGTTCTTTTTTTATTGATAGCGCATTGGGAGCTGTAACCCAAGGGCGGTAGCGTGCCTGAATGACTGGCAGGGTTTTCCGCTTCACGGCCATACAACGTGAAGGAAGCATGACGGAGATAAAGGCGAGCTCAATTAATGAGCGGAGGAACAATGTTATATCAACTGAGCGGGCTATTTATTGTGGTGCTGTTGCTGTTGGTATTTGCCCGCCAGGTGGCATTTGCTATTGGGTTGGTGGATAAACCAAGCGAAAGGAAGCGCCACCAAGGGCACATTCCATTAGTGGGCGGTATCGTACTTTACCTGGCGATTTTATTGATGCTGCTCTGGCAACCCTCCTGGATGCCGCAAGGAACGGTTTACCTGCTGTGCGTCACCGTGCTGGCGCTGATGGGCGCGCTGGATGATCGTTTCGATTTGCCCGTTGCGCCGCGCGTGTTGGCGCAAGGGGGGATTGCGCTGGTGATGATATTGGAAGCCGACATGGAGTTGGAATCGTTCGGTTACCTGCTGGGCAATACCGAGCTGTTGCTGGGTGGCCTGACCCTGCTGATTACGCCACTGGCGGTATGGGGCGCCATCAATGCCTACAACATGGTTGACGGTATCGACGGCCAGCTCGGCGTACTCTCTTGCGTTACCTTTAGCGCGCTGGCGCTGCTGTTTGGCATTAGCGGGCAGTTGAACCTGGCGCTGTGGTGCCTGGGGTTGATGGTGGCGCTGGCGGCATTCCTGCTGTTTAACCTGGGTGTATTCGGCCAGCAGAACAAGGTCTTCATGGGGGACACTGGCAGCATGGTGATCGGTTTTACCGTGTTGTGGCTGTTGATCGCGGCGACCCAGGGCGAGCAGGCGGTAATGCGGCCGGTCACCGCACTGTGGCTGATTGCTATCCCGCTGATGGATATGGTGACGGTGATGGTGCGGCGCTTAATGCGCCATCAAAGCCCTTTCAAAGCCGGGCGCGACCATATTCACCATATTTTGATGCGCCGTGGCCTTAACGCCCGCCAGGCGTTGGGCATGAGCTGCATGCTCTCCATCACGCTGGCCTGCGTGGGCATTTGCAGTGAAGTGTTGCTGTTGCCTGAAGACCTTATGCTGCTGGCTTTTGTGTTTTGTTTCATTGGTTATTTTTCCCTGTTGCGCGAGCCGCGTGCGACCACGGTTTTTCCCGAACGGCGCTCAGCCGATCGTTAACCTCTACGCAGGCCGCGCGGCCTGCTATTTCACGGTATTTTCATGAATCTTCATTTGCCTCATTTTTTGCCGCTGATGTTATCCGGCGCGCTACTTTCCGGCTGTACCGTTGTTCCCGGTTCACATTTACCCACCCAGGGCAAAGCCCGCGTAGCGCAACAAGATGATGATTTTGATCTGGACAAGCGGGTGCAGGTTTATCGTATGACGCCGATGCTGCTGGAGAAAATGCGCCGCGTAGAGCCGGTGGCGCGGCCCAATCCGCAGTTGGAGCAACGTTTGCAGCGTTACCAGTACCGTATCGGTATCGGTGATGTGCTTAACGTCACCGTCTGGGATCATCCCGAACTGACCACGCCGGCCGGCCAGTACCGCAGCGCCAGCGACACCGGCAACTGGGTGCATGCCGACGGCACCATTTTCTATCCCTATATTGGCCGCGTGGCGGTGGCAGGCAAAACGGTGACCGAAGTGCGCAGCTTGATCACTCAGCGCCTGGCGGCCTATGTGGAAAGCCCGCAGGTGGATGTCAGCATTGCTGCTTTCCGTTCGCAAAAAGCTTATGTCACCGGCGAGGTGCAAACCTCGGGCCAGCAGCCCATCACCAATGTGCCGTTGACGGTGCTGGATGCCATCAACGCCGCGGGCGGCCTGACGCAAAACGCCGACTGGCGCAATGTGGTGCTGACCCACGACGGCCAGGAGCAACGCATCTCGCTGCAGGCGCTGATGCAGCGCGGCGATACCAGCCAGAACCATCTTCTGGCGCCCGGCGACATTCTGTATGTCCCCCGTAATGACGAACTGAAAGTGTTTGTTATGGGCGAGGTGGGTAAACAAAGCACGCTGAGAATGGATCGCAGCGGCATGACGCTGACCGAAGCGTTGGGCAACGCTGAAGGCATCAGCCAGACGGTTGCCGACGCCACCGGCGTGTTTGTCATCCGCCCATCCTGCGGTGGTAACGCCGGGCCGTTGGCCGCGCTCTATCAGTTTGACCTTTCCGACGCCACGGCGCTGGCGATGGGCACCGAATTCCAACTGCAGCCTTTTGATGTGGTGTATGTCACGGCGGCGCCGGTGGCGCGCTGGAATCGCCTGATTGCCCAACTGACGCCAACTATCTCCGGTTTTAACGATCTCAGCGAAGCCACGTTGCGGATCCGCAATTGGTAAACCACAACGTCAAAGCAAGGACTATTGAACATGAATAACAGCGCACTGCCCATTGTGATGGCCGAGCAGGATGAAAGACTGGATTGGGAACGGCTGATCGGCCCCCTGTGGGACAACCGCTGGCGCATCGCGTTGGTCACGGGGCTTGCCGGCGTTCTGGGCGCGGCCTACGCGCTGCTGGCCACACCGGTTTACCAGGCCAGCGCGTTGGTGCAGGTGGAAAAGCAACTATCTGGCGAGTCATTGCTACGCGAAACGTTGGAAAATACGCTGGGCCAAAACCCTGCCACGCAAGATGAGGTATCGTTGGCCAAATCGCGCTATGTCATTGGCAAAACTGTCGACGATCTGGATTTGACGGTACGCGTGCAGCCTGATTATTTCCCGTTGTTCGGTAAAGGGCTCGCCCGGCTGCGTGGCGAAACGCCGCCGGAAGTGCAGATCAGCGAGATGACCGTGCCGGCCGGCATGCAGGGGGAAAGGCTAACCCTTACCGTGCGGGATCCGCAGCACGTGGTGTTGAGCTATGCCGATAAGCCCATTCTGGCCGGCGCCGTTGGGCAGGTCTTGAACCAGAACGGTTGGCGCCTGGCGGTGACGGCGCTGGAAGCGCCGGTCGGCAGTACCTTTACCGTGGTAAAAGTGCCGCGCCAGACGGCCGTCGATGATTTGCGTAACGTGCTGGATGTCGCATCGGCCGGTAAGGAGAGCGGCATCATGACTTTCAGCCTGACGGAAGAAAACCCGCAGCAGGCGGAAGATGTTCTCAAAAGCGTTACAGAAAATTATCTACGGCAGAATGTAGACCGTAAAACCGAAGAAGCGCAGCGTATGCTTGCCTTCCTACGGGAACAGTTGCCGCGAACCCAGGCTTCCCTCAACGGGGCGGAAAACCAACTGAATCTTTTTCGCCAGCAGAATGATTCCGTCGATTTGTCGCTGGAAGCCAAATCGGTATTGGATACGTTGGTGCAACTGGAAGCCCAGTTAAATGAATTGACGTTCAAAGAATCAGAAATCTCCAAGCTGTATACCCGTGCGCACCCGGCATACCGCGCGCTGTTGGAAAAACGCGCCACGCTAGAGGCGGAAAAAGCACGGCTGGGCAAACAGGTCCAGGCGTTGCCGAAAACCCAGCAGGAAATTTTGCGCCTGACCCGCGACGTGCAGGTGGATCAACAGATTTACGTGCAACTGATGAATAAGCAGCAGGAACTGAGCATCAGCAAGGCGGGAACGGTAGGGAACGTCCGTATCATCGACGAGGCGGAAACCGCGATGCGGCCAGTTAAGCCGCAAAAAATGTTGATAGTGATCTTCGCACTGCTGATGGGCGGTGTCGCGTCGTCATCGGTGTTTTTGCTGCGAGCGGCGTTTCATCGCGGTATCAGTAATACCGATGCGTTGGAAAAGCGCGGGATCAACGTCTATGCCACGGTACCGCTCTCGTCGTGGCAGCAAAAACGCAACCGCAGCCAACAGCAACTGTTGGCCAGAAGCAGCGGCACCCAGTTGCCGATTTTGGCGTTGGAGGAGCCGGGGGATTTGTCGGTGGAGGCAATTCGCAGCCTGCGTACCAGCCTACATTTTGCCATGCTGGAAGCCAAAAATAATATTCTGCTGGTGTCAGGTGCCAGCCCGGTCAGCGGTAAAAGCTTTACCAGCACCAACCTAGCGGTGGTGTTGGCCCAGGCCGGGCAGCGTGTGCTGTTGATCGACGCCGATATGCGCAAGGGTTTTCTGCACCGCTGGATGGGCAGCCATGCTCAGCCGGGGCTTTCCGATATGTTGGCCGGCCAGGTGATGACCGAACAGGTGGTTAGACGGACGGATGTTGAAAAGCTGGATTTTGTCTCCCGTGGGCAGGTGCCGCCTAATCCGTCGGAGTTGCTGATGCACCGGCGCTTTGCCGATTTCCTGCTCTGGGCGGAACAGCATTATGATCTGGTGGTGATTGATACTCCGCCGATATTGGCCGTCACCGATGCGGCGATCGTCGGCCGGCATGCCGGCACCGCGTTGATGGTGGTGCGTTTTGAGGTTGATACCGTCAAGCAGGTTGAAGTTAGCCTGCGCCGTTTTGAGCAAAATGGCGTGGCGGTCAAAGGCGTGATCCTCAACGGCGTGCTCAAAAGAAGCGCCAATAACGATGCGGGATATTATACCTTCGCCTATCCAAGCTATCAGCAAGAGGCAAAATAGCGGCATGAAAACGGTGCTGATGAACTCTTTGTGGCTGATGTTGGAACGGATCTCGCTGAGCCTTTCGGGCATTTTTGTTTCGGTCTACGTCGCGCGTTATCTTGGGCCGGCCCAATATGGGCTGATTAGCTATCTGCTGTCGGTGATCGCCATCGGCGTACCACTGGTGCAGTTGGGCGCGGATACCGTGCTATTCAATCGGGTGGCGAAACGCGTGCATAGCGGTATCCGGCTGATGCTGGCTTCAATGCGTATTCGCCGCCAATTATTCGCCGTGATTGCTGTCCCCTTGATGGCTTGGGCGCTGCTGACGCAGGATCGCACCAGCCAGATCATGATGGCCTTGATGTTGGTCAGCGCGTATTTCTCCGTGCAGGACGTGTACAAAATTTATTACGACGCACTGCTGAAATCCAAGTTAAACACCATGATTAACAATGTGGCGCTGCTGCTGTCGATCATCATGCGCCTGGTGTTGGTTAACATGGCACTGCCGCTGGTGTGGTTTGCTGTGCCGTACGTGTTTAGCAGCCTGTTGCCTTATCTGGTGCGCAGCGTGTTGTTTCACCGTTCAAGGCCGCCATTGCGGCCTATTGCTAAACGCCATCAGCGCGGTTACGGGCGCTATCTGTTGAAGGTTGGTCTGCCATTGGCCGTTTCCGGTTTATCGATCGTGATTTATACGCGCATAGATCAGATCATGCTTGGCAACTACCTGGGGGAACATAGCGTTGGTTTATACAGTGCGGCGATTACGCTCAGCCAGGGATGGGTGTTTGTCCCCATGGCGCTCATCACCTCCATGCTGCCAAGCGTGGCCGGCGCGCGCACCCAGCAGTTGAAAGAAGAGCGTATCCGCCTGCTCTATTTGGTGGTGTTGCTGTTATCCGCGCCGGTGATTTTGTTGCTCTCGTTGTTTCCTACGCAGCTGGTGGTGTTGCTGTTTGGCGAAAATTTCCGGGAAACCGCGACGATTCTGGCGCTGTGTTCGGTAACCTCACTGTTTTCCGTCATGGGTACCGTCTCTTATCAGGCGATCGTGCTATTCGGCGGTTACCGATTTATTGCGATAAAAATGCCGCTGGCCGCGCTGGCCAATGTGGTGATGAATATTGTGTTGATCCCGCGCTATGGCATCCATGGCGCGGCCATTTCAACGCTGATAACCGAGTTTGTTTCATTTTTTGTATTTAATGGTTTTTTCAGGCGAGGACAAATAACCAGGTTGCAGATAACTTGCTATCGTTGTTTGCCCCAGTTAATAGAGAGGGTTAGAGAGATTTATGTTAAGTAGCCTAGTACATGGTTTTTATAAATGCATACCCGATGTGATATATCATCAGTTAAAATACGCCATGTTCTTCCACAAAATACCGCATTTATCAAAACCGAAATACTACAGTGAAAAATTGATGCGCAGAAAAGTGTACCCCCGCAGCATCTATACTCAGCTTTCGGATAAATATCAGGTAAGGGATTATATTGCAAAGCTGTGGGGGGAAGAGTACCTGATAGAACTGTATGCGCAGGGAGAGACATTAACCGAAGAGATGTACCGGCGTTTACCCAACGCTTTTGTTATCAAGGCCAACCACGGCAGTGGTTATAATAAACTGGTGTTTGATAAATCCCAAACCAGCTTTAATGAATTACGCGCGCTCACAGAAAGCTGGATAAGGCAGAATTTTTACCAGGTCTATCGGGAACGGCATTATAAAGATATTCCACCGCGCATTTTGGTAGAGAAAATGCTGCTGGAGAAGGGCAAGACACCGAACGATATCAAGATCCACTGCTTTAACCGTGACGGGGAACTCCGCTTTTTTATTCAGATTGATTATCAGCGTTTTATCGATCATCGGCGTGATTTTTTTGATCAGGATTGGAACCGCACGGAAATCCGCATGGGGGTGCCAAACAGCGATGTTCCGATGGCAAAACCGAGCCAACTGCGGCTGATGTTGGCGTTGACGCGCCGGGTGGCTGAGCAGTTTTCGTATGTCAGGGTTGATTTTTATCAGGTGGAAGAGCGGGTTTATTTTGGTGAACTGACTTTTACACCAGGCGCTGGTTTACAAAAACTGCTACCGGCAACCGTTGAGAAAGAGTGGGGAAGCTATTTTTTTGAATAGCTTCGCTTCCGCTGCGCAATCATGACCTTATTAATACGCGATTTAACAATGTGGCGTGCCTAAATAATGCCGGAGTTTTATTTGAGTTGCCGGCGTTTTTGGCCGTTTCACCCGCCGCGCGTAAATAAAAATTATACCTGCACGTCATTAATAAGTGATTGCGCCCAGGGCATTGCCGCTTGCCCGTTTATTAAAAAGAAAATGGCAATGCTCTATCAATGGTGAATAACAGTAGCGATTTTTTAATGCCCGCGCTTTACATACAACATCACTGAAGCCCGGTGCATGACAGGAATCGTTGACGAAGGGGTATGAAGAAAAAATGCAATATCGGAAAGTCGCGATTGTGATTGAAAATATGGCCGGCAAAGGGGGAACCGAGCGTGTAGCCAGCGGTTTAGCCAATGCGCTGGCCGCGCTGCCGGGTTATCAGGTCGATCTGCTGTCCATTTGCGGCGATGGCGCGTTTTATCCGCTTGACCGCCAGGTTAACCTGCATCTGCTGAACGATCGGGCGTTATGGTGGCCGTGGCGGCTGGCACGCTTGCTGCGCCGTGGCCGATACCACGCCATTATCACCGTTTCGATGGGCAAACTTTCGGTCATTATGGCGCCTTATCTGCGCTTGCTGTGCCCGCAAAGCCGCCTGTTGCTCAGTGAACACATCAGCTTCCATCAATACCCATGGTTGATGAAATGGCTCAAGATATTTATCTACCGCCTCAGCGATCGCACCGTGTTATTGACACAAAAGGATTTGCTGAACATCCGCCGCTGGGTACCCGCTCAGAAATGCCTGGTGATTGAAAACGTTTCTCCGTTTCCCATTCAACCCGTCTCACCGGCGCTGCGCCAGCCCATTGCGTTGGCGGTCGGGCGCTTATGCCGGCAAAAGGGATTTGATCGCCTGATCTCTGCCTGGCAGCGCATTGTGCCGCAGGCGCAGGGCTGGCAATTGCATATCGTCGGCGACGGGCCGGAACGTCTGGCGCTGCAACAGCAAATCAATACATTGGGTTTGGCGCAGCAGATCAAACTGTTGCCGGCAACGGCCGATATCGCCAGCCATTATCGCCAGGCCGCCATGCTACTGATGACCTCCCGTTATGAAGGCTTGCCGATGGTACTGATTGAAGCGATGAGTTTTGGTTTGCCGCTGATCGCCTTTGACTGTCAGACCGGGCCTGCCGAACTGATCGACCACGGCAGTAACGGTTATTTGATTGCCAACGGCGATGTTCAGGCCTTCGGCCAACACGTTTTGGCATTGATGGCGGATGCCGCTCTACGGCGCCGCTTTTCCCAACGTTCGCTGGAAAAAGCCGAGCGGTTTATCCCCGAACGTATTTATCCCCAATGGCAGCAGTTAATTGCGTGAGGTTAATATGGAAAGCGTGTCAGTTATCATGCCGGCATACAATGCGGCCAGCTTTATCAAACAGTCGATCCTGGGCGTATTGGCGCAGACCTACCAGGATTATCATTTGTATGTGATCGACGATGCCTCCACCGACAATACCGCGGAAGTGATCAAGCCGTTTATTCACGATCGGCTGACTTATATTCGCAACGATACCAATCAAGGCGTCGCCGAAACGCGGAATATCGCGATTGAGGCGGCGCGCGGCGGCTATATCGCCTTTTGCGACAGCGACGATATCTGGCACAAGAATAAGTTGGCGCGCCAGGTCGGTATTTTGCAGACCGGCCGTTACGATGTCGTGTGTTCGCATTACTACACGTTTGAACAGGATCCACAGCAAATTAAGCACTACCGCGGCGGCCAGGAGATCATCGCCTATCGCGATATGTTAAAAAGCAATTGGATCGGCAACCTGACCGGGATCTATAACCGGCATCGTACCGGTAAGATATTCCAGCGCAAGGTGGGGCACGAAGATTATGTGATGTGGCTGTCCGTGATGGAAAAGGCACGCAATCGCCTTGCCTACTGCGTGCCCGAACCATTAGCGTTTTATCGCCTTTCCGCCCAGTCGTTGTCTGGCAACAAAATCAAAGCGGCGGACTGGCAATGGCAAATTTATCGCCGCCATTTAGGCTTCTCCTACCAAAAATCCTGCTATCTGTTTTGTTCCTATCTGTACAACGCGGCGATGAAAAGGCAATGAGGTATTCAATATTATCAGGTGCTTGCCTGTCGGCCAGCGTATGGCTGGCAGGGCAGGCGTGCGCGGCCGGCTGTGCGGATAACCTGATCGAAAACGGCGGGTTTGAGCTAGGGGAGCAAGGTTGGGCGCTATCAGCCGGTGAAATTATCACCGGCGGCCGCACTGGGCAGGCCAGCCTGCGCTATCAGAATAGCGATGCCGAACGTTACCACACGATGACCCAACAATTGCGCATTAAGCCTGGGCAGGCGCTCGATTTTGGCGTTTGGGTGAATGGCGCTGATTTACAGGGGCACGCCGACGATCGGGGGGCGGGCATTTTCATTGAAAGCTACGATGCGGATGGGCGCTATTTGGCAGGAAGCCATCCGCAGGGCGTGGTCGGCACCGGTGATTGGCGGCTTGTCGCGGGCCGTTTTTTGGTACCAACACGGGCGGCGGAAGTGACGCTCGGCGTCTACTTTCGCCGGGGCACCACAGGGCGTGCAGAATTTGATGATGTCTATGCATGCATGCAACCCACCGCGCCGGTGCTTTATCAGGTGCGGGCAGACGACGCGATGGCGCTGAGTACCGTTTTCGTGCCGGACAAACAACTGGTGCAGGTGGATAGCACATTGCTGGATAGCCGCAGTGAGGCGGTTAAACATGACCGCCGGCATTACCATATAGAAGGGGAACAGCCGGTGGTGTTTGCGCTGCCGGCAACGCTTTCGGCCGGTGAATATCGGCTGCAACAGCAGGTGACTGCGCAAGACTCGCAGCTTAGCCGCTCCAGCGTGATGCCGATCAGCATCAGCAATCGGCTGCCGAAAGTCGCATTGGATGCACAGGGATATACCCTAAAAGACGGTAAGCGTTTTTTCCCGCTTGGGATCTATATGTATGCCGGCATGGCGACCGATGAACATCTGACACGTATTCGTGCGGCGGGTTTTAACACGCTACTGGATTATGACTACGGTGTGAGCAAGGATCCCGCCGGCTATTTCCGCAAGACGCAGCAACATGATTTACAGGTCATTTATTCCGTGAAGGATTTTTATGCCGGCACGCAGTTCGCGCCGGAAACCCGTCTGAGTTATCGGGCGCTGACCGCTGCGTATGTCGAGAAACTCAAACACCAGCCTAATCTGCTGGCCTGGTATATCAACGATGAATTGGGGCCGGAATATGTGCCGCAGATTGAAGCCAAGCATCTGCAGATCAAACAGCGCGATCCCGATCATTTGACGTTTCAGGTCGTGGATCGGGCCGGCGCGTTGGACCACTATTTCAACAGTTCGGATGTGTTGGCCAGCGATCCTTATCCAATAGGGAAAGATAACGATCTCACCCGTACGTTGCTGTATGCACGCCTGACCAAAACGGCTTCTCGGCAAGCCAAGGGGGCGTGGATTGTCACCCAGATCATGGATCACGCGGCGTATAGCCCCGGGCGAAAACCGCATCAACCCAGTGAGGCCGAGATGCGGAATCAGGCCTGGCTGGGGCTGATTGGCGGCGCGAAAGGGATACTTTTTTATTCCTATACCGATCTGTTTTACAAGCGCAACCGGGGAACGTTCCGGCAGCAAGAGTTTGACGGCATTTGGCAGAACGTGGCCAAGGTTGCACAGGAGATCGTCAGTTTTACCCCTTATTTGCTCTCGGGCGAAAGCCTGCTGCTGCATGGCAATAACACGGCCATTCCGGCCCGGCTGTTTATCGACGGTGGCCGCGGGCTGGTGCTGGTGGTTAATCCCTATTACCGGCCGATGTCCGTGCGTTTTGCGCTGCCGGCCGGTTGGCAATGGCAGGAACCACAGGGCGCGGAATTAGCGTTGCCGTCGATGGGCAGTATGGCGTTGTGGGTACAACGTCAAATAACGGAAAAGGATCGCCAGTGAACACGATGACTCTTAGTCTCATCATCCCCGTTTATAAGGTCGCGGATTATATTGAAGCCTGCCTTCACTCGGTGCTCGCCTTATTGCCGGCCTGGGCGGAGGTGATTATCGTTGATGATGGCAGCCCCGATGATTCGATGGCGATCGCCAAACGGGTTCTGGCGCGTTATCCGCAGCGGCAGGGGCAGGTCGTTATGCTGCGCCAAACTAATCAGGGATTGAGTGCGGCACGGAATACCGGGATTGCCCACGCGACCGGGCGCTACATTGGTTTCCTTGATTCGGACGATCTGCTGCTGCCGGATTATTTCACTACGCTTGGGCAGTTACTGGCGGAAAACCCGCAGGCGGAAATTGTGGCGTTCAACGCCAGGCGATTTTCCACTGCAGGAGACGCGAGAGCGGGAAACATCATGCACATTGTGCCTGGCGATGTGAAACCGCCAGACAGCACGGGGCACCAGGCGTTGTTGCAGGAGAGTTTTAATCGCAGCATGTGGTACGCCTGGGCGCGTATTTATCGTGCGACGTTGTTTGACGGCGCGCTTTTCCCTGCCGGGCGCAACTTCGAAGATATTCAATTGATACCGCAACTCTACCTGAAGGCGCGCAGCATCGTCGCTTGCAGTACGCCGCTGGTGGGGTATCGCGTGAATCCTGCGGGCATTACCCGCGCGCCGAAACGGCGTGATTTGGACGATCTGGACTATGCGCTGGGCCAGGCAAATATTGGCCGGCGTAAAGCGCCTGGCAATCATCTGTATTCCATCCTGTTTGTTACTACGCTAAAAGCCCGCCTACTGGTTGGGTTGGATTTTTGTGGCCTGCCCGCCGCACTGCGTGAAACAGCGTTGTTAAGGCGCCAATACGCGCGCCTGCGCGCGGAAGAACAGCGGTTGCTGAGCCGGAAAAACCGGTTGTTCTATCGTAGCCCGTTGGCCTATTACCTGTTGGCCCGCTTGTATAACCGTGGCGGATAAGCGGCAGCGAACAGCGTTGGGGAAGGCACGAACAAAATGATGATTGCGGATGAAAAGATGAGTACCAAAGTTAGTGTGATTATACCCACCTATGGCCGCAGTGAATTACTGATCCGCGCCATTGATAGCGTCCTGGCACAAACCCATGCGCAGGTGGAAGTGATTGTGGTGGATGACAACCCGCCGAGTGAGCCGCAGCGCAAGGCCACCCGCCAGCGCCTGGCGCCTTATATCGGGCAGGGGAAAATAATCTATTATCCACGCCGCCGCAACGGCGGCGGTGCACGCGCACGCAATAGCGGTATTCTGCGTGCGACGGGGGAGTACATTACCTTCCTGGATGATGACGATTACTATCATCCGCAGAAAATTGCCCGCCAGTTGGCCTTTATGCAGACGGGCTGTTACGACGTCAGCCTGTGCGATATGGACATTCTCAAAGACGGGCAGATCAATGCTGAACATTACTACCGGGCGCGCTGCCAGGGACTGCAGGACTTTATGTTGGCCGGCGTCGCTTATACCCCGATGATTATGTTGCGTAGAGAGACGGCGATCCGGGTGCGTGGTTTTTTTAATACCCCACGCTACCAGGACCATATCTTTCTGTATCGTTTATTGGCGGCTGGCGTGCACATTGGGGTATTGCACGAGCGCCTGGCGGTACATAACGATCACGATGGCGAACGTATTACCTATAGCGCGAAAGGCATTGTGGGTTACCAGCACAAGATGTGCTTTGAACGCCGCCTGATGCCGATGATTTCGCCGCAGGCGCGCAAGATCATGCAGTTGCGCCATACCTGTATCCGTTCGCGAATTCTGACCGATAACCACAGCCGTATTAGCGGCATATTGCATGGGATGAAGGGGATTATTTACATCAACAGCGGTTCTGCGGCTGGGGTTTATGTCAAAAATATTCTCCGCAACGCCTTTTTCAAGGGCCTGCCTTTCTGACTGAACCCCTTCGTTTGGCGCCGCCGTGCCAGGGTAAATTCTGTTTCTTTGTCTTGATGGCCGCGGTGCCATCAAGCCGATAGAGAAGATTAATTTAGAGGATATTTATGCGTGTTG
This sequence comes from Gibbsiella greigii, assembly GCF_039540155.1. Lineage (NCBI taxonomy): Bacteria > Pseudomonadati > Pseudomonadota > Gammaproteobacteria > Enterobacterales > Yersiniaceae > Gibbsiella > Gibbsiella greigii. The sequence continues at coordinate 89,226 of NZ_BAABEM010000022.1, forward strand.
AACGCTCGGCAGTGATCGGCAGCGTATTGTTGCTGATCATGCCGCTATTGGCTTTATTACACAGCATTGCCACGTTACGTTCAGGCAATCGGAATTCATCTGCCTATTTCCTTATTGCGGTTTGCTATTTTTTCCTTTTCCTTAAAATACCACCGTTGTCCGATCTTTATCGTCATTATTCTGTTTATGAATCGATCAACTCTGCCACCCATTTGAGCGACATTATGCTGGGTAAAGTGGATTTGATTTTGCATGCCAATATTTATCTTTTTAAAACCCTCGGTGTGCCATTTTATATTATCCCGGCACTGTATGCCGCACTGGGGGTGTATGCTTACCTGAACGCGCTGAACATGGTGTTGCTGGGCAGCGGAAAGGTTTTTTCGCCGCGTCAGTTTGTGTTGTTGCACCTGGCGGTGCTGTTCTTGATCAACCCCTTTATCATTGCCATGGGGCTGCGATTTGGCTTTTCCATCGCGATTATGACCCTTGCCATGGTCATGCTTTGTGAACGGAAGCACCTGCATCTGGCCGTATTTCTTCTGCTATTCGCCATGTTGACGCACTTTTCCAGCATGCTGTTGCTCGGCGTATTTCTCTGCAGCCGGTTCTTTTTACTGAACCGCTTACTCACGGTGGTTTTTAGCGCGTTGGCGTTCTTGAACGCCAAATATGCGCTGCCATTTATCTTGTCGCATATTACTATCTCCGGTATTGATAGCTATTCCAGCGTGTACACTTCGGGTTTATATGCCAGTGAATATCTTACCAGTGGCAATGCGAATGGGATGATTAACTTCCTGATTGTCTTATTCCCGTCGTTATTTCTTGGCGTATATCTTTTGGCTTACCCTATGCGTAACCAACCTGGCGATATTAGGAATTATGCCGCGTGGCTGGTGGTATTTATCTTCCTCTCTTCCAGTTCACTTCAGGCGGCCAGCCGTTACGCCAGTGCCGCATCGATTTTTTTGCTTTTTTATTATATTTCCTACCCTGCTTCATTTATTCGCGGCCGCTTCAATTACTTTTTCCTTTTCCTGATGTTGATGGCAACCGGTTATAACCTGATTGAAAACATCTATGTGCCGCGGCGGCCGATATTGCTTGGGCAGATGTGGGAGTCTCTGTACCACACGCCGTTGTTGAATGTGTTTTATGGCGAAGAGCAATATGAGCGCTACTTAAACCACATCAATCGCGAAAGCGGTGAGTGGATTGGCCATGAAATGGACGGTGCTTAAAACGATAAGGAGCAGACCATGAGCGAAACAGACTTTGTTACGCCGGAAATGTATGGGGTGGGCAACGCCAATGCTAACCGCAAGGCGGTTATATAAAGCCTCCGCATCGCTAACCTTCAGCGCGCCGAATTTTACACCGATGGCGCCCAACTCAAGACTCTGATTAGCGTGCACCCCGCACGCTACCCCTAAATATCCCACGCCGTGTTCCCCGCCGTTCCTCTTGCCGATAATCAATAATTACTCCCGAATTATCAACAGATTAAACAAATACCACCAGGTTATTCTTTGGTGGTATTTGCGCCAGATTCGTCGCTTAACGCGCCTGCTTCCCTTGATCGCAATCAACTGGCCTGCGCCAGCCCGTCAGTAGGCTGGGCGCCAGATCGAGCAATGTTTATACCCGTGTCTTTCATGCTCCGTTGAAAGCCATTGGGTAAACCCATAACGATAAAAACAGTCAGGAGAGGCCCGGATGAGTAAATTTTTAGACCGGTTTCGCTATTTTAAACAATTGGCCGAGCCGTTCTCTGGCGAGCACGGCCAGACGCTGAACACCAACCGCGACTGGGAAGACGGTTACCGTAGCCGCTGGCAACACGATAAAGTGGTGCGTTCTACCCACGGCGTCAATTGCACCGGCTCATGCAGTTGGAAAATCTATGTCAAAAACGGCCTGGTGACCTGGGAAACCCAACAGACCGATTATCCCCGTACCCGCCCCGATTTGCCGAATCATGAACCGCGCGGCTGCCCGCGCGGCGCCAGCTACTCCTGGTATCTTTACAGCGCCAACCGCCTGAAATATCCGCTGATGCGCAAACGCCTGGTTGAACTGTGGCGCGAGGCCAAGGCCCGCCACAGCGATCCGGTTGACGCATGGGCCTCCATCGTCAGCGATCCGCAAAAGGCCGCCAGCTATAAAAGTGCGCGCGGCCGCGGTGGCTTTGTGCGCGCCGACTGGCAGGAAGCGAATGAGCTGATCGCCGCCGCCAACGTTTATACCGCCAAAACCTATGGCCCGGATCGCATTATTGGTTTTTCCCCCATCCCGGCGATGTCGATGGTCTCTTATGCCGCCGGCGCGCGTTATCTGTCGCTGATTGGCGGCGTTTGCCTGAGTTTCTACGACTGGTATTGCGACTTGCCGCCGGCTTCGCCCATGACCTGGGGCGAGCAGACCGACGTGCCCGAATCTGCAGACTGGTACAATTCCTCGTATATCATCGCCTGGGGATCTAACGTGCCGCAGACGCGCACCCCCGACGCGCACTTCTTCACCGAAGTCCGCTACAAAGGCACCAAGACAGTGGCCGTCACGCCGGACTACGCAGAAATCGCCAAGCTGTGCGATCAGTGGCTAAGCCCGAAGCAGGGCACCGACAGTGCGATGGCATTGGCGATGGGCCATGTGATGCTCAGGGAATTCCATCTCGATCGCGAGGTGAGCTATTTCCGCGATTATGTGCGCCGTTACACCGACATGCCGATGTTGGTTTTGCTGGAAACGCGCGAGGGCGGTTACTACGCCGCCGGCCGCATGCTGCGCGCCAGCGATCTGGTGGGCGCTCTGGAGCAGGAAAATAACCCGCAATGGAAAACCGTCGCTATCGACAGCCTAAGCGGTGAACTGGTCGCGCCGCAAGGGGCGATCGGTTTTCGCTGGGGCGAAAAGGGCAAGTGGAACCTGGAACAGCGCGAAGGTGGCCAGCAGCGTGAGATAGCGCTGCAGCTTAGCCTGCTCGGCGCGCACGATGAGGTTGTCGACGTCGGTTTCTCCTACTTTGGCGGCGCGCAAAGCGAACATTTCAACAGCGTGGCGCTTGATGAGATCCTGTTGCACAAACTGCCGATAAAACGCCTGCGGTTGGCGGACGGCAGCGAAGCACGGGTCGCCAGCGTTTACGATCTCACCCTGGCCAACTATGGCTTGGATCGCGGCCTGAACGATGCCAACTGCGCCACCGATTATGACCAGGTGAAGGCCTATACGCCGGCCTGGGCGGAGCAAATCACCGGCGTATCGCGCCACAATATTACCCGTATTGCGCGCGAATTTGCCGAAAATGCCGAGAAAACCCGTGGCCGCTCGATGATTATCGTCGGCGCCGGCATCAACCACTGGTACCACATGGATATGACCTACCGCGGGTTGATCAATATGCTGATCTTCTGCGGTTGCGTGGGACAAAGCGGTGGCGGCTGGGCGCATTACGTCGGCCAGGAGAAGCTGCGCCCGCAAACCGGTTGGCTGCCGCTGGCGTTCGGGCTGGATTGGCAGCGCCCGCCGCGCCATATGAACAGCACCTCGTTTTTCTATAATCATTCCAGCCAGTGGCGCTATGAAACCGTCGGCCCGCAGGAACTGCTGTCGCCGCTGGCGGACAAAAGCCGTTTCAACTGCAGCCTGATCGATCTCAACGTGCGCGCCGAACGCATGGGCTGGCTGCCTTCCGCGCCACAGTTGGGCACCAACCCGCTGCGTATTGCCGCCCAGGCCGCGGCGGCCGGCCAAACGCCGGTGGATTACACCGTTGCCAGCCTGAAGCAAGGTACACTGCGCTTCGCCGCTGAACAGCCGGATAATCCGCAGAACTTCCCACGTAACCTGTTCGTTTGGCGTTCCAACCTGTTGGGATCGTCCGGCAAGGGGCATGAATACATGCTCAAATACCTGCTGGGCACCGAACACGGCATCCAGGGCAAAGATCTGGGGCAGCAGGGCGGTGTTAAACCGCAGGAAGTGGAGTGGCGGGATCAGGGCGGTGAAGGCAAGCTGGATCTGGTGGTCACGTTGGATTTCCGCATGTCCAGCACCTGTCTGTATTCGGATATCGTCTTGCCGACCGCCACCTGGTACGAAAAAGACGATATGAACACCTCGGACATGCATCCGTTTATCCACCCGCTGTCGGCGGCGGTGGATCCTGCCTGGGAATCCAAGAGCGACTGGGAAATTTATAAAGGCATCGCCCGCAAGTTCTCTGAAGTGTGCGTTGGCCATCTGGGGCAGGAAACCGATGTGGTGACGCTGCCGATCCAGCATGACTCCGCCGCTGAAATGGCGCAGCCGTTCGGCGTGCAGGACTGGAAACGGGGCGAATGCGATCTGATCCCAGGCCAAACCGCGCCGCACATCATGCTGGTGGAGCGTGACTACCCGGCGACCTATGAACGCTTTACTGCGCTGGGGCCGCTGCTGGATAAGCTGGGCAACGGCGGCAAGGGCATCGGCTGGAACACCCAGCATGAAGTCGACTTTCTGAAAAAACTCAACTATGTGAAAACCCGCGGCCCGGCGGCCGGCCGGCCAAAGATCGAAAGCGCGATAGATGCGGCAGAAGTGATCCTGTCACTGGCACCGGAAACCAACGGCCAGGTGGCGGTGAAGGCCTGGCAGGCGCTCAGCAATTTGACCGGGCGCGATCACACCCACCTGGCACTGAACAAGGAAGACGAGAAAATCCGTTTTCGCGATATTCAGGCACAACCGCGCAAGATTATCTCCAGCCCCACCTGGTCCGGCCTGGAAGATGAACACGTCTCGTACAACGCCTGCTATACCAACGTGCACGAGCTGATCCCCTGGCGCACCCTGAGCGGCCGTCAGCAACTTTATCAGGATCATGAATGGATGCGGGCGTTCGGTGAGAGCTTGTTGGCCTATCGCCCGCCGATCGACACCCGGGCCGCACAGCCGTTGCTGAACCTAAAGCCCAACGGCAACCCGGAAAAAGCGCTCAACTTCCTGACGCCGCACCAGAAATGGGGGATCCACTCCACCTATAGCGATAACTTGCTGATGCTGACTCTGGCGCGCGGCGGGCCGATTATCTGGCTGAGCGAAGACGACGCCAAGTCCCTGGGCATTGTCGACAATGATTGGATCGAAGCTTTCAACGCCAACGGCGCACTGACGGCGCGCGCGGTCGTCAGCCAGCGTATCCCTTCAGGGATGACCATGATGTACCACGCGCAAGAGCGCATCATGAATATCCCCGGCTCGGAAATTACCAGCCAGCGCGGGGGGATCCACAACTCCGTTACCCGCATCAGCCCGAAACCGACCCATATGATCGGCGGCTACGCCCAACTGGCCTATGGCTTTAACTACTACGGCACCGTAGGTTCCAACCGGGATGAGTTTGTGGTGGTGCGCAAGATGAACCGTATTGACTGGCTGGACGGCGAGGGCAACGACAGCGTGCAGGGCAGCCAACAGGAGAAAGCCAAATGAAAATTCGTTCTCAAATTGGCATGGTGCTGAACCTGGATAAATGTATTGGCTGCCATACCTGCTCGGTCACCTGCAAGAACGTCTGGACCAGCCGCGAAGGGATGGAATACGCCTGGTTCAACAACGTGGAAAGCAAGCCCGGCGTCGGCTACCCGCAGGCCTGGGAAGATCAGGAAAAGTGGAAGGGCGGCTGGATCCGTAAAATCAACGGTAAGCTGGAGCCGCGCATGGGCAACCGCGTCAGCCTACTGTCCAATATTTTCGCCAACCCGGACGTGCCGGCGTTGGACGATTACTATGAGCCGTTCGATTACGATTACCAAAATCTGCAGGCGGCGCCGCAGGGTAAACACCAGCCTATCGCCCGCCCGCGTTCGCTGATCACTGGCAAGCGAATGAACAAGATCGAAAATGGGCCGAACTGGGAGGAGATCCTCGGTGGCGAGTTTGAAAAGCGCGCCAAAGATAAAAACTTCGATCGCATGCAAAAAGCGATGTACGGCCAGTTCGAAAATACCTTCATGCTGTATCTGCCGCGCCTGTGCGAGCACTGCCTTAACCCGGCGTGCGTGGCGACCTGCCCCAGCGGCGCCATTTATAAACGCGGTGAAGACGGCATTGTGCTGATCGATCAGGATAAATGCCGTGGCTGGCGTATGTGCCTGACCGGTTGCCCCTACAAAAAAATCTACTTCAACTGGAAAAGCGGCAAATCCGAGAAGTGCATCTTCTGTTACCCGCGCATTGAATCCGGCCAGCCGACGGTATGTTCGGAAACCTGCGTGGGGCGCATCCGCTACCTGGGCGTGCTGTTGTACGACGCCGATCGCATCGAGCAGGCCGCGCTGGCGGAAAACGCTCAGGATCTGTATCGCAGCCAACTGGATATCTTTTTGGATCCCAACGATCCGGCGGTCATCGCCCAGGCGCTGCAAGATGGGGTGCCGCAAGGGGTGATCGACGCAGCGCAACAGTCGCCGGTGTACAAAATGGCGGTCGACTGGAAGCTGGCGCTGCCGCTGCACCCGGAATACCGCACCCTGCCGATGGTGTGGTATGTGCCGCCACTGTCGCCGATCCAGTCCGCTGCGGATGCCGGCGCGCTGGCGCACAGCGGGGTATTGCCGGATGTCGAAAGCCTGCGTATTCCGGTGCAGTATCTGGCCAACCTGCTAACCGCAGGCGACCCGGAGCCGGTGCTGCTGGCATTGAAACGCATGCTGGCGATGCGCCATTACAAACGTGCCGAGAGCGTTGACGGGCAGGTGGATACCCGCGCGCTGGAACAGGTGGGGCTAACCGAAGCCCAGGCGCAGGAAATGTACCGCTACCTGGCGATCGCGAACTATGAAGACCGTTTCGTGATCCCTTCCAGCCACCGCGAACTGGCGCGCGAGGCCTTCCCGGAAAGCAAAGGCTGCGGTTTTAGCTTTGGCGATGGGTGCCACGGCAGCGACAGTAAATTCAACCTGTTTAACAGCCGCCGGATTGATGCCATCGACGTGACGGCGAAAACGCCGCGCCGGGAGGACGTATCATGATGGCCCTGCGCGTGATAGCACGCCTGTTGGATTATCCGGATCCGGAGCTGTTCGCGCACCAGTCGGCGTTGATCGCGGCACTGGAAAGCGCCGCTGAACTGGAGCCGCACCATCGCACGCAACTGAGGGGCTTTATCCAGTGCTTTTGCGCCCGCCCGCTATTGGACGTGCAGGCGGAATACTGCGAACTGTTCGATCGTGGGCGCGCCACCTCACTGCTGCTGTTTGAACACGTGCACGGGGAATCCCGCGATCGCGGTCAGGCGATGGTCGATCTGATGGCCCAGTATCGCCGGGCCGGGTTGGAAATCGACAGCCGTGAACTGCCGGACTTTTTACCGATGTACCTGGAATATCTGGCCAGCGGCAGCCCGGCGCAGGCGCGCAGTGGGCTACAGGACGTGGCGCCCATTCTGGCGCTGCTGGGCGAGCGGCTCAACAACCGCCAGAGCGCCTACAGCGTGCTGTTCGATATCCTGCTGGCGCTGTCCGGCAGCGGCATACAAGCCGCAGCGTTGCAGCAGCAAGTGGCCGCTGAAGCCCGCGATGATACGCCGCAGGCGCTGGACGCGGTGTGGGAAGAGGAACAGGTCAAGTTCCTTGGGGAACAAGGGTGCGCATCTGCCCAGCAGGCGGCGCATCAACGCCGCCATGCGCACGCAGTGGCGCCACAGTATCTGGACGTGGCGCAGGCCATGCCGGGTAGAAAAGGGGGCTAATATGCAATTTTTAAATCTTTTCTTCTTTGATATTTACCCGTATCTGGCGGGGGCGGTGTTCCTGATCGGCAGTTGGCTGCGCTATGACTACGGCCAGTACAGCTGGCGCGCCGGCTCCAGCCAAATGCTGGACAAGAAAGGGATGCGGTTGGCCTCTAACCTGTTCCATATCGGCATTATCGGCATCTTCACCGGGCACTTTTTCGGCATGCTGACGCCGCACTGGATGTATGAAGCCTTCTTGCCGATTGCCGTGAAGCAAAAACTGGCGATGATCGGTGGCGGCGCCTGTGGGGTGATGATGCTGATTGGCGGCGTGATGCTGCTAAAACGCCGGCTGACCAATCCGCGCGTGCGGGCCACCAGCAGCGTGGGCGATATCCTTATTCTGACGTTGCTGGTGGTGCAGGTGGCGTTTGGCCTGTTGACGATTCCGTTTTCTGCCCAGCACATGGACGGTAGCGAGATGCTCAAGCTGGTCGCCTGGGCCCAGGCGGTGGTGACCTTCCAGGCGGGGGCGGCGCAGCATTTGGATGGCGTGGCGCTGGTTTTCAAGATCCACATGGTGCTGGGGATGACGCTGTTTATCCTGTTCCCTTTCTGCCGCCTGGTGCATATCTGGAGTGCGCCGGTGGAATACCTCACCCGCCGTTATCAACTGGTGCGTAACCGCCGCTAAATCATCGGCCCCGTCGCCTGGCGGGGCCGATGGCCTACCTTTCTGCCGTGTTTCCCGTTTTGCCCCTGAATGGTGCGATTGCATTGCGCTATTTTGGTGCATTGCTGCACCAAAATGGTTTGCTGCGCCGTTGTTGAACAGCGCTGGGAAATTCTTTCAATACTGCAACCGCGAAAAAATACGTTTTTTGCTGATTGAATAGTTTTTTGGTGGCAGTGATGATTCTCCGGCTTATTTTTACGATTATTCAGTACGAATGCATAAAAAATGCATAATTATTCATTATAACTTGTTGTTTTAAAGGAAAAATTTAAGAAATTGGCGTTTTTTGCCATTCTGGCACGATAGCTGCTCTACACTCTTTATCAATTAATAAGTGTTGTTATGCACGCCTTGATATTTGTCTGCATTATTACCTGTTTATAGTGAAATATAGGGCTATACACCATTTTTTTATGATGATTTTGCACGCAATTTCCGGCGATGAGGCGAATTATCGCCACGATGAAAGAAAGCCTGCCGCGGGATATTTTTGTTTTATCGCACAATATCCGCTATGGCGCCGGCGCGTACGATCAAATTCAGCATTTCTAAGATGTGAGGTCACGAATGGAACAGCCAATTGCAGTTACCCGCCAGTCTTTTGACGACTGGATGGTGCCGGTTTATGCGCCTGCCGATTTTATCCTGGTGCGCGGGGAAGGATCGCAACTTTGGGATCAGCAGGGTAAATCCTATATTGATTTTGCCGGCGGTATCGCGGTCAATGCGCTGGGGCATGCTCACCCGGCCGTCACGGCGGCATTGGCTGAACAGGCGGGGAAACTCTGGCATTTGGGCAATGGCTACACCAATGAGCCGGTGCTGCGCCTGGCAAAAAAACTGATCGACGCCACGTTCGCCGACAAAGTCTTTTTTTGTAACTCCGGTGCGGAAGCTAACGAAGCCGCATTGAAGCTGGCGCGCAAGTATGCACTGGAACAGGGCAACACGGCGAAAAACCAAATCGTCGCTTTTAACAATGCGTTTCATGGCCGCACGCTGTTTACCGTTTCTGTCGGCGGGCAGCCTAAATATTCGCAGGACTTCGCGCCGCTGCCCGGCGGCATCACCCACGCACCGTTTAACGATCTGGCGGCGGCGGCCGAAACGATCGGCGATCAGACTTGTGCGGTGATCGTCGAGCCGATCCAGGGCGAGGGCGGCGTGCTGCCGGCGGATCCGGCCTTCCTGCAGGGCCTGCGCGAGCTGTGCGATCGCCATGGCGCGTTGTTGATTTTTGATGAAGTGCAAACGGGCGTCGGCCGCACCGGCGATTTGTATGCCTACATGCATTACGGCGTGGTGCCGGACGTGCTGACAACCGCTAAAGCGCTCGGCGCCGGCTTCCCGATTGGCGCGATGCTGACCACCAACAAACTGGCGCCCACCTTTGGCGTGGGCAGCCACGGCACCACCTACGGCGGCAACCCGTTGGCAACGGCGGTGGCGGGCACGGTGTTTTCCATCATCAATACCCCTCAGGTGCTGGACGGCGTAAAACAACGCCATGAATGGTTCACCACCGGGCTGAATGCCATTAATGAGCAATACGGCATTTTTGCCGAGATCCGCGGTAAAGGGCTGCTGATTGGCTGCGAACTGGCCCCGGCGTTTGCAGGCAAGGCAAAACAGCTCACCCGGCTGGCTAATGAAGAAGGGGTGATTGCGCTGATAGCCGGCCCGAATGTAGTGCGCTTTACCCCTTCGCTGATTATTCCGCAGCAGGATGTGGTTGAAGGTTTAGCGCGTTTTGCCCGTGCTGTGGCACGCCTTTGTTGATGAAAACGCGGCCGTGCCCAGCAGGGCGGCCGCATGTAAGTTGAGGGTCGCATTATGATGATTATTCGCCCAGTCGAACGCCGGGATTTAACCGATTTGCTGGCGCTGGCCGGTAAAGGCGGCGTTGGCCTGACTTCCTTGCCGCAAGATGAAGAAACCCTGTCGGCGCGCATCGAACGGGCGCTGCAAACCTGGCAAGGCGAACTTCCACGCGCGGAGCAGTGCTACCTGTTCGTGCTGGAAGATACCGAATGTCAGCGAGTGGTGGGGATTAGCGCCCTTGAAGTGGCGGTGGGGCTGACCGAGCCCTGGTACAGCTTCCGGGTGGGCACCCAAGTGCATGCCTCAAAGCAGTTAGGCGTCTATAAATCGGTGCCGACGCTGTTTTTAAGCAACGACCATACCGGCCATTCGGAGCTGTGCACGCTGTTTCTCGATCCAGGCTATCGCCACGGCAGCAACGGCAAGCTGCTCTCTAAAGTGCGCTTTATGTTTATGGCCGCCTTTCGCGAGCATTTTTCACAGAAAGTGATCGCCGAGATGCGCGGCTTTTCCGATGAAAGCGGCCGTTCGCCGTTTTGGGAAAGCATGGGCCGCCATTTCTTCTCGATTGAATTCGCCCAGGCCGACTACCTGAGCGGCACCGGGCAAAAGGCGTTTATCGCCGAACTGATGCCAAAGCACCCGCTGTATCTGGATTTCCTGGCCGAGGACGCGCAAAAAGCGGTGGGGCAGGTGCACCCGCATACGGCGCCGGCCCGCCGCTTACTGGAGACGGAAGGGCTGCGCTATCAGGGCTATGTGGATATTTTCGACGGCGGGCCGACGCTCGAAGCCGAGATTGACGAGATCCGCGCGGTGAAAGACAGCCAACGGCTGGAAACCGCGATAGCCGCCGAGCCGGCACGCCCCGATGCGCCGGTTTATCTGGTGAGCAACGATCGCTATCAGGATTATCGCGCCCTGTTGGTGCGGGCCGATCGGGATGGCGATCGGCTGTTGGTCGGCACGGATACCGCGGCAATGCTCGGCATCGAGCCTGGTGAGCCGGTGCGAGTGCTCCCCCTTATTCCACAGGAGAAAGCGTAATGTCACACCCTGGGTTGTTAATTAATGGCGCCTGGCTGCCAGGCCACGCCGCTGCATTTGCTAAACATGATCCCGTCAGCGGCCAACGGTTGTGGCAGGCCAACGCTGCGGATGCGGATGACGTCGCAGCGGCGTGCGCTGCGGCTCGTCGCGCATTTCCCGCCTGGGCGCGCACGCCTTTTGAGCAGCGTGAGCAGCAGGTAAAACGCTTCGCCGAACTGTTGGAACAGCATAAATCCGCGTTGGCGGAAGTGATTAGCCGCGAAACCGGCAAGCCGCGTTGGGAAACGCTGACCGAAGTTCAGGCTATGATCGGTAAAGTCGGCATCTCCCTGCGGGCTTACCAGGCCCGCACCGGTGAGAGCCATACGGCAATGCCGGACGGCGCGGCGGTGTTGCGCCATCGCCCGCACGGCGTGATGGCGGTGTTCGGGCCGTACAATTTCCCAGGCCATTTGCCGAATGGGCATATTGTCCCGGCACTGCTGGCCGGGAATACCGTGGTGTTTAAGCCCAGTGAGTTAACGCCGCACACTGCGGAGGAAACACTCAAACTGTGGCAACAGGCCGGCCTGCCGGATGGCGTGATTAATCTGGTACAGGGCGGGCGAGCAACCGGCGAGGCGCTGGCTGCCAGCCCGGACATCGACGGCCTGTTATTCACCGGCAGCGCAGGCACCGGTTACCACCTGCACCGCCAGTTGGCCGGGCAACCGGAGAAGATCCTGGCACTGGAAATGGGCGGCAACAACGCGCTGATCGTCGATCAGGCGCAGGATCTGGACGCCGCGGTGAACCTGGCGATCCAGTCGGCGTTTATTTCCGCCGGCCAACGCTGCACCTGCGCCCGGCGCATTCTGGTGAAGCGTGGCGCACTGGGGGATGCCTTCATTGCACGCCTGGTGCAGGTGGCGGCGGGGCTGCGTATTGGCCGCTGGGATGACGAGCCCCAGCCGTTTATGGGCGGCGTTATCTCCCTGCCGGCGGTTGAAAATCTGTTGGCGGCGCAGCAGCGCCTGTTGGCGTTGGGCGGTAACGCGCTGTTGGCGATGCGGCAATTGGCCGACAACAGTTCGCTTCTCAGCGCCGGTATCATTGACGTGACCGGGGTGCCGGACCTGCCGGACGAAGAGTATTTCGGGCCGTTGACCACCATTATCCGCTACGACGATTTTGATCAGGCGCTGCAGATTGCCAACCACACGCGCTATGGCCTGTCGGTCGGGCTGGTGTCGCCGGAGCGGGCATTGTTCGAGCGTTTGCTGATTGAAGCGCGCGCCGGCATTGTCAACTGGAACAAACCGTTGACCGGGGCCTCCAGCGCCGCGCCGTTCGGCGGCGTGGGCGCCTCCGGCAACCATCGCCCCAGTGCGTATTACGCGGCGGATTATTGCGCCTGGCCGATGGCTTCGCTGGAAAGCGAGAGCCTGGCATTGCCGGCCAGTTTGCTGCCCGGCGTGTCGTTCGATTGAGACGCCATTGTATTGTTCGCACCGGGCTGGGGGTTACCAGCCCGAAAGCCATCAAATAAGCCGGCGGCCGGCAGCAGCAGTTGCTGGCGCCGCAGGAGAAGAAAATGCCGGGATATGAAGTCAATTTTGATGGGCTAGTGGGGCTTACGCACCATTACGCCGGGTTGTCATATGGCAATGAAGCCTCTGTGCAGCACCAAAACAGCCTGTCCAACCCGAAACTGGCGGCGAAACAAGGGCTGCTGAAAATGAAAGCGTTGGCGGATCTGGGCTTCCGGCAAGCGGTGTTGCCGCCGCAGGAGCGGCCGCATATTCCGACGCTGCGCCAACTGGGGTTTGCTGGTTCCGACGAAGCCGTCCTGGCACAGGCGATGCGCACAGCGCCACGGCTGTTATCCGCATTAAGCTCTGCCTCGCCGATGTGGACGGCTAACGCGGCGACGGTTTCGCCTTCCGCAGACAGTGCGGATGGCCGGGTGCATTTCACCGCGGCCAACCTGAACAATAAATTCCACCGGGCGATTGAGGCAAAAACCACCTCGGCGGTGCTGCGGGCGATTTTTCGCGATGAAAAGCATTTTGCACACCATGCCGCTTTGCCGCAGGTGGCGCTGTTTGGCGATGAAGGCGCGGCCAACCATAACCGCCTGGGCGGCGACTATGGCCAGCGAAGCGTGCAGGTGTTCGTCTATGGGCGCCAGGAGTTCGGTGGAGAAGTGGCGCCGGTGCGTTACCCCGCGCGCCAGAGCCGGGAGGCCAGCGAGGCCATCAGCCGCTTGCACCAACTGGATGAGCGCCACACGGTGTTTATCCAGCAAAACCCCAGTGTGATTGATCAGGGGGTGTTCCATAATGACGTTATCGCCGTCAGTAACCAGCAGGTGCTGTTTCATCATCAGCAGGCCTTTTTGCACCCGGCGCAGGCGCTGGATGAAGTACGGCGCAAAATGGCGACGCTGGAACAGGAACTGGTGGCGATTGAAGTCCCCACTGAGCGGGTTTCGGTGGCGGATGCGGTGGCGACCTACCTGTTCAACAGCCAGATCCTGACCAAGCCGAATGGCCGTATGCTGATTGTGGTGCCGGAAGAAGCTCGCCAGCACAGCGGCGTGTGGGGCTATTTGAATGAAATGGTCGCATCGGGTGGGCCGATTGACGAGATTAACGTGTTTGATTTGCGCGAGAGCATGCGCAACGGCGGCGGCCCGGCCTGCCTGCGTTTACGCGTTGCCTTAACGGAGCAGGAACTGCAGGCGGTGAACCCTGGCGTGCTGATGAACGACCGGCTTTTTGCCGCCCTGAACGCCTGGGTGGATCGCTATTATCGCGATCGCCTAAGCCAGCAGGATCTGGCCGATCCGCAGTTGTTGCGGGAAGGGCGGGAAGCGCTGGATGCGCTAACGGCGATTCTGGGGCTGGGGGCGATTTACGCATTCCAACGTTAAACAAAGGTGTGCATATGCTGGATTTATTAGCCCTAACGCTGGCGGGCGAAACTCCCGCCCAGCAACAAGGGCAGAACCAAAACCTGCGGTGGCGCTGGTTGGGGGAAGGGATCCTGGAGCTCTGCCCACTGCACGCTTATCGCCAGGCCGTGGTCTTGTCGGCAGGTATTCATGGCAATGAAACCGCGCCCATTGAGCTGTTGAACAACCTGGTCAATGCGCTGCTGGCCGGGCGCCGGCCGCTGGCGGCGAAGATGCTGATTATGCTTGGCAACCCCGCGGCGATGCGCGCTGGCAAGCGTTATCTGCACAGCGATATGAACCGGATGTTTGGTGAGCGCGCCCAGGAGTTCCCCGCCAGCGGTGAAACGGTGCGGGTGCAACAGTTGGAACAGGCAATTGCGGCCTTTTTCGCCGGCGAAAGCGCTGAGCGTTTTCACTATGATTTGCACACCGCGATCCGTGATTCACGGTTGCCACGTTTTGGCATTTTGCCTTTCCAGCCAGGGCCCTACAGCCCTGCGCTGCTGGCGGCGCTGGACGCGGCGGCGTTGGATAGCCTGGTGCTGCACAGTGAGCCGGGGGGAACCTTCAGCCACTTTACCTGCGAGCATGCCGGGGCAGCCAGTTGCACGCTGGAGCTGGGCAAGGCGCGCCCGTTTGGGCAAAACGATCTGCAGCAGTTTGCAGCTATTGAACGCGTGCTGCAGGCGGTGGCCAGCGGCCAACCGCTGCCAGCCCGGCAGGGGGCGCCGATACGGGTGTTCCGCGTTGAGACATCGTTGATTAAACGCAGCGCAGCGTTTCGTCTGTATTTGAGCGATGACACCGCCAATTTTACCGAGTTGCCCGAGGGGATGCTGGTGTGCGAGCAGCCTGATGAGGCCTACCGGGTGCAACATGCCAAGGCGTGGATCCTGTTCCCCAACCCGAATGTGGCGCTGGGGTTGCGTGCCGGGTTGGTGTTAACCGAGATGGCACGCAGTACGCTGTTCTGAGCCTGTGAACAGGCCTTTGTGCTATTAGGGATCGCATCTGGCGTTTTATATCTGGCCGCCGGTGCGTTCTCTGTTTAATTTAACCGATAATAACGGCCTATAATATGTACTTATATGTTCTCTACGTCGGTAATATCACGCTTCCCGACGTACCTGTCTAAATTAAATGCTTGATTAACGTCTACCGCTATTTTCCGTTTTATCGTTTGGGTATATTACGAGCAGTTATAGGTAAACCGGATAGTGCCATCACTATAATTTATACATCCAGCCCCTTAATTCTGAATGATAAATAACCAAACACAATGCGTTTTCGCTGCATAATTTGCTGTGTAATTATGCAGACATGATTTTTATTTGATTAATAATCAATGCGTTATGATTTATTATTCTGGTTTATTGATACTGCGCTACCCGTTTGCGCAGGTCGCCGGCAGCATTTTTTTATTTTAACTTTCGAAACATAATGATAATGTCTCTGGGCCTTAAGTTCAGGGCATATAAAAACTACAAGATCATAGCTCAACAATATAAGTTGGGCATGACGTTCGGGTATTAATTCAAGATCTAGGAATGAATAATGATGAAACGCAGTGTATTAGCCTTAGCGGTGCTAGGTAGCCTCACGTCTTTTGCTCACGCAACAGAAATTTATAATAAGGAGGGTAACAAGCTCGATCTCTATGGCCGGCTCAATGCCAAACACACTTTCACCGATAACAGCAGCAGCGACGGCGACACCAGTTACGTGCGCCTAGGGTTTAAAGGTGAAACGCAGATCACCAACCAACTGACTGGCTACGGGCAGTGGGAATATCACGTCGCCACCAACCATGCAGAATCTGAAGGCACTACCGGCACCAAAACCCGCCTGGGCTTTGCCGGCCTGAAGTTCAGCGATTATGGCTCCTTTGACTATGGCCGTAACTATGGCGTGGTCTATGACGCAGCATCCTACACCGATATGCTGCCAGAGTTTGGCGGCGACTCACTGAGCAATACCGATAACTTCATGACCGGGCGTTCTAACGGCCTGGCGACCTACCGTAACCGCGACTTCTTCGGTTTGGTTGATGGCCTGAACGTTGCGTTGCAATACCAGGGCAAGAACGACGCAACCAGCCGCCCGGTGAATCGCCAGAACGGTGATGGCTATGGTTTGTCTGCAAGCTACCAGGACATCGGCGGCACCGGTATCGGCGTGGTTGCGGCCTATTCGGCGGCTAATCGCACCAGCGCGCAAAAAACGCTGGCCTATGGACAGGGCGATAGCGCCACGGCATGGTCAACCGCCATCAAATATGACGCTAACCAACTTTATCTGGCGGCGATGTATGCGGAAACCCGCAACCTGACGCCTATCAACGTTCGCGGCACCACCGGCTTTGCCAATAAGGCCCAGGATATTGAAATTGTTGCCCAGTACCAGTTTGAAAATGGCCTGCGCCCGTCTCTGGCATACGTACAATCGAAAGGTAAAGACATTGAGGGCATCGGCGATGCCGATTTGGTGAAGTACGTTGAAATCGGTGCAACGTACTACTTCAACAAAAACATGTACACCTATGTTGATTACAAAATCAACCGCCTGAGCGATAACAACCCACTGAATCTTAATAGCGATGATGTGCTGGCCGCCAGCCTGACCTACCGTTTCTAAACGGCCGCTGTCTTAACGGACCAGATAATCACGACGGGGCTACGCATATTGCGCGGCCCTGTATTTTTGAGGAGTTGGAGGGCGATGAGCCTGATACATCGTCGGTGGGGTTAGAAGGGGGCATATTCGTTCGCGGGCAGCCAGAAGCCGTCAATCCAATCTTCAACCGGGTAGCAACCCGCATGGCGCAGGTTCTGCTCTTTCATGACGAACAGGCATTGGCGCTCATCGCGCAGTACGTCAACCACAATGTCGGCACAGCCGCCATCCAGATAGCATACAAACATCACTAATGCGTACATCGCTTTCTTCCTTATGACACAGCCAAATGCCGCCAAGATTTGCCGGTTTCCTGAAAAAACCGTAACGAATCTGGCCCGGGGGCGACCCATTGAGTATAGGTGAAAAATACGCTAACTGCTTAATCACGCGGGGCTAATTGAAAATATCACGTGTGCTGCTAAGCTTAACCTGTCTTAAATAGAGGCAACAACACAACCATCAACAGGAGTGAATATGGGACTGTTTAATTTCGTCAAAGAAGCTGGCGAAAAACTTTGGGACACCGTTACCGGTAATGCCGCCGATCAAAGCGCCAAGCTGAAAGAGCATCTGGATAAAAGTGGGCTGCCGGATACCGATAAAGTTGATGTTAAGGTTGTCGATGGTAAAGCGGTGGTGACCGGCGAAGGCATCAGCCAGGAGCTGAAAGAGAAGATCCTGGTGGCCGTCGGCAATGTGGCTGGCATCAGCGGCGTTGAAGACCATGTTGCGGTGGCGCAGAGCGCGGCTGAAAGCCAATTTTACACGGTGAAAAAGGGCGATACCCTGAGCGCCATCGCCAAAGCGGTTTATGGCAACGCGAATCAGTACAATAGAATTTTCGAAGCCAACAAACCAATGTTAACCCACCCGGACAAGATCTATCCAGGCCAGGTTTTGCGTATCCCGCAGTAAGCTCTGCCCGCATAACGTTACCAACCGGTCATAGACCGGTTTTTTTATTCGCTTGATGACAGATGCGATATACTCCTGCGACACACACGCCGTTGGCGTGATGAATTAAGACAAACTGCGTGAAAAACCCCCGCAATACCCTAAAAGAAACCGATGACCGTGACGCGCTGGGGGATGTTCCGTTTGCCATCACCGTACTGGCAATGGCATCCTGCTCGCTGATCATTTTGGCGCTCATAGTCACGTTGTGGTTGACATAACGTCATGCACACAGGAGAAAACATGGAGCACAATCTCCACGACGAAACGAAACTGCTCGCTATCATTGGGCTACTGGTTGCTGTACTGCTCGTGGTATCGATACTGTTCGGCATCACTTATTTTTCAGATACCCATACCGCGCATGAAGGCGTTGATGTGCAAAATTGCTACCTTAAGGCGACTTAGTGTTTGGCTAAAATATGTGCTTTCGCTTGGCTAAGCACAGCGGGAAAAATAAATTTTACTGCGCATTCGCCTATTTGCTCCTTATTGGTGCAATGGGCGGGGCTAAATAGCGTGGCGATTTTCGCGCAAATAAAAAGCAATAAAGTAAAGGATAACAAGCGGGGGGGTAGGTTGCTGTGGGCAGCCATTGCGGTGCATTGCCGCACGTTCCCCATCAGAACGCGCCTGCCCGCGGGCTGGCAAGCCCGGTTTCAGTGATGTGATGCAGGATATTTGTACTCATGCTACCGGCGTTATACTGGATAAGTGTGATCTAGCATCCATATTTTTAATCCTGTCAGGCGGGCGCGGTTAAATAGTGATCTCCAGCAAGTAATTAACGCGAATGGGCAATTAAAATGCTTCCCATGAACTGAATTACCAACATTGTTAGTTGATGCCTGTGAGGTTGTTATGAGCCAAATACTCTACCGTGCAAGATTGTCCCACGTCGTTATTGTAACGGCAGCGTTTTGGGTTTCTATCGCTACTTTATTGGTGGTGGCGCTAAACTAAGCCGGTTGTTTAAAATAATTTATTCGGCGCTGGGCCTATATTCTTTGGCCTGGCGCAATAAATGCGCATATTATCCCTTCTTTTTGATTTCCCATCCCGTGGTGAGTACCCGCCAATACCCGTCATTCCATAATGCATAGTATGCCTATGTTGGGTTTATTTTCTTTTTTTAATGCGTTATCGCAGTGTGGGCAAGGGCTGCGCGTGTTGGCCTGGGCAAGGCGCGCTCACGCGGTTTTCTGATGGATAATATGCAACGGCGGATCGATATGCAGATCCACACTGAGATCCTGGCGGAAATCATAAGGCGTGATGTTGAAACGCTTTCTGAACATATAGGTAAAGTGCGACTGCGAGCCAAAACCAAAGTCCATGGCAATGTCGAAGATAGAGGCATCACTGCTGCGCAATTGATACACCGCCCCGGCCAAACGGCGCTCACGAATATATTTGCCCAGCGATATCCCGGTGGCTTCCTTGAACAGTTTTTGCATGTGCCACAGTGAGTAACCGGAATACGCAGCCAGTTCTTCCAGGTGAATGACTCGCCCTAGGTGGGTTTCAACCCATTTGCTGAGGGCGCAGACCAATGAGAGGTGGTGTTCTTGAATCATCAGCGCGTCTGTGTGAGATCTACATGATCGTGAAGTATACACAACTTGCGGCAGGGGACAAAAAAACCGGCCGCCGCGCGCCGGTTAATTCAGACAAATCCAGCGAGCCACCCTGGCGCGCGCGCATCCGCCGCCTTGCGTTGAGAACCTGTTGTCAGGCTAATGTAAAAAGGGGTACTCTGAATTTGCCCGCTACCGCCTAAAGTGGTTCAGGCCGCAGTGATAACAGCCAAGACAAAAGCTAGCCGTAACAACGTAGCGTTGATGGGGTGATCGCATGTTAATGACAGTGATTATTACTTTGGTTGTGATTGTGGGCGTTGCTGCTTTTATGGCTGCCCCTACGATAATGGCAAATAATGCGGAAGGTGTGGGAGGTGAAAAACAGTGATTATTGGCCGATTGATATGCCCCTGTGTGGGTTGAGGTTCCTTTAAAGCCTGGGCGATGGCCCGGGCTTTCGTTTTCTGTGCGTTACACGTTTTTGCGTTCGACGGTTTCATCACCCCAATAAAGCTGGTTGGCGTTGGTTTTGGCAAATGCCTTCGCCAGCACTTCGTCGCTGCCTTCTTCCCAGATTTTCTGCGCTAATGCCTCGTCATCGCCGGCGGCTTCGAAAATCGCCTCGGCGATTTCAACGGAGGTTTCCCGCACGCTAGCCCAGGATTTGATATTGTGGTTTGCCATAAAAAACTCCCTCTTTATGCATCAATGTGGCATGCGATATCGCAATGGATAGGTAAAGTATAAACCAGTCCGGCGGTTTTTCCCGGTGCTTACGGCGTATTTATGCTGAAAAATCAGGGCTTGCGCGGCCAGGCGGCGGTAAAATCACGCGGTGCATGTTATTCTGTGCCGCTGCTGAATAAGAAGGAAGATTATTATGTCTACGATTTTGAGCAACGATCAGGAACTGGTGTCTGATCTGGTCGCCTGCCAACTGGTTATTAAACAGATACTGGATGTGATTGATGTTATTGCGCCGACGGAAGTGCGGGATAAGATGGCCAATCAACTGAAAAACGTCGATTTCTCATCCAACCCGGCGGGGGCGGATCCGGTTACCCGGCGGGCGGTTGAAAAGGCCATCGCGCTGATAGAAATGAAATTCAATCGTTCATGACACTATAACCCACACCGCCAGATAAACAGTGGTGTGATCAGTCCACCACTGTCTCAATTTTTTTCAGCATTGGGCAGGATGGGGTGCCGATCACACCATTCTCGCCGTTGAGATATTGAGCCGTCACCACGTTACGGGCGCTGAGGTATTTGCACTGCAGGCCTAGGCCCGCGACGTTTTTTTGGCTGCCGATGAGCACGCCGTAGCCGGAGAACAACAATGCCCCATAGAGCAGTGCCAACAGTACGCACAACTTCAGTAATTTCTTCACGTTCGCTCCTTATTGTCGATTGCAGGCACGATCTAGCCACGGCTGCCCGCGCCAGGCAACAGTAACAGTCTGAAAGATAGGATTTAACGTATCGTTAAAGTTTGTTTAGGTTGGGTGTGTTAGCATTAAGAACCTATTAACACGTTAACAATGAGGCTGCTAATTTTGTTGCGGAAAAAAATCCTCATGATAATTGCCATCCTTGCAGCATGCCTGTTCTTTTATCTGCTTGCGCTGGATAGCTACTGTGATGAAGATGGGAGCTTTGCGCTCGGTATTTGCTCCATTACCCGTTTTATTCCCTGGTGACGGTTCGGCACTATGCTCTCTTTGCAGATGATGTTGGTATCCCCTGGGGAATGCTAAGATGTGTGCTGTCTTTTTTTGCCGTTGAAAGGGTAGTCCATGTTCGATTTAGGTGTTGGCCCGGCGGGCCTGGTTTCGTTAGCGGTGGGCATTCTGGCGGTGGCCCTGGGGCTATGGCTGTGGTTCCTGGTCAACCGTGCCAGCGTGCGGGCAAATGAGCAGATACGTCTGCTGCAGGAAATCGCGGAGCAGCAGCGCCAACAAACGGCCCTGCTAAAACGCTTGGTGCAGGATACCGCGGGTGAAGAAACCGCCTCGGCGGATGAGGCCGCCCCCGGGTTGGATTTTAGAGGTTTTGTGCCTGAGCGTTGATCGCAACGTATTTTGCCTGTATGCCGCCGTGGCCCCACGGCGGCTGTCATAAATCTGTCGTATCGGCGTCGTAAGGTAATTCAAACTAATACAGGATGGATTAAGCCGATGATTAAATGGCATGAAGAAAGTGACGCTGAGGTTAACCGCAGCATTGCGTTGCTCACCGGGGAAAACCCGGACAAATGGTACCCCTACGGCGGCATTAAAGGTAAAGACTACTGTAAGAACCCCGCTGACGCCTGGCCGATTATCTGCGCCAACAAAATTAGCCTGAACGCCGACAGCCAGGGCAACCCCGATCGTTGGCTGGCGCGCATCGCCACCCAACAGGGCGAATGGCAGGCGGACAGCAATAGCCCATTGCGGGCCGCAATGATTTGCTTCCTGCTAAGCCGCCAGACCGAAGGCGTTGAATGCTAACGCCGCATCACGGATAACATCTCCAGTTTCTTCGTTCTTTTCTGCAGAAAACCGCCCCTTTTGCCCGCCAGGGGGCGCTACTCCTTGCTACCTTCGGGGTTAAATGTTAAAAAACCGCCCGCATTCACACGTGCTAACGCGCGATATTCTGCGTTAACTACGCGGAATGTTCAGTCATACGAGGATAAAATGGGCGGCCAGGTTCAGGATAGCGCGCTAAAACGCGGTTTAAAAAACAGACATATACAACTTATTGCTCTTGGCGGGGCGATTGGCACCGGGCTATTTCTCGGCATCGCGCAAACCATCAAAATGGCGGGGCCATCGGTACTGTTGGGGTATGCGATAGGGGGCTTTATTGCCTTTTTGATCATGCGGCAACTGGGCGAAATGGTGGTGGAAGAGCCGGTTGCCGGTTCGTTTAGCCATTTTGCCTATAAATACTGGGGCGACTTCGCCGGTTTTCTTTCCGGCTGGAATTACTGGGCGATGTTTATTCTGGTCGGCATGGCGGAGTTGACCGCCGTCGGCATTTACGTTCAGTACTGGTGGCCGGAGATCCCCACCTGGGCTTCGGCGGCGCTGTTCTTTGTGCTGATCAACCTGATTAATTTAGTGAATGTGCGGATGTACGGTGAAACCGAGTTCTGGTTCGCCATTATCAAGGTGGCGGCGATCGTCGGGATGATCGGCTTTGGCGCCTATCTGTTGGCCAGCGGCAGCGGCGGGCCGGAAGCCAGCGTGCGCAACCTGTGGCAGCAGGGAGGCTTTATGCCGCACGGTATCTCCGGGCTTGTCATGGCGATGGCGGTGATTATGTTTTCGTTCGGCGGGCTGGAGATGGTGGGCATCACCGCGGCGGAAGCGGCAGAACCGCGTACCAGCATCCCCAAGGCCACCAACCAGGTAGTGTATCGTATCCTGATTTTCTACATCGGTTCGCTGGTGGTTCTGTTGTCGCTGTATCCGTGGAGTAAGGTTGCGGATGGCGGCAGCCCGTTCGTGCTGATCTTCCACGCACTCAACAGCAACCTGGTGGCAACTATCCTTAATGTAGTGGTGCTCACCGCGGCGTTATCGGTATATAACAGCGGCGTATACTGCAATAGCCGCATGCTGTTTGGCCTGGCTAAACAGGGCAACGCGCCGCAAGCGCTGACGCGGGTGAACAAACGCGGCGTGCCGGTGTTGTCGATTGCGCTGTCGGCATTGGTGACCTCTATCGGCGTGTTAATCAACTATGTGATGCCAGGCAAGGCGTTTGAGCTGCTGATGGCGCTGGTGGTTTCCACGTTGGTGATTAACTGGGTGATGATTTGCCTGGCGCATATGAAATTCCGCGCGGCGAAAAACCGCCAGGGCGTGATCCCAAGCTTTAAGGCGCTGTGGTACCCGTTTGGCAACTATCTGTGCCTGGCATTCCTTGGCCTGATTCTGGTGATTATGTATTACAGCGAAGGGATTAGGATTTCAGTGCTGTTGATCCCGGTATGGATCCTGCTGCTGTGGGGCGGGTTCTTGCTGACGCGCCGTGGTAAAACGGCCGCGGTGAAATAAACGCGCCGATTGCGGCAATAACAATGAGGCGCCCCTGGGCGCCTCTGGCGTTTTATCCACGTGGCATTAAGGCTCCGGCCTTGTGGCCGCGGCCCAACAGTTTGCGGCACAGCACGAACAGGGTTGTCATAATATCAATCGCGACAACGCTGGCTATCAGCAGCCCCAGGATCAGAATGCTTAGCATCGCGCCAAACAGTGCCACCAGCGGCGCAGGAATACGCGCCCGCCGCAGTTTCATGGCCAGATACATTTTGCCGTATTGAACCTGGGCCAGCAGTTTGCTGCGGATGCCGCCCGTGCGGGCAGAAGATTTGCGTGTTGTACAACGGCCCATAATTTCCCCTTCATTGAATGACCGAAACAAGTAAAACATAACGTTCTTAAGAAATGCTTAACGGGCTCTGGCGGCCCTTGCTGCATGACCATAACTGTGACAACAACAGGGTGCGAAAGGTCAGTGGCGATAGAGAGTTTGCTCCATTTTGTGATAATTATCTTATCCTTTGGATGCAAATGGCTGTGGGTTACCCGGAGAGCGCCTATGAAGATCACTAACCGTTATTACAATGCCAGCAAGGCGCATCATACGCCGCAAGGGTTTCGCAACCTGGAGCCCACCCAGCGCCAGGAGGGCGACTTACAGCGCTGGCGGGCTGAACGCAAAAAGCTTGGTTTGCCGAAGCCGCCGCAAATGGGATACCGGCAGTTTACTCAACGTTGGTGGCAGCAGGCCGATCTGCAAGGCAGTAACGATAGCGTATGGTGGTTGGGGCATGCCTCGGTATTGCTGCGCCTAGGCGGGCGCTATGTGCTGATTGACCCGGTGTTGTCGCCTCGCGCATCGCCGCTCAGCTTTTATGGCCCGAAGCGCAAAACGCCATCGCCGCTGGCGGTACGCGACTTGCCCGCCGTGGATGTCTTACTGATCTCCCATAACCATTATGATCATTTGGATCGGCGCACCATCCGCCAGTTGGCCCGGCGTTTCCCGCAGGCAACCTGCGTGGTGCCGTTGGGGCTGAAGCATTGGTTTCGGCGCTATCGTTTTCAGCGTGTTGAAGAATTGGATTGGTGGGACAGCCTGGCGTTGGGCGATCTGACCGTGCACGCGGTGCCCGCACGCCATTGGAGCATGCGCACGCTGTGGGATCGCAACCGTTCTTTGTGGTGCGGTTGGGTGATCCACCACCCGGCGTTGCGCTTCTATTTCTCTGGCGACAGCGGTTATTCCGACCGGCTGGCGGAGATCGGCGCGCGCCTGGGGCCATTTGATCTGGTGGCATTGCCGATCGGCGCCTACGCGCCGCGTTGGTTCATGCAAACGCAGCATATGGATCCGCAGCAGTCTGTCCAGCTGTACCAGCAACTGAATACGCCGCGGGCGTTCCCGATTCATTGGGGGGTGTTCGAACTGGCCGATGAGTCGCTGGATGAACCGCCGCAGCAATTGCACCAGGCGCTGAGCGCCGCGGGTATTACGCAGCCTGGTTTTCAACCGCTGAAGATCGGCGAGCGGATAGATATCGTTGGCCGCAGTTAACGGCTGCATAGCTATGCAGGGTTGACGGCGGGGCGCGGTGGGCAGGCGCCGCTAACGTTTGGCCAGCGGCGCCAGCGCTGCCGTGGTGTTGTCAGGCCGCCCGGCGCGGGGCGCAGTAAGCTGATGCGGCTCACATTTATTAAAATTGTTATATGGAATATTAAATTTCATATAGATTCAAAATTTTTAACGTTTTAAGCAGTGTGCCGCCGGGCGCGTTCAAGCCGCTAAACTTAGCCATTTTGTTAAAATGCAGACGGGGCGTGGAGTGTGGCGGCATGCCTATGCTAAGCAGAAAACAGATAAAGCTTCAACATCTTTTAATCTGTTTAAGCTATTGTTGCGACTGACCGTTTCAAATATGTGCGACGTGTCGATCGACGATTAAAAATGGCTTGCCATCGCATACAGAGTATGTGATAACGCAATTGGGTAAAACGAGGTACAGTTCTGTATATGTGTGGCATTTTCAGTAAAGAAGTTCTGAGTAAAGACGTTAGCGTTGAATACCGCTTCTCTGCCGATCCTTATCTTAGTGCCTCAAGCAGTAACGACTCTAGTTTGTCTATGTAACGCCTACGGGCGGTTTAAACAATCCAAAGGAAATACTCAAGATGGCAAAGATTAAAGGTCAAGTTAAGTGGTTCAACGAGTCTAAAGGTTTCGGTTTCATCACCCCGGCTGACGGCAGCAAAGATGTGTTCGTACACTTCTCTGCAATCCAGGGTAACGGCTTCAAGACCCTGGCTGAAGGCCAGAACGTTGAGTTCGAAATCCAGGATGGCCAGAAAGGTCCATCTGCAGTTAACGTAACTGCTATCTAATCAGCGTCAGCTGTATAAAAAGCCCGCCAAGTGCGGGCTTTTTCGTTGTGATGAGCCACCGCCGGCACGGTGGTTTTTTTCTGTTTATTTGCTCTGATGCATGATAATGCCGGCATATTGATTACGGCCCTTAATTCCCGGATGGTTGGGATCTTTTGCCCGGCGGTGGCTGTTGCGGCGAAAGCTGGTGTATTTGAAACGGTACGGCAATGCCGGATCCTGATTCAGGGTGCAGATAGTGCAACTGCCAGCACGATCGACGCCGGCAAAGCCCAGGTCTTGTAATTTTCTGGCGGCGATCGCCACCAAATCCAGGTGCCGATAGCGTGGGCTGATAAGCTGCGCGGGCAACGCCAGCGCCTGTTGGAACTGCTCCACCAGCGCTTCATCAACCTGATAGCAGCAGGCGCCGGCTGCCGGGCCGATAGCGGCCACCCAGTTGGCCGTGCTGTCTGCTCGATTAATGTGTGCGGCCATACATTCCAGGATGCCGTTCAATAATCCGCGCCAACCGGCGTGTACGGCGCCAATCGCTGTGCCGTCACGGCGGCTGAACAGCACCGGCAGGCAATCGGCCGTGAGCACGTTGAGCAGGATACCCGGCTGCGTGGTATAAAAGCCGTCGGCTTCGCCGCAGGCCTGGTGCGGCGCGGTAACGTCAACAATGCGCGTTCCGTGCACCTGTTTCTTTTCTGGCATGGTGTCTTGGTAATGCGCTAAATGTTCGGGGAGCAGGGCGCCCTTGTTGCCGAAACCGTGCTTGATGGTGGGGATTGCGCCAAGCAGCGCAGAATAATCAGCCATAAAACCTTCTTGCCTGCGTCAGGAAACCAGCTCCCAGTGTAATCAGCTTTGTTCGGCATTGACCAGTGGAATTAGGCTACGGCGCAGTTGTTGCCCGCATGGCGGAATGAAACGGGATGCCGCCTTGCAACGTCATTACGCCTTCTTTAGACTAGGCACGCTCCGGCAGGAATGCCTGGGGCTTTGCCTAATGCACCTCTCTTTCTGGAATCTTCCTCATCATGTCTTATCAGTGCCCTTTGTGTCATCAACCGCTCCATTTTGCTGCCCGCCAGTGGCGTTGCGCGAGCAACCATCAGTTTGACTGTGCGAAAGAAGGTTATGTCAACCTAATGCCGGTGCAGCACAAACGCTCGAAACAGCCGGGCGATAGTGCGGAAATGATGCAGGCGCGCCGGGCCTTTCTCGACGCGGGGTTCTACCGTCCGCTGCAGCAGCGGGTGGCCGAACTGCTGGATGACGCGTTGAGCAGTAGCGCAAGCGCTCTGCTGGATATCGGCTGCGGTGAAGGGTATTACACGGCGGAGGTGGCCGCACGGCTCGCGCAGCGGCGGGCGTTTAGCACTTACGGGCTGGATGTGGCGAAAGTGGCTGTCCGCTACGCCGCGAAGCGTTATCCCACCGTTGCATTCTGTGTGGCATCCAGCCATCGGTTGCCATTTGCGCAAGCCTCTTTGGATGCGGTATTGCGCATCTACGCGCCCTGCAAAGCCGAGGAATTGGCGCGGGTGGTAAAACCCAGCGGGGTGGTGGTGACGGTATCGCCCGGGCCGCGCCACCTTTACCAGCTTAAAGCGCAGGTTTACCAGCAAACCCAACTTCATGCCGAGGTTGACGAGCAACTGCCCGGTTTTGTCTGTGAAAGCAGTGAACAACTGAGTTACCCGATGGCTTTGCCGGGCGAGCAGGCGGCAAATTTATTGCAGATGACGCCGTTTGCCTGGCGCGCCTCGCCGGAGGTGCGGCAAAGCCTGGCGAACTGCGCGCTGTTCGATTGTGAGACGGATTTTACGATCAGGTTGCACCGGCGGCAAGGGTAGGCGTTTTTTAAGAGAGAAGGGGGGAACGGCCAGGAGCCTATGTTGGCCCCCGGCGTTGCCGGGGTGGCCGGTCAGGAAAGAAAACCCAGGTGCTCCAGCAAAATATTCACGCCGATGCCAATTAATACGACGCCGCCGATCACTTCGGCCCGTTTGCCAAACAGTGGGCCGATAAAGCGGCCAATCATCATGCCCAGCGTCGCCATGATCATGGTAGCGCAGCCGATGGCCATTGCGGTGTGCACGATATTAACCTGTAGGAAGGCCAAGCCGACGCCGATCGCCATCGCATCCAGGCTGGTGGCGATCGCTGTTGCCACCAATACCCAAAAGCCGTGGCGGCGGACCTGCGGTTCTTCCTCGTTGCGGTGGCGCATACCTTCAACGATCATACGCATGCCCAGAATGAACAGCAGGCTAAACGCCACCCAGTGATCCCATTCCATAATATAGCGGCTGGCATACAGACCAATGCCCCAGCCAATAAGCGGGGTAATGGCTTCGATGATGCCAAAGATAAGGCCGGTACGGAGTGCTTCACGGAAACGGGGTTTATGCAGCGTGGCGCCTTTGCCGATTGATGCGGCGAAAGCATCCATGGACATGCCAAAAGCAAGAATAAGCGTTGCGGATAGATTCATTTGAAATAACCTCGGCCGGGAGCCTCCATATACACGCAACCCACCCCCAACCATACGACGGAGTCACGTGCCTATGGTCTCGCCAACCTTTCCTGGCTACCCGCACCACGTTTTAACAACAAAACGAGTATGTTGATACGGGCGTTTCTGGCTGATACAACCCAGAAACCGGCTACTCCCCAATGACGGGCGCAACCTTATCACATAATTTTTGTTAGAGACAACCCTTAATTATACGAGACATTTTATGTAATTGAGACTTATTTTCATTAACGATAAGTCGTTCGAAAAATAAGGGTAATTATTACACAAAAAATAAAGAGAGGAAGCGACAGTGTTGCTGATTAATTACACAGGGCACTGCCGCAGTATAGTGATTGTTATTGTGGTTTTTATATTTTTATCTTTTGATTTTCAAGGAAAAAGTGATAGATCTTTTCAAGGTCATCTAATTTCGTTACCTGAATTAATAAACGGCGCTGCTCTAAATCAATGGCCAGGATACCGTCTTCAGATAAATTCATCGCCTTAATGCGCGGATATTCAATAAAGGCATTAGCATAGAAAAAACCTTGGGGTTTAAACAACAATTTCGGCCAGCGAATATAGAAAATGTAGACGCTAATCAGCGCTAATGAAATTAATAACCACGTTGTTAATGGTGAACCCTGATTGGTGATATTGCGGTAAACCAAAATGGCGAGCAGGCCGACAAAGATCAGGCAATCGATACGGTTACTGCGTTTCAGCGGCACTTTCAGCAGCGTTTGCCCCTTTATCCGTTCCATACCGAATTCATCATACAGCGCGTACAGCAGCATCAATGCGATAAAAACAACCATTGCGGCATCGGTTAACGACATCCCATCCCCAGCGAAATAATAGGCCGGGGGCAAGCCCCCGGCGGCTAACGATTACAGGCCCAGCAGGCCGATCCAATAACCCAGAATACCGATGACAAAGAAGCCCAGAATGATCCACAGCGCATTGACCTTTCTGCGCAGTAGCCACATACAGCCAAAGGTCAGCAGCAGCGGAATCAAGCCCGGCATCAACTGGTCAAGGATGGTTTGCACCGTGGTCACCGTAGTTTTACCGGTCTGATCGGTAATACTCGAAACCACCAGCGGCACGTTAACATGCGTCCACTTGTTGACCAGCGCCCCCATTACAAACAGGCCGAGTATAGACGCCCCTTCCGTCAGTTTCTGCAGGAAGCCGCCGCCCATATCATTGACGATATCCGCGCCTTTACGGTAGCCATAGGCCACACCGTAATAACGCACCATCAGGCGCACGATGTTGAACAGCAGGAAGAACAGCACCGGCCCAAGCAGGCTGCCGGTCATGGCGATGCCGGCGCCGAGCGCCGCGAATACCGGGCGCATGGTGCCCCAGAAGATAGGATCGCCGACCCCAGCCAACGGGCCCATCAGGCCCACTTTGATACCGTTGATAGCGGCATCGTCAATCGGCGCGCCGTTGGCCCGCTGTTCTTCCATCGCCAGCGTAACGCCCAACACCGGCGCCGCCACGTAAGGGTGGGTGTTGAAGAACTCCAGGTGGCGTTTAATCGCCTGCTTGCGATCGTCGTTGTTCTCTGGGTACAGGCGGCGAATGGCCGGCACCATGGAGAAACAGAACCCCAGCGCCTGCATGCGTTCAAAGTTCCACGACCCCTGGAACAGGTTGGAGCGGAGTGCCACGCCGCGAATATCAGCCGGCGTGAGTTTCTTTTGCGTTGCAGTTGTATCAACCATGTCTCTCACCTATTCCTAGTCCAGTTCGTTATCAAGATCGTTGGGCTGTGTGGCACCGCCCTGTACAACCTGTGCTTTGTTGTATTTCGGGCTGAGCTGGATATACAAAATGGCCATCACCACGCCGATGACGCCCAGCGCAACCAGGTTGAAGTTGGTGAACGCGGCGGTGACGAAACCTGCGTAGAAGAACGGCATCAGGTAGCCGGCGCGCATCATGTTAATGACCATGGCGTAACCGACGACAACGATCATGCCGCCTGCGATGTTCAGGCCGGTGGTGACCACTTCCGGGATGGAGTTAAGCAGCGTGTGGACGCCTTCGGTGCCGACAGAAACGGCCACGATGACCGCCGGGATGGCGATACGCATCGCCTGCAGCATCAGGGCAGAGACGTGTAGCCAACTGATGGCGCGCAGGCTGCCCCGTTCGGCCGCGCTGTCTGCGGCGTGCTGGAAGGCAACGGTGATGGTACGCACGATGATGGTAAGTACCTGGCCTGCCGCCGCCAGTGGGATCGCCAGCGCGATACCGGCCCCCACGCTTTGGCCGCCGGCGATGACCAGAATAGTGGATATGATGGATGCCAGAGCGGCATCGGGTGCGACTGCCGCGCCGATATTCATCCAACCGAGGGCAATCATTTCCAACGTACCGCCGATGATAATGCCGGTTTTCATATCACCGAGGATGATGCCGATCAGGGTACAGGCCACCAAAGGGCGGTGGAACTGGAATTCGTCCAGAATGGACCCCATACCGGCAATACATGCAACGATAAATACCAGCACAATCTGAAGAGTGGTAATCTCCATTGTACTTCTCCTATGACCAAATCGCTCTGAGTAAAATAATTACTGGCAGATGCTATTAATTGAGTTTATTAATCAGATCCATCATTTTCAGTTGGTTATCGCTTGATACTTTTCTCACTTCTAATTCAATACCGAGATCGTTTAATTTTTTGAACGCCTCAATATCTTTTTCATCGACTGAAACGGCATTATTTACCTGGGTTTTCCCCTGGCGGAATGCCATACCCCCGATATTGACTGACTTAATCGTCACGCCGCCGTCAACCACCCGGCAAACGTCGGTCGGGTTGGTGAACAGCAGCATGACGCGATCGCCGGCATATTTGGGGTTATTCCAGACGCGGATCATTTTTGCCACATCCACCACATGGGCGGTTACGCCGGGAGGTGCAACCTGGGTAAGCAACGTTTTGCGCACATGATCGGCGGCCACTTCATCACTAACCACGATAATGCGGCTGACGTTGGTTTCTTTGGTCCAGCGGGTGGCAACCTGGCCATGGATCAAACGGTCATCGATACGCGCCAGACCGATTTTCATATGGTCATTCGGGCCGAGCGGTGCCTGTGGCGCGGCGGCCTGCGGCTTGGGCGCCGCGGGTTTGGCCGGCTCATCGGCAGGTTTTTTCAGCGCTTTAACGCCTTCGCGCCCGGTTTCCAACGCCAGGGCAACCAGCTCGTCAAAGCTTGGGTTGTCGTCGCGCGCCATAAACGTTTCCACCAGCATGGGGATATTCACCCCGGTGACAACCTCATAGTGCTCTTTATCTACGGCAATGCGGCTGGCCGCATTGAATGGACTGCCTCCCCACGTGTCAACCAGAAACAGGACACCACCACTGGTATCCAACCCACTGAGTTTACTAGTATATTTTTCTATCAGGGTTTCGGCGTTTTCTCCGGGAACGAAATCGATAAAGGCGACGTTATCCTGCTCGCCTAGTAGCATTTCCGCTGTTTTCAGCAATTGTTCCGCCGCTGTCCCGTGAGTACCGATGATAATAGCTATTGCCACTCGCTACCTCCTCATTAAACTTCAGGCACGGATTGTGCGTCTTGCCGCCTTCCTGGCAGCGATTCCTCAGTTCAGATACATTATGGTAGAAATATAAAAAAGCGCCCTTAACACTTACCACCGCAGTTTCAAAAACCTGCGCCGGTCGTGGTAGGGCAGCGATAATTATTTTAGTAAGTGAAAAAATAAATTTTGTGACGGCGCTCTGCTATTGAGTGCACGGTTTGATTGAAGTGATACATTTGCAGAATTAATCGACAGGTATCGGCTTGGCAAAACGGGCCGGGATAAAAATCCCGCTTGCCTGCCAAAAATTTCCTGATAAAGTGATTTCTTCTTTCATTACTCAGGAGTGAAGGGCATCAGCCCACCCTATGGACTGTCACCGAAGTTACTGTTTTCCAAGGTTCTACCCGCCACCTGCTGGCATTAAAT
The DNA here is from genome assembly GCF_039540155.1 of Gibbsiella greigii. Taxonomy (NCBI): domain Bacteria; kingdom Pseudomonadati; phylum Pseudomonadota; class Gammaproteobacteria; order Enterobacterales; family Yersiniaceae; genus Gibbsiella; species Gibbsiella greigii. Next base: position 121,634 of record NZ_BAABEM010000022.1, read on the forward strand.
CCACGTCACGGCCGCTCGGCTATTCACCGGTAATCCCATTTTCATCCCGTACCGTATTCACCATTGGCGCCGCCATGCATCAGCACGGCTTGGCTATTCTGTCTTTTTCCGGAGTCTGATATGGAATTTTTAATGGACCCCTCAATTTGGGCAGGTTTATTGACGCTCGTCGTCCTGGAAATTGTTCTGGGTATCGACAACCTGGTGTTTATTGCCATTCTGGCCGACAAACTGCCGCCAAAGCAGCGGGACAAAGCGCGCATTATCGGCCTGTCTTTAGCGCTGTTGATGCGCCTTGGTTTGCTGTCCGTGGTGTCGTGGATGGTAACGTTGACGACGCCGCTGTTTAGCGTGGCGAGCTTCAGTTTCTCCGGCCGCGATCTGATTCTGCTGTTTGGCGGTGTGTTCCTGCTGTTCAAGGCTACCATGGAGTTGCACGAACGCCTGGAAGGGCATGCTCATCAGGATGGCAGCAACCGCGGCTACGCCAAGTTCTGGGCGGTGGTGGTGCAGATCGTGATCCTCGATGCGGTCTTCTCGCTGGATGCGGTGATTACCGCCGTTGGGATGGTTAACGATCTGCCGGTGATGATGGCAGCGGTAGTTATTGCTATGGCGGTGATGCTGTTGGCATCGAAATCGCTGACTAATTTTGTCAACGCCCACCCGACCATTGTGGTGCTGTGCTTAAGCTTCCTGCTGATGATCGGCTTGAGCCTGATCGCCGAAGGCTTTGGCTTGCACATTCCGAAAGGCTATTTGTACGCTGCAATCGGCTTCTCGATCCTCATCGAGTTGTTTAACCAGATTGCCCGCCGTAACTTCATCAAACACCAGGCGCGCCGCCCGATGCGCGAACGCACGGCGGAAGCCATTATGCGCCTGATGGGGCAACGGCGCGCCCAGCAGCAGGCGGTGGAAGATACGCCACTGCCGGTGGAAGAGGCCTTTGCCGAAGAAGAGCGTTACATGATCAGCGGCGTGTTGACGCTGGCTTCCCGCTCGTTGCGCAGTGTGATGACGCCGCGTAGCGAAATTTCCTGGGTGGACTGCGATCGTTCGCCGGACGACGTGCGGGCTCAGTTACTTGATACGCCGCACAGCCTGTTCCCGGTGTGCCGTGATGAGCTGGACGAGATCATCGGCATAGTGCGCGCCAAGGATCTGCTGGTGGTGCTGGAACAGGGCGGCGATATTGCCGAATTTGCCGCGCATACGCCGCCGATCGTGGTGCCGGATACCATGGACGTGCTCAAGCTGCTGGGCGTGTTGCGCCGGGCCAAGGGCAGCCTGCTGGTGGTCAGCAATGAATTCGGCGTTGTGCAGGGGCTGGTGACGCCGCTGGACGTGCTAGAAGCGATCGCCGGTGAATTCCCCGACGAAGACGAAACCCCAGAGATTGTGGCCGATGGCGACGGTTGGCTGGTGAAAGGCGGCGCGGATCTGCATTCGCTGGAGCAGGCGCTGAACTGTGGCGATCTGGTCAGCCCAACGGCGGACTATGCCTCGCTGGCGGGGTTCTTGTTGTCCTACTGCGGCCAAATGCCGGCGGTGGGGGAAGTGATCGAGCTGAAGCAGTTGCGTTTTGAGATCCGTGCGGTTACCGATTACCGCATTGAACTGGTGCACATCAGCAAAATCGCCCCACCAGAGCCTGAAGAAGAGTAACCGGTTGGCTGTTTAACGTAGCCGCCTGTCGTTGTGTACAAGGCCTGGCCCGGCGCCAGGCCTTGCTATTTGCATTAGCGGCCATCAGGCGTGCCAAGCGGCGTTTCCTGCGGTGCGGCGGCTCTGAGCCAGTCAGCCCGCATATCCTGTGAACGCAGGTGTTCTTCATAGTGCTGCAGCCACAGCGGGAATTCGTTAATCGGCATCGGTTTGGCAAAATAGAAGCCTTGCAACGCATTAACCCCCCGCGCGCGCAGATGCTCCAACTGTTCTTCGGTTTCGACGCCTTCGGCGACCAGCCTGATTTTAAGGGCGTTCGCCAGCGTAATGATGGTATCCGTCACGGTAGCGTTAATGGCATCGGTGCCAATTGCTGCGGTGAAGCTGCGGTCGATTTTCAGAATATCGGGGTTGAGCTTTTTCAGGTAGCTTAGCGAACTGTGCCCGGTGCCAAAATCATCAATGGCCAGCATGATCCCCATTTCCTTCAATGCCTTGATTTGCTCATAGTGATCGGCCGCCAGCTCGGTGCGCTCGGTTAATTCCAATACCAGCGAAGGCATCGGTTGCGCCGGTTGCCAAAGCCGGTTGATGTCCTTCAACAGATAGGCGGCGTTGAAGTGCTCGGCGGCCACGTTGATACTGATGTAGAACGAAGGCCGCGGCGGGAACAGGGTCAGATTTTCCACCACGGCGTTTAACAGGTAGCGGGTCAGCGGGATAATCAACCCGTGTTGTTCCGCCAGCGGAATGAAAACATCGGGCGAAACCCAGCCCTGGCGTTTATTTTTCCAGCGCAGCAGCATTTCCACCCCCATGCAGCGCCCGGTTTCTCCATCAATGATCGGCTGGCAATATACAAGAAACTTGCGGTGGGTGATCGCGTGGCCGATATAGTAAGACAGGCTCATACGGTTTGCGCTGATTAAATAGGCCACATAGGCGGCCAGCAGGCTGATCAGCAAGGCCAGCGGGATCTGGTGGGGCAGTTTTTCCAGCGCCAGAATTTCGGCGCTGGGGCCAAAGACGGTGATGGAGAACGGGTATTCGTTGGAGCTGGCGGTATAGCGCAAATCATCGGGCTGGTTCTCCCGGCGCATCAGTTCCCGTTGATTGTAACCCAGGCTAAAGTTGGCAACATTGAGTTCCACGCGGCGGGCGTAGGGCTCCTGTGGCTCCAATAAAAAGCTGGCCAGCAGTTCGATACCGAAGACCTGCAGCACGCCGCGCGAGCGATCGGCCGGATCCGGCAGCCACATCTGTAAAATAGGGGTGCCTTTGGAAACCGTCATTGATGATCGCAACGCCAGTTTGGTTTCACTGTTGGCCATGCCGGGCAAATTGCTGTTAAACGGATATTGCCGCACGCCAAAGATACTGGAACAGTAAACATTGTCATTTTTAACCAGCAGCATGGCGCGCACCCCGGCATTTTGCACCGTACGGTAGCGTAGGGTGGGAATAACGTTTTCGCAGCTTTCATTGAGCAGCGGCATTGAACGCAGCGCCTGCTGGTGTGCGGGCATCAGCACCTGATTGAGTTTTGTGACGATACGCCCAGCCAACACCTGCTGGCTATGCTCGATATCTTTAACTTCCTGATAAAAACGGCTATACAAAGAAACCAGCAGAACAACGACCCCCACAAAACTGGCCAGCAACCAGCGATAGTAGCGGTATTTTGTCACGGAGAGCTGGGACATTAACATCCGGTAAATCCTTGTTCGCCAATCAGCCTGAGACTACGGTCAGGCAAAATGCCCACGGAATATTTCTCAATTCTAGCCTGTTGCGATGCAAAATTGATGATAACTCAACAAATTAATTTCACTCTTGCCGCAGTTACAGCGCGCAAAGCGTAAAACAGGTGAGCAGGAGGAAATAAAAAAACGCCTGTGACTATGTCACGTATTGGAGCGAATGTCTTGAAATTGGCAGGGGGAACCCCGCAGAGCCTGCGGGGAGCAAAAGAGGGGATCAGTCGCACTGCACTTTTATCGCCAAACCGCCGCGAGAAGTTTCGCGATATTTGGCATTCATGTCTTTACCGGTTTCGTACATGGTTTCGATGACTTTATCCAGTGATACGCGTGGTTCACTGGTGCGCCGCAGCGCCATACGGGCTGCATTGATCGCCTTCACCGCGGCGATGGCGTTGCGTTCAATGCAGGGCACCTGAACCTGGCCGGCGACCGGATCGCAGGTCAGGCCCAAATTGTGTTCCATGCCGATCTCTGCCGCCACGCAGACTTGCTCTGGGCTGCCGCCCAGCAGTTCGGCCAACCCGGCGGCCGCCATCGAACAGGCCACGCCTACTTCGCCCTGGCAACCGACTTCCGCCCCTGAGATCGAGGCGTTCATTTTATACAGCACGCCAATTGCCCCGGCAGCCAGGAAATAACGGATGTGAATATCCGTGCTGACCGGCGCGATGAAATGGTCGAAATAGGCCAAAACCGCAGGCACAATGCCGCAGGCGCCGTTGGTTGGTGCGGTAACGACGCGCCCGCCGGCGGCGTTCTCTTCGTTCACCGCCAACGCAAACATATTAATCCAGTCGATCACGTTCATTGGATCGCTGGAGTGTTTGTCTGAAGACACCAACATCCTGCGCAGCGCCGAGGCCCGGCGCGGCACGCGCAGCGGCCCCGGCAGCACGCCTTCGGTGTTCAGGCCGCGGTCGATACAGGCGCGCATGGTCTGCCAGATGTTGTCGAAATAGGCTTCAATTTCTTGCCGGTTGCGCAGCGAAAGCTCGTTTTTCATCACCATGCCGGACAGCGACAGGCCGGTTTGGCGGCAGTGTGCCAGCATTTCGCGCGCCGAATGAAACGGGTAGGGAACGGATACCTTGCTGAGCGCGGTTTTGCCGAAGTTTTCTTCATCAACAATAAAACCGCCGCCAATCGAATAATAAGTTTTGCTGTAAACCAGCCGTTCCCCGGCGAAGGCATGGATCTGCATGCCGTTTTCATGCAGCGGCAGGTTGGCGCTGCGGAACACCATTCCGCTATCACGCGGAAAATCCACTTCATGCCGGCCATTGGCCAGCATCAGGCGCTGGCGCTGTTCAACATCGCTGATAAAGCCCGCGATATGATCGATATCCACCGTATCGGGCTGGTTGCCCGCCAGGCCGAGAATAATGGCGATGTCGGTATGGTGGCCTTTGCCGGTTAACGACAGGGAACCGTAAACATCCACCGCGATACGCGTGACGGTGGGCATCAGGCCGCGATTAACCAGATCGTCGGCGAACTGTTTGCCGGCTTTCATGGGCCCCACGGTATGGGAACTGGACGGCCCAATACCAATTTTGAACATGTCGAAAACGCTAATCACGCGGGAACTCCTTCAAACGGCATGCGGCCAGGGGGTGGCGGGTTAAATAGGCGATAGAGATTTGCGACATTCTATAAGGGCCATACGGCTTGTGTTGCTTTTTTCGCATGAAATAAAATAATCCTTGGTATTGCCAGATAAGCCAACGTCATCGGCGATGAAAGCGGTTTATGGGGTTGCTTTGCCTCAATATTTATCGCCCGGTCGCGTTGGATCGCATTATCTTTTTTTTTGTTTATTTTATAGACTTGTTTCTAGTGCTTTGTCCTGCTAGATGTTTTTTGAGCGAAATTTATTTGTGTTAATTGGTTATTTTTCGGCATTTTAGAATGAATTAAGTGGGAAAGGTAGTGGAAAGTGAACGGAAAAAAGTGATGGCGATCGCTTTCCTGGGAAAAGGGGCATCGCCACGAGATGCGCGGTGATGAAACGCCCTTGGCCTGGGGCGCTAGCGGCTGACCTGCTGCGCCAGCCGGCGGATGATCGCGGCGGTTAACCCCCAGATAAACTGGCGTTGATACCAGGAAAGATAAACCCGCTGCCGGCGGTCGCCGCGCTTGATATCCAGCGGATAATAGCGCGTTAACGTCAGCGCTTCCTGCAGCGGGATTTCAAACAGTTCGGCGACTTCCCCGATGTTGGCATGAAAATGGATATCCGGCGGCACCAGCCCAACCACTGGGGTGACCCGGTAGCCGCTGGTGCTGTCGAATGGCGCCATCTGGCCAAGCACCGTCACGGCCTGCGGGGGAATGGCGACCTCTTCCTGCGCCTCGCGCAGCGCGGTGGCGATGGCGGAGCCGTCCGTTGCATCGCTCTTGCCGCCGGGGAAAGCCACCTGGCCGGCATGGTGGCGCAATGCATCGGCGCGGCGGGTGAGCAATAAGGTCGGCTCCGGGCGGCAGATAATTGGGATCAGCACCGCCGCCGGGCGCGAGTGGCGCGATAGGGGCCTGGCCTGCGGCAACTGCAGTTGGAAACGGCGGATAAATTCAACCAATTCGGCTGGATAACAGGGCTGGCTCACGAAACGGTAAACTCCCCCAATTGCGATAAAATACGGCCGACTTTATCCAGGGTTTCCTGATATTCGGCTTGCTCCTGGCTGTCGGCGACGATACCGCCGCCGGCGGAACAGTGAATACGGCCATTTTCAGCGATCAGTGTACGGATAGTGATGCTGGTGTCCATGGTGCCGCAGGCACTGATATAGCCGATACTGCCGCAATAGGCATTGCGCCGCTGTGGCTCTAGCTCTTCGATAATTTCCATCGCGCGCACCTTCGGCGCACCGGTAATTGAACCGCCAGGGAAACAGGCACGCAGCAGTTCTGTCGGCGGCGTGCCGGCCGGCAAAATGGCGGTGATGGTGCTGACCAGGTGATGGACGGCCGGGAATGGCTCCACCACGAACAGCTCCGGCACCCGCACGCTGCCGGGCTGGGCGACGCGGCCAATATCGTTGCGCAGCAGATCGACAATCATCAGGTTCTCGGCCCGATCCTTCTCGGCGTTTGCCAGGCGTTGGGCCTGGCGCGCATCCTCCGCGGCATCGTCCAGCCGCGGCAGCGTGCCTTTGATCGGCCGGGTCTGGATGCGTTGGTTTTCCAGCCACAGAAGGCGCTCCGGCGACACGCTCAATACCGCATTGTGCGGCAAACGCAGAAAGGCGGAAAACGGCGCGCGGTTACGCATATTGAGCTGGCGGAATGCCTGCCACTCATCGCCACGGTAGTCGGCGGTGAAACGCTGCGCCAAATTAATTTGGTAACAGTCACCGCTGCGCAGGTATTCCTGCACGCGGCGGAACCTGGCGCCATACTGCGCCCGCGACATGTTGGCGCGCCAGGGGCTGGTGAGGGCGAACGGCGGCTGTGGCTGCGCCCGCTGTTGCTGTAGCCATTGCCAGCGTTGTTCGACGTCCCCGTAGCTCAGCAGCACCAGCGTTTTCTGCTGATGATCGGCAATCAGCGCCCAGTCATAAATGCCCACCGCCATATCCGGCAATGCCAGATCCGCCTGCGCCAACTGCGGCAGGGTTTCCACCCGGCGCCCAAGATCATAGCCAAACAGCCCTAGCGCACCGCCCTGAAACGGCAGGCTGCTATTGGGCTGTGGGCGCCAACTGAACCCGGCCAACTGTTCGTGCAGCAAAGCGAAGGGGTCCGCTGCCGAAAGCTGCCGCTGTTCGCCCTGCTGGATCGTGGTGGTTTCGCCGCAGGTAACCAGGGTGATGCGCGGTTCGGCAACCAGAATGTCAAAACGGCTATGGGCATGTTCGGCAAAGCCCGAATGCAACAACATGGCCCAGGGCCGTTGCGCCAGCGGCGCGAAGATATCCAATAGGGCTTCAGGGGTATAAGGCAGTGATTTAAGGCTCGGGGTGTTTCCACTCATTGGGTTAACTAAACCTGGCTAACGGGGCTAAGACATCGGGTGCGCCATTTTGCCACACTCGTCCGGCCCGTGCATGTATTGCCGCCGCCGGGCTGATGGTAATAACAGGCATTGGGGTTCTCGGGCTTAGGGCGTATACTCACCCTCCACTTTAGCGGGGAGAAACGTATGATATCGGGTATGCCGGCTCTGACTCATCAGGAACAACAGGAAGCAGCGGAACGTATACACCAGTTAATGCAAGAGGGCATGAGCAGTGGCGAAGCCATTGCGCGCGTGGCTCAGGAAATCAGAGAACATCATCAGGGCGGCCGTGTGGCGGTCATGTTTGATGATGAAGATGAGATGAACGCAGAAAACGCGGAATCCTCAGACGCAGAAGATAACGACGAGAATGACGATCGCGAAAGCGACTATTAAGCCGCGTTGCCTGTACCTGTAATAAAGAGAGTAGGGCTAAAGCCACGCAGCGCATGGCTTTAGCACGGGCGTTAGCCCTGGACCGCCACGGCGGCGGCGGCTTGTTTCGCTAATGCCACCGCCTGTTCCGTATCTTCTGCGGTTGCCAGCGCAACGCCGAGCCGGCGTTTGCCGCCGATCTCCGGTTTGCCAAACAGGCGGATTTGATTAAAGCCGGTCAGGGCCTGTTCCAGGCCGCTAAAGCGCAGATCGCTGCTGGTCAGCTCCGGCAGGATGACCGCAGAAGCCGAAGGGCCGAACTGGCGAATGGCGCCAATCGGCAAGCCTAAAAACGCCCGCACGTGCAGTGCGAACTCGGACAGATCCTGGGAAATCAGTGTGACCATGCCGGTGTCGTGCGGGCGGGGTGACACCTCGCTGAAAATCACTTCGTCGCCGCAGACAAACAGCTCCACGCCGAACAGGCCAAAACCCCCAAGCGCCTTAACCACCTTGGCCGCGATCTCCTGCGCGCGGCTCAGGGCCAGCGCAGACATCTGCTGTGGCTGCCAGGATTCGCGGTAATCGCCGTCTTCCTGGCGGTGGCCGATCGGCGCACAGAAGTGAATACCGTCGACGGCGCTGACGGTCAGCAGCGTAATCTCGAAATCAAATTTTACCAGCCCTTCGATAATCACCCGGCCACCGCCAGCGCGCCCGCCTTGCTGAGCGTAGTTCCAGGCGGCCGTCAGTTGCGATTCATCACGGATCAGGCTCTGGCCCTTGCCGGAAGAGCTCATGACCGGTTTGATAATGCACGGGTAGCCGATCTCGCCGACCCGCTGCCGGAAGGCTTCTTCGCTATCGGCGAAACGGTAACTTGAGGTAGGCAGGCCGAGGGTTTCCGCAGCCAGCCGGCGAATCCCTTCACGGTTCATGGTCAGGCGCGTGGCTTCCGCACACGGCACCACGCGCTGGCCCTGTTGTTCCAGTTCAACCAGCGTGCTGGTGGCAATGGCTTCAATTTCCGGCACGATATAATCTGGGCGTTCCTGTTCGATCAGCGCTTTTAACGCGGCGCCATCAAGCATATTAATCACGTGGCTGCGATGCGCCACGTGCATGGCGGGCGCACTGGCATAGCGATCGACGGCAATCACTTCCAGCCCCAGACGCTGGCATTCAATGGCGACTTCTTTGCCTAGTTCGCCGGCGCCAAGCAGCATGACGCGGGTAGCGGAAGGGCACAGGGCGGTTCCAAGAGTTAGCATAGCTTCGTACCTGATTTGAAAATTAAACGGTCTGAAAACACGCGCGCAGTATATACGAAAACGATTGCGCTGGCAGCAATCGACCCGCGTCTTCTGGGTTAATCCGCTGTTTTCATAACAAACGAAAAAATTTGCCCTGTCAGGATGATTATGCGTTAATAATCAGCGGCGAAAGAAGCCCCGCTGATTCAGGGGTTTCACGCTGTTAGTGCCGTCAAGGCAGGTTTATCAAGTAAAGGAAAGTCAAATGACTAAGATCACTGGTCACGTAAAATGGTTCAACGAAAGCAAAGGCTTCGGCTTTATCACTCCAGCCGATGGTTCCAAGGATGTTTTCGTTCATTTTTCCGCTATCGTTAGCGATGGTTTCAAAACTCTGGCGGAAGGCCAGCAGGTTGAATTCACCATCCAAGACAGCCCACGTGGCCCGGCTGCAGCCAACGTTGTTGCTATCTAAGCAACGCGCCGCTGCCAAAAAACCCGCCCAGGCGGGTTTTTTTACGGGTGAAATCCGGAATCACCCGCCATCTCTGCTATCATCTGCCCCATATCGGCGCCCGCCACCGTGTTGCGCCGCCTTTTCATCTGCATAAAGAGTTATCGCCGTGAGCACTGTTTCCTTTTCTTCCCTGCCATTGCCGGCCGCACAGCTGGCCAACCTTGCTGAACTGGGGTATTCCGCCATGACCCCGGTGCAGGCCGCCGCGCTGCCTGCCATTTTGCAAGGGCAGGATGTCCGTGCCAAAGCGCAAACCGGCAGCGGCAAAACGGCGGCGTTTGGCATCGGCCTGTTGGATGGCATTAACGTTGCCCAGGTGGCGACCCAGGCGCTGGTCTTGTGCCCAACGCGTGAGCTGGCCGATCAGGTCAGCAAGGAGTTGCGCCGCCTGGCGCGTTTCACCCAGAACGTTAAGATTCTGACGCTGTGCGGTGGCCAACCAATGGGCCCGCAGTTGGATTCGTTGGTGCATGCGCCGCATATCGTGGTCGGCACGCCGGGGCGGGTGCAGGAGCACCTGCGCAAAAAAACGCTGCTGCTGGATGCGCTGAAGCTGCTGGTGCTGGACGAAGCCGATCGGATGCTGGATATGGGCTTTAGCGAAGCGATCGATGATGTGATCGGCTATACCCCCGCGCAGCGCCAGACGCTGCTGTTTTCAGCCACCTATCCGGCGGAGATTGAGCAAATCAGCGCGCGCGTGCAGCGCAACCCGCTGGTGGTTGAAGTGGAAAACGCGCAGCAAGCCCCGGCCATTGAGCAACGTTTTTATGAAACCCGCCGCGAACAGCGCCCGGCGCTGTTGGTTGCCGCCATCCGCCATTATCAGCCTTCTTCCTGTGTGGTGTTCTGCAATACCAAGCGCGATTGCCAAAGCGTGTTCGAAGCGCTGGAAGCCCACGGTATCAGCGCGCTGGCGCTGCATGGCGATCTGGAACAGCGCGATCGCGATCAGGTGTTGGTGCGCTTTGCCAACCGCAGCTGCCGCGTATTGGTGGCGACCGACGTCGCGGCACGCGGGCTGGATATCAAAGATCTGGAGTTGGTGGTGAACTACGAGCTGGCATTTGATCCGCAGGTGCATGTGCACCGTGTCGGTCGCACCGGCCGCGCCGGCATGAGTGGGGTAGCGATCACGCTGTGCACGCCGCAGGAAATGCCGCGGGCGCATGCCCTGGAAGATTACCTGCAGACAACCCTGGACTGGGCGCCGGCGGCTGAATTGCATGGCGCGCCGGAAATCCCGCTGGAAGCGGAAATGGTGACGCTGTGTATTGACGGCGGGCGCAAGGCAAAAATTCGCCCGGGGGATATTCTTGGCGCCCTCACCGGCGAAGCGGGGCTGACCGCCGCCGACGTCGGCAAAATTGATATGTTCCCGGTGCACGCCTATGTGGCTATTCGCCAGGCTAGCGCCCGCCGCGCGGTGCAGCAGCTTAAGCAGGGGAAAATCAAAGGCAAAAGCTGCAAGGTTCGGTTGCTAAAATAGCCTGTGCCATCGGTAGCCGCTTGTATCCTCACCTGACCTTAATTATACTGTATATAAATACAGTATAATTATTGGGGAGTACGCATATGGCAGTTGAAGTTAAATATGTGGTGGTCAGGAAGGGTGAAGAAAAGATGACTTTCGCAAGCAAGAAAGAGGCGGATGCCTACGACAAAATGCTGGATCTGGTCGATAACCTCGGTGAGCTGTTGCAACAGGCGCCGGTGGCGCTGGATGACGAGCAGCGCGAGGCGCTGAGCTTCTTCCTGGCAGAGCGCAAAGAGGCGATGGCACAAATCCTGCGCGGCGCGCCGGCACAGGCCGCAGCTAAAAAAACCGGTAAGGCCACGGCGGTAAAAGCGGCTGAAACGCCGCAGGCTAATGCTGCGGCTGAAACGCCGCAGGCTAATGCTGCGGCGGAAAAACAGGCGGCGTAGTTATTAATGTTGCGGTAATGTAATGTAAAAGGGTCTAGAATGATGCGTGAAATAACCTTCTTCGGCCGTTTTGAAGCGGATATTCTGGCCGACCGCAAGACGATCACCATTCGGGACGCCAGTGAATCCCACTTTCAACCCGGTGAGGTTTTGCGTGTCAGCCGCTATGAGGACGGTGTGTTTTTCTGCCTGATAGAAGTGCTGTCCGTTACGCCGGTGCGCCTGGAAGCGCTCTCCGTGCAGCACGCCGAACAGGAGAACATGCCGCTCAATACGCTGAAGCAGGTTATCAAGGAGATCTATCCGGGAGTGGATGAACTGTTTGTCATTGCCTTTATCAAACGTTGATCCTATGCCAAACCTGTGCCCCCGGATAGCGTTAAGGGTAACCGGAGGGCATATGAATAAAACAGGGTTAGGGTTGGCTGCGGCACTGCTTGCCATGGTGGGTGTGGTTGCCACGGCGCAGGCGCAAGAACAGGAACAGCGCACGGCCAAGATCGGGCAATGCGTCGGTTTAAAGGCCGCCGATGCCGGCGCCCAGGTGAAACGCGATTTCTTGCAAAACCGCATCACGCGGTGGGAAAGTGATAAACGCCTGCTGGGCACGGCTACGCCGGTCGCCTGGGTGAGCCAGGACGCCATCACTGGGAAGGGGGATGTTTGGCAGGTGCCGTTGACCGTGCGTGGCACCAAGCTGGATAAAACTTACCAGGTTACGCTGGATTGCCAAACCGGCGACATCCGCTACAGTGCCCCCCAATAACGCATGCATTTTCCGGCCTGCCGTGGGCAGGCCGACATACCCCCACACAAGTTTTCATCTTCCATACGTTAATTGACACTCTATCCCCTAATCTGGTGGTTTAGCTGCCGGCCGCCTTTGGGTGTGCCTGCCGCATGATGTTCTCACCAAAGAGGCAAAAGATGAAAAATAACTGGATGCAGCAAATTCAATCCCTGCTGGGGCAAAAGGCCGGTTCTGAAGGCATTGGCAAACTGCTGGCGCCGACTGCGCTGGGCGGCTTGGTCGGGGTGCTGTTGGCAAATAAGTCATCACGCAAACTGGTGGGTAAATTCGGTAAAAACGCCCTGATCATCGGTGGCAGCGCGGCAGTGGGCGCGGTATTGTGGAATAAATATAAGCAGCGCGTGAAAGAAGAACACCAGGGGGAGCCGCAGTTCGGGCTACAAAGCACCCCCGTTGATGCACGCGCCAAACGGCTGGTGCAGGCGCTGGTGTTTGCTGCCAAGAGCGACGGCCATATTGATGCCGATGAAAAGCGCGCTATCGATCACAGCCTGGAGCAACTGCAGGTGGGCGAGCAGGCGCAGGCCTGGGTACAAGAAGCGATTGAACAACCGCTAAACCCGGAGCTGATCGCCCAAAGCATAAAAAATGAGGACGAAGCGCTGGAGGTTTACTACCTGAGCTGCATGGTGATTGACGTCGATCACTTTATGGAGCGCGGCTACTTGGATGCCCTGGCGCAGGCGCTGAAGATCCCGGTGGATGTGAAACAGGGGATAGAAAACGACGTTAATGAAAAAAAGCGTGAATTGACCTAGGCGCGCCGCTTGTTAAAGCAGTGAGAGTCGTGTCACCCTTACTGTAATATTTGTAAGCGGACGATGACGTAATGATGACACCCCCGAAGGCAGAGAAGCGCCCTTATCCCATCACCACCCACGGCGATACTCGCATAGACGATTACTATTGGCTACGCGATGATGACCGCGCGGACCCGCAGGTGTTGGAGTATCTGCGGGCGGAAAATGCGTTTACCGAAGGCGTTTTGCAGCCGCAGCAGGCGCTGCGGGAAACGCTGTATGGCGAAATGGTGGCGCGTATTCCGCAGCAGGAGCATTCCGTTCCCTATGTAAAGCGCGGTTACCGTTACCAGACGCGCTACGAGCCAGGCAATGAATATGCGCTGTACGTGCGCCAGCCAGCGGCGGAGGCGGAAAGCGGGCAGTGGGATACCCTGATTGACGGCAACCAGCGGGCAGAAGGGCATGAGTTCTACACGCTGGGCGGCCTGGATATCAGCCCGGACAACCGCACCCTGGCGGTGGCGGAAGATTTCCTTTCGCGCCGCCAGTATGCCATCCGCTTCAAGAACCTGAGTGATGCTTCGTGGGCGGACGAGGTGCTGGAAAACACCTCCGGCAGCAGCGAATGGGCGAATGATTCCACGACGATCTATTACGTGCGTAAACATGCGACGACGCTGCTGCCTTATCAGGTTTATCGCCACGTCGTGGGCACCGATCCTAGTCAGGATCAACTGGTGTATGAAGAAACCGACGATACCTTCTACGTTAGCCTGGAAAAAACCACCTCAGAACGGTTTATTCTGATCCACCTTAGCAGCACTACCACCTCGGAAATTCTGCTGCTGGATGCCGATGATGCCAACAGCACACCGCAAATGTTCCTGCCGCGCCGCAAAGATCACGAATACGCGCTGGATCACTACCGTGGGCGCTTCTACATCCGCTCAAACAAGGACGGTAAGAATTTTGGCCTGTACCAGAGTGAGCAGGCGGATGAGGCCCAGTGGCAAACGCTGATCGCCCCGCGCAGCGAGGTGATGCTGGAGGGCTTCAACCTGTTCCGTGATTGGCTGGTGGTGGAAGAGCGCCAGGCCGGGTTGACGCAGTTGCGCCAGATCCACTGGCAAAGCGGGGAAGAAAAGCGCATTGCCTTTGACGATCCCACCTATGTGACCTGGCTGGCCTATAACCCGGAACCTGAAACGGCGCTGCTGCGCTATGGTTATTCCTCCATGACCACGCCGACGACCCTGTATGAGCTGAATATGGATAGCGGCGAACGCCGCTTGCTCAAACAGCAGCAGGTGAACAACTTCACGCCGGAAAACTACCGCAGCGAGCGGGTGTGGGTGAAGGCGCGCGATGGCGTTGAGGTACCGGTTTCCCTGGTTTACCGAGCCGATCTTTTTGCCAAACAGACCAACCCGTTATTGGTTTATGGCTACGGCTCTTACGGCAGCAGTATGGATCCGGCATTTAGCGCCAGCCGCCTGAGCTTGCTGGATCGCGGATTTGTGTTTGCCCTGGCGCATATTCGCGGCGGCGGTGAGCTGGGCCAGCAGTGGTACGAAGACGGCAAGCTGTTCAACAAGATGAACACCTTCAACGACTTTATCGACGTAACCGAGGCGCTGGTGGCGCAGGGATACGGTGACACCCGGCGCGTATTCGCCATGGGCGGCAGCGCCGGCGGCTTGCTGATGGGCGCCGTGATTAACCAGGCGCCGCAGCTGTTCCACGGTGTGGTGGCGCAGGTGCCGTTTGTTGATGTGGTAACCACCATGCTGGATGAGAGCATTCCGCTCACCACCGGGGAGTATGATGAGTGGGGCAACCCGCAAGATAAAACCTATTACGACTACATCAAACAATATAGCCCGTACGATCAGGTGCAGGCCCAGGCGTATCCGCACCTGCTGGTGACCACCGGTCTGCATGATTCGCAGGTGCAATATTGGGAGCCGGCAAAGTGGGTGGCGAAGCTGCGCGAGCTGAAAACGGACGATCATCAATTGCTGCTATACACCGATATGGATGCCGGGCACGGCGGCAAGTCGGGGCGCTTTAAAGCGTATGAGGATATTGCGCTGGAATATGCGTTTATCCTGGCGCTGGCGGAATAGGGCGCATCAGCGCCAGGCCGGAGGTGATGGGGCGGCGGTGTGGATACTGCCGCCGCTGTTACCCAATCAGGTAGTATTTCAGGGTGTATTGCATGTCTGGGCTGAGATCGCTAATCGATTTCAGCATCCAGCGCAGATACCCCGGATCCTCTTGTGCGACGCGCTCAATATCCTGCCCACGGTATTTGCCGAATTTGAATTTTTTCAGCAAGGTAGGCTGGGCGGTTATCTGCGCCATCTGCGCCGGCGACCAGCCGGAATCTTGCATAATGCGCTGCAGCAGCGCGGCGGTCACGTAGCAATCATACAGGGCGCGGTGCGGGTAGAGCGTGGTGTCTTGCGGCAGTTGCACATCCAGATTCAGCGCATAGCGCAGATATTGGTTACCGTATTTGATGTCCGGGTATAGATTCCTGGCCAGCTTCATGGTGCAGATCCACTGGCCGTTCATTTCCGGCAGCACGCCGCGATCGAAGGCGGCGTTGTGCGCCACATAGTATTCACTGCCCTGATAGCGGCCAATGGCTACCGCAATACGCGGTTTGCCGGCCACCATCTGTTCGGTAATGTGGTGGATTGCCATCGCGTCAATGCTGATTGGCCGGTCTGGGCTAACCAGATCGCTCATGGGATTGGTCAATTGCCCATCGACGATATCGACAGACGCCACTTCGACAATGCCCCCGCTTAGCCCGCAGGTTTCGGTATCTATTACGCGTAACGCCATATGTACTCCAGGGTGTCCGAAAGGCGAGCTTAACAGCTGGGCATACCCATGCCAATGCCCGGCGGGCGTTGCATCGGCAGCAGCGATGATGATCGGCGTTAGCCGCAGGAATTTCAGGCAACAAAAAACCCGCCGAGGCGGGCTTAACTACGAATAGAAGAACGTTTACTTAATCATTCACCGGCAGGATGTGCTTTCTTCGCACGCTTTTCCGCGCGTTTTTCTGCCTGGGTCTTCAACGGCTTTTTCTTCGCATTTTTCTTGCTATCCATTCCCTTACTCATTTTGGCCTCTCTATTACCTATGGTGGGTAGATTGCTTATCTATTAACCCTCTAAAAGGGGCTGGATGCAAGCAGGAATGATCAAAAAACCCCAATGCACTGTTAAACCCGATAATTTTTTTGGCGCTATGGCAAAAGCGCGGGTTGGCGCAATAAACATCCGGTGGGCTATTCCTCTGCCAGGAGAGCGACAGCCATTGCGTTCATTTTAAGCAAACAGATGCTAACCGGCCGGCAGATATGCAGATTTCCCGGTTTTATCATTGACCTGCTCGGTTGCATGGGCTTTGATGAAGGCATGAGCCACACAGAGATGGAAGCGCCATGGAACAATTAAGAGGTTTGTATCCACCGTTAGCCGCATACGACAGCGGTTGGCTTGATACCGGGGATGGTCATCGCATTTATTGGGAACTGAGTGGTAACCCCAACGGCAAGCCGGCGGTATTTATCCACGGCGGGCCCGGCGGTGGTATTTCCCCGCGCCATCGCCAGCTGTTTGACCCCGAGCGTTACAAGGTTCTGCTGTTCGATCAGCGTGGTTGTGGGCGTTCCCGGCCGCACGCCAGCCTGGAGAATAACACCACCTGGCACCTGGTGGCCGACATTGAACGCCTGCGCGAGATGGCGGGCGTTGAGCAGTGGCTGGTTTTTGGCGGTTCCTGGGGCTCTACGCTGGCGCTGGCCTATGCGCAAACCCATCCGCAGCGCGTGAGTGAAATGGTGTTGCGCGGCATCTTTACGCTGCGCAAGCAGGAATTAAGCTGGTATTACCAGGATGGCGCTTCGCGCTTCTTCCCGGACAAATGGGCGCGCGTGCTTTCGATCCTGTCTGACGACGAACGCAAAGACGTGATCGCCGCTTACCGGCGGCGGCTGACCTCGCCGGAGCTGAAGGTGCAACTGGAAGCGGCAAAACTGTGGAGCGTATGGGAAGGGGAAACGGTGACGCTGTTGCCAAGCGCCGAGTCTGATTCATTCAGTGAGGATGATTTTGCGCTGGCGTTTGCACGCATTGAGAACCACTACTTCACCCATCTGGGATTTCTGGAAACTGACGATCAACTGCTGCGCAACGTGCCCCGCATCCGCCATATCCCGGCGGTGATCATCCATGGCCGCTATGATATGGCTTGCCAGCTACAAAACGCCTGGGATCTGGCGCAGGCCTGGCCTGAGGCGGAGCTGAAAATCGTGGAAGGGGCCGGGCACTCCTTTGATGAGCCAGGGATTTTGCACCAGCTGATGTTGGCGACCGATCGTTTTGCCGGCAAGTAGCTTGCCGCCATAGCCTGCCTTGACGGGCAGGCTCGGCTTATTTGGTTTTCGGCTCGTACGGCAACTGTGAGAATTTGTGTGACTGCGCCCGGTAGTGGGCCACGCGCTCACGAAAGTAATCCCGCAGGTGTTCGGGCTGTTCCCGCTCAACCATTTCCGGGATCACCGGCATGTTATAGCGCTCTTTGAACGCCACACCGGAAGCTGCCAAATCAACGTTGACCTTGTCCATCTCTTCTTTAGACAGTTCCGCCAGGTTGTAACCCATTCTGTTCTCCTTACCGCTAATGCCACCATCAGCGCTGAAAGGTAATCCAGCCGAATCCGCTTGGCAAGTACCATGTTATCGCGCAATAGCTGTTTCGAACGCCTGCACCTGCGGCTCGAAGTATGAAGGGTATAGCGCTGTAAATTGCCGCCTATACCAAAACAGGCAATGAAATTTGTTTATTTATTGAAATGGGAATCATTATTGTCTTGTTTGCTAAAATAGGTGAGAATAATTATTATAAGCGTTTTGTTGTGGTGGTGATTTGTTTTTATCTCATTGAATTATTTTGGTTTTATTTTTAATGATTAGCCTTGTAAATAAGGTGTTTTTATTTTGTTTTTTACAGTGCATAATGTGCCGAAATTAAGTTTATGCCTGCCGAAAATTAAAATAGGAATAATTATGTTAACGCAAGAAATGGTAAAAAAACTGAATGAGCAACTCAATCTGGAGTTCTATTCAGCCAATCTGTACCTGCAGATGAGCGCCTGGTGCAGCGACAAAGGGTTTGAAGGGGCCGCCGCATTTCTGAAAACCCATTCTCAGGAAGAAATGCAGCATATGCAGCGCCTGTTCGATTACCTGAGCGATACCGGGGCTCTGCCGCTGTTGGGCAGCATTGCCGCGCCGCCGGTTGAGTTTGCTTCGCTGGAAGACGTGTTCAAGCAAACCTATGAGCACGAACAGCTGATTACCCGCCAGATCAACGAACTGGCGCATGTTGCAATGACCACCCATGATTATTCCACCTTCAACTTCCTGCAGTGGTACGTTGCCGAGCAGCATGAAGAAGAAAAACTGTTCAAATCCGTGCTGGATAAACTGGCGCTGGTGGGCACCAGCGGTAAAGCACTGTTCTTCGTTGACAAGGATCTCAAACAGATGGGTGCGGCCGGCGCAAGCAGCAACGGCCAGGTGTGATCGCCTGAAGTACGGGCAGCACAACCCTTGTTAGAAGCGCACCCCATTCGGGGTGCGTTTTTTTTGGTGCACGTTGATCGGCGCGTTGCCTGCATTTTGCAATGTTGAAGAGGGGTAGGATGATTCCCCATTATTTTAATGTGGTGATGCAGCGAGAAATGCGGTCTGCGGCGCAGATGCCAGTGATGTGCTCGACTCTCTCCATTATCACCGTTATGATTTGGCCCGATACGCTACAGGGATGGTATTGGTCAACATAGTGAACTCGTCAACACCTTCCTTTACTCGTGGCGCAATTATTGCGGTGGGTTAAGGCCTTCATTCTGCCATCCGGCTTTAACCCTTGTTGCCATCGTTTGATTAAGGGATAACGCCATTGTGATCGTTAAACTCCGTTCGTCCTCTCGTTTGTTTCCCGCGCTGGTTGTTTTACTCGCCGGCTTCTTTTCCCAGCAGGTATTGGCGCATGCGCATCTGAAAGCTGCCACTCCGGCTGCCGATGCCACTGTCAGCGCAGCGCCAGGCGAGCTGGAACTGCAGTTTTCTGAAGGGATTGAGCCCAGCTTCAGCGGCATTAACATTACCCGTGCCGATAATGCCGCGGTAAAAACCGGCAAATTGAAACTGGGTGAGAGTAAAACCCAGGTGAGCGTGCCGATTGAAGAGCCGCTCACCGCCGGCAAATATCTCGTTTCCTGGCACGTTGTCTCGGTTGATGGCCATAAAACCAAAGGCCAATACAGTTTTACTGTAAAATAACCGATGAGTTTGGCGGCTCTGTTCGTACTGTGTCGCTTTGTGCACTTTGCGGCGGTGATGCTGATGTTGGGCGCCAGTATATTCACCGCCATATTAGCGCCGCAGCGCTTTTCGCAACGGCTTACCCCTGATGTGCGCCCGTTGCTGGTGGCTTCTGTCTGGGGTGGGGCGCTTTCCGCCGCCTGTATGTTGGCTATCCAGGCGGGCCAGATGGGCGATGGCTGGGCGGATGTCTGGCAACCGAGCGTTTGGCTGGCGGTGCTCTCGACCTCTTTCGGCAGGGTTTGGTGCTGGCACCTGGGGCTGGCGGCGTTATCCCTCTTGGCGCTGTTGCTGCCGCCTGTCCGCGGCGCGCAGATCGGTGCGTTGCTTGCCGTTCTGCTGCTGGTGAGCCTGGCATTTATCGGCCATGCGGTGATGCATGATGGCGTGCTGGGTGCGGCACACCGTATTAACCATGCGCTGCACTTGCTGGCCGCGGGCTACTGGTTCGGCTGTTTGCCGCCGCTGCTGTTGTGCCTGCGTTATCTGCATCAGCCGCTTTGGCGTTATGACGCCATCCATGCGCTGATCCGTTTTTCCCGTTGGGGCCATTTGGCCGTGGCGTTGGTGATCCTCACCGGTATCGTCAACGGGCTGTTGATAACCGGGCAATGGCCGCTGAACCCGGATTCAACCTACCAGCGCCTGCTGCTATTTAAGGCTGCAGCCGTGGCGGTGATGGTTGCGATTGCCGCAGGCAACCGCTATGCCCTGGTGCCGTTAATGAAGCGCGCCCCCGCGCTGGCACTGCGTGGGTTGGTATGGGGTTGCTGGGCGGAAGTGGCATTGGGGGCAGTGGCGTTAATGCTGGTCAGTGTGTTTGCCACCTATTCACCACGGTGACATTACGCCTTGCCCGCTACCGTGGATTACGGGAAAATCAACGGAATAGTAAATCAAATTAGGGCCATAAAATGAAACGAGCATTACTCGGTTTCGCGTTGCTGGCAGCGACCACCGCCGCGTTGGCGGCCGGTGGGTTAGTCAATGTGACCAAGCTGGAATACGGCAAACAGTGGGCATTTAACCGGGAAGAGGTGACGCTGCAGTGCCGGAAAGATGGCGCGCTGTTTGTGCTGAACAACAGCACGCTGATGCAATATCCGCTAAATGATATCGCCCAGGCCCAGGTAAAAGCAGGGCAGCAACGTGCCCAGCCGCTGGATGTGATCCTGCTCGATGATGCCAACAACCCTGGCCACAAGATGAGTACAGAACCGTTCCGTGAGCGTGCCCAGCAGCTGTGCGCCCACTAATTTTTTCAGAAAGAAAGGGTTATGGCTGGGAGCCGCCGTTGCCGGTGAAAACCAGGTGTTTGATTTCTACGGTAAACTATCACGCACCGTGCGCTACGCTGGCAAAAATAGCGGCTTGGGCTACGCTTAAAGTGCATGGCTGAATAAGCCCTGCATTAAATGCCAACTTTTAGCGCACGGCTCTCTCCCAAGAGCCATTTCCCTAGACCGAATATAGGAATCGTATTCGGTCTTTTTTTGTTATTTAAAATCAATGCATTACACATGGGGTTTCTAATTTACCCTGCCTCTTGTTGCATCCTTTTTTGATCTGTGTTGCTACTCTTGACGGGAGTAATTTCCAACGGATTCAATATTAACGTCTCTTCTAAATAATCTGGTATAAAGTACGCCATAGCCTAGGTTACGCTTCTGTTGTATTTGTCGAATAGGCTAATCCGGAATAGCGGTAGCAGTGCCATATGGGATGCTATCATGTCCCCAAACCGGTAAAGTTTATTGTGGAGCCCAATACAATTCCCGAAAGCACCAGCCAGGTGGCGTACAGAGTACAGTCCGGCAAAGATTACATTCGGTAGGGGATAGCGCACCATAAGGTAAGTCAGGCATTGAAGTTTCTGCCCTTTGATGAAATAATTTTTGTTACTTAACTATCAAGGAATCGCATTCGGTATCTTTTGCTGATTTAAAAAGATAAAAACTCGCCTAATAGATAAACGTCTTCATTTTATAAGCGCAAGCTCTTGTTGATAGTCAATATAATCTATCCTAAGGCTTCCCCGGTATTTATGCCTGGCGATGAAATAGGGATAAGCGGAATCTCTATGATGGTAAAGGGTAATTTTCCAGCCTTTAAGGAACAAATTATTTTCGATAATGCCGCATTGTGCCTGAATTAAGATGTCGCGAATCGAATCCCATGGCAATGCTGGCCGCCTCTCGCTGTAGAGCAGGGTGTATCTGGCGACGTATCGTATAATCTGTTTACGCATGTTGTCTATGGTCCCTAAAGGGAAAATGAGTCTGTTGCCTGAAGTTGGCGGTAAACAATGGGGCTGTAACGCGCTGAATACTGGGTCAGGCTGGTCAGACACCAAGTTGTGGAAATGATAATCATTATCAAAAATGATTTCAACCCTAAATTTTATCCGCCGGCGCTAACGCGTGGCTCTTTTGGCATCTGTCGCGTGTTGGGTATTGCACCAGGTTTCCAACCTGATAATACCTGCTCGCTCTTATCTGAATTTACTGCGCAACATTATTATATCCATACAAAAATAGTGTTTTTCTTATTATTATAAATACATAAAATTAGTTTCTTTCATAGTTTCGTTAATTATCATAAGCTCGCGACATATGAGCGCCGTTAATCGTTAACGAACAGAAGGAAGTATGAAATGTTTAGAAAAACCGCTGCTGAATTCTTCGGCACTTTCTGGCTGGTGTTTGGTGGTTGTGGGAGCGCGGTGTTAGCCGCAGCCTTCCCACAACTGGGGATTGGGTTTGCCGGGGTTGCGCTTGCGTTTGGTCTGACAGTTCTGACAATGGCATTTGCCGTGGGGCATATCTCTGGCGGCCATTTCAACCCAGCAGTGACTCTGGGGTTATGGGCCGGTGGGCGGATATCTTTCAAGGATGTTATCCCTTACATCATTGCGCAGGTGATTGGTGGTATTGCTGCCGGTGGCGTTCTGTATCTGATTGCCAGCGGTAAATCTGGCTTTGATGTAACAGCCAGTGGCTTTGCATCAAATGGCTTTGGCGAGCACTCTCCCGGTGGATACTCCCTGCAGTCTGCCGTTATCATCGAGCTGGTTCTGACGGCATTTTTCCTGATCGTGATCCATGGCGCGACAGATAAACGTGCTCCGGCGGGGTTCGCGCCAATTGCCATTGGGCTGGCGTTGACCCTTATTCACTTGATTAGCATTCCGGTCACTAACACATCGGTAAACCCGGCCCGAAGCACCGCCGTGGCGGTTTATCAGGGAACATGGGCCTTACAGCAACTCTGGGTATTCTGGCTGGTGCCGCTAGTTGGGGGCGTTGTCGGTGGGCTGATTTATCGCTTTCTTTTACAGCGTAAAGACTAAATCTTGCTCACATTAAACCTATGATTCACCCCGCCAGCTGAACTGACCCCATAATGTTGGGCTGTTTATAGCAGGCGGGGTTTTTATTGGCCGCTACCATTTGAGGGTGTAGCGGCGCTGGCTAGTGGATCGTTATCACGAAAAAATCCCGCTGGGCAGAGCTCAGCGGGAAAACCGGGTAGGGCATCAATGGAATGACAGATAATTGGATCTCGTTATCTGCAAGCACTGTACACCTTGTAATATAAATGGCAGTTAAACCATGCTGGAATTAATCCATGTGCTGTTAATGCGCTAATTGAGCGAGTTTTTCATCCAGCGCTTGTATTAGCGTGGTTACAGACAGATCGCGAATCGCCGGGCACGCGGTAACAATTTGTGTGGCATGCGAATAATTTGGCGCCCATATTTTATAGCCGACTAATCCGCTGTCTTTCAGGCGGCGGGTATTGTAAACCGCCAGCAGCGGCCTATTAAAAGCACATGCGATATGCACAACCGACGTGTCGGGGCTTATCACCAGATCGGCGTTCCGCACGATCTCAATGGCGGTATTAATGGTACTGTTAGCCACATATTCCGCTGTGGGAATTTGCAAGGATTGCAGTTTGTCGCTATGCCCAATTAAAAGGATGCGGCATTCCTGATGGTGTTGGCGTATATGCGCGATCAGGCATTGCACCTGTTCGCGGGAAAAGTCTTTGTCTTCTGCGCCGGTGAACGGATTGATGGCGATAAGCCGGCGATCCGCCGGCAGCGTTAATGGCGCGACAAGGGCCGCCGCTGCAGGATCACGCCCCAAATGATAGTGGAAGGGCGCAGGCGGCAAATTGAATAACGCCAACACTTGCCGGTGCCGTTCTGTAATATGTTGCTCGCTATTGCGCCAGTTTAACTTCGGGGAATAAATCGTCGAATTTGGCTTGTTAAAGCCAATGACATGGCGCGGCGCAAGCAGAAATAGCAGGCGTAGCCGTTCGTAGTCCACAACGTCATCGAAATCGATCACAACGTCAAAATGCTGTGCCCGCAGTGAACGCAATGACATCCGTTTTTCGTATAGATACGTTTGCTGAACCGCATCACAGAATGCCAGCATAGATTTGCAGACATTGCCTGTCAGCACAAAGACGTGATAGCCGTTGTCGGCCAGTTGTTTCGCTGTACCGGTGGTGACCACCATATCGCCGATTTTATCGTCCAGGCGCAGCAGCAGAACCCGTTTAACCTTATCGGGCTCCCAGCGGGGTGGGCGGTAAGTGATATTAAGCCAGGTATTGAGCGTGTGCAGTTTAAGGCGGCGCAAAACGGTGTTTTTAGCGCGGTTGAAACGTTTTAAAAACTGCATGGTTAGAGCGGCTCCAGTCCGCAAACAAATAGCAGCGATGTGACCATTAAGCAAAAAACACAGAGCTTCCTGCTCCGTACCAACCCGGCCGGGATATCCGTTAACGCCATGCTAACGGCAAGAAGGTCAGCCGCTCGGCCCTAACCCCCCAGCTGCTTACCGCAGCGCATGTTAACTTACTTTTTCGGGGTTAGAAAGCTACCCTTTATAGGGCTGGGCGTAAGGGCCATACACCCTGATTAATGGATGCCAAAAATAACCGGAGCACGTTATGAAACGCATTGCGATTGTGGGGACAGGCCCAACAGGGATTTATACGTTCTTTTCGCTCTTAAAAAGTGAATCGCCCCTGGCGATAACCCTCTTCGAGCAGGCAGAACAGGCGGGTGTGGGGATGCCGTATAGCGATGAGGATAATAGCCGGCTGATGCTGGCGAATATCGCCAGCATCGAGATCCCGCCGATTACCGCCACCTATCTGGCATGGCTGCGTCTGCAAGATGAAAAGCAGCTGGCGCGTTTCGGCGTTGATAAATCAAGCCTGCATCAGCGCCAGTTTCTGCCGCGGATTTTGCTTGGGCAATATTTCAGAGATCAATTCCTGATGCTGTTGAAACAGGCGTCGGCGCGCGGTTTTGCCGTCACCTTACATGAGGCGTGTAAAGTGACGGATATTGAAGCTTTGCCCACTGGGGTGAAGCTGTGCGCTGGTAGTGCGCCTGTCGCCGATTTGTTTGATCTGGTGGTGATTGCCACCGGGCATGTCTGGCCAGAAAAGGAAGCCTCGACGCGCAGCTATTTTCCCAGCCCTTGGTCGGGGCTGGTGGAAACGGCGATTCCCGCCTGCCGCATTGGCATCATGGGGACATCGCTC
Source organism: Gibbsiella greigii (assembly GCF_039540155.1). Taxonomy (NCBI): domain Bacteria; kingdom Pseudomonadati; phylum Pseudomonadota; class Gammaproteobacteria; order Enterobacterales; family Yersiniaceae; genus Gibbsiella; species Gibbsiella greigii. Next base: position 146,668 of record NZ_BAABEM010000022.1, read on the forward strand.
AGTGCGATTGATGCAGCTATGGCCGTGGTTGCACAACATGGGCAATTTGTTGAAAACGCCGAGGGCAAACTGTGTTTCGGCCTTGCCCCTGAAAGCCAGGCGTTGAGTATCACGCTGATGTCACGCTCGGGGATACTGCCGGAAGCCGATTTTTACTGCCCGATACCTCATCAGCCCCTGCACATAGCAACCGAGCAGGCGATTAAACAAGAAATCGCTGCCGGGCCAGAGGGGCTGCTGGATCGCGTGTTTATGCTTATGGTTGAAGAAATTCAGCTTGCCGATCCCGCCTGGAGTGAACGGGTATCGCTCGCGGCGCTGGATGCCGACAGCTTCGCCGATGCCTATTTCAGCGATCGTGCGCGCTATGATCCGTTTCGCTGGGCTGAATACAACCTGGCCGAAGTTGAGCGCAACAAGCGCGGCAAGCGCACCGTGCCCTGGCGTTATGCGATCCTGCGGCTGCATGAAGCCGTACAGGCCATCGTGCCGCACCTTGGGGAACAGGATCACCAACGCTTCACGGCCGGGCTGGCCAAGGTTTTCATTGATAACTATGCGGCAATCCCGCCGGAATCGATACGCCGGCTGTTGGCGCTGCGCGAAGCTGGGGTGATTAGCCTGCTGGAGCTTGGGTATGATTATCAACAGGAGGTACGGGCCAAAGACACGCTGATCCGCGCCGATGGTGCGGAGTACCTTTTCGATTTATTCATTGATGCTCGCGGCCAGCGGCCGCTCAACACCAAAGAATTGCCGTTTCCGGGGTTAAGGCGGCAACTGATGGCATCCGGCGAGGCTATTCCCGCCGTCGGCGACGATTACACCTTGCTGGCGCCGGCAATCGCGCGCGGGCGTATTGCTTTTGGCGCATTGCCATATCTGATGCATGACCGGCCTTTTGTGCAGGGCATTACCGCAAGCGCGGAAATCGGTTCGGCAATTGCACGTGCAGCCCTATCACGTTGGCGGCGCTGAATTTGTCAGCGGGCCATGGTTTTGCCTGTCGCCATGTAAAACGTTATTCGATGGCGCTATACTGTATGAAAAGCCAGTATAGGAGAAATCATTGGCCAGACATCAAAGCGCGCCGCGGTTGGCATTTGAAGCTGCGGCAATTTATCAATATCCGGAGCACCTGCGCCAATGGTTGGCAGAGTTGCCCCCGTTGCCAGGGGTTTATCTGTTCCATGGCGAAAGTGAAACCATGCCGCTTTATATTGGTAAAAGCGTGAATATCCGTAGCCGGGTGCTTTCACATTTGCGCACCCCTGATGAAGCGGCGATGCTACGCCAGGCCCGGCGGATCACGTTCGTCAGAACAGCCGGTGAAATCGGGGCCTTGCTGCTAGAGGCGCAGATGATCAAAAAGCAGCAGCCGCTGTTTAATAAGCGCCTGCGCCGCAACAAACAGCTTTGTGCCTTGCAGCTGAATGCCGATAAGCCTGAAGTGGTGTATGCCAAAGAGGTGGATTTCGCCCGCAAAGCGGGGTTGTTCGGGCTTTTTGCCAACCGGCGGGCGGCACTGCAGGCGTTGCAGTCCATCGCCGATCGGCATCAACTCTGTTATGGGCTCCTGGGGCTTGAGCCGTTGAGCCGGGGGCGCCCCTGTTTTCGTTCGGCGCTGAAGCGTTGCGCCGGCGCCTGCTGTGGCAAGGAGAGCCTGGCCGCGCATCACCAGCGGCTGCTTGCTGCGCTTGAGGAAAGCCGCGTGGTGTGTTGGCCGTGGCAGGGCCCGATCGCTTTGCGCGAGCAGGGGCCGGATAGGGTGCAGTACCACATTATTCACCACTGGCTCTGGCTCGGCGCCGTAGACGATCTGGATGATGCGCCGGCGTTGATGGTCGCTGCGCCGGGTTTTGACAGCGACGGCTATAAAATCCTCTGTAAACCCGTGATGAGTGGGCAGTATGAGATTATAGATCTTTACGAACAGGCATGACGCCCTAGAGTCTTTATTTGGGAGTAATTCCTATTCGCATCTATCTGATTGGGCATTAGCCGACTCGTTAGCTAAAAATGGTGAGGATGATGCAGTGGGCTCTGCTGAGGAACGTAACAGGTTAGAGTTCAAAAACGTGCCGTCTATTCATACTGAAACTAGCAAGAAAGCTTTTAATCCGCGAACAGGGGAATATGAGATTTATGAGTATAAAAAAATCATTAAATTATAGGTATCTGGCTAAAACAAAGGCGAAGAGATAAACATGGGCAGCCCTGGGGCATTTTACCGGTACTGATGGTTTTCTTTGGTCTTGTGTATCTATACACAAAATCATTCAAGTTGCAGTTATGTTGGCTTTTGCTATTTTTTACATATAAAAACCCGCAGCAGCGGGTTTTTATCACTATGGCTTAACTGCTCAGGCTATTGCCGTCATCGCTATTGTAAGCCTTTGCGAATTATCTGGCATTAAATCGCACAGACATTGCCGGCAGAAGGGCCTTTTGCGCCATTCTCGATGGAGAATTCCACTTTTTGTCCTTCATCCAGAGTTTTGAAGTCATTACTTTGGATAGCGGAGAAATGTACGAATACATCTTTGCTGCCATCTTCTGGAGAAATAAAACCAAAACCTTTACCAGCGTCAAACCATTTTACTAAACCAGTCATTTTATTAGACATAAATACTTCCTCTTTAATTTTTAGCCACTTAAGGTGGCAGACATGGCCTGTATTCAGAGAATTACTTATTGGGCACTTAGGAGAAGGCTCATGAAGAAGGGCATCTATGGATAAACTCTTGAACTGAGAACTGCTTTACTAAAACTGCTTTCATAAGGTCTGCGTTCCAAACCGATGATGCATCATATCCTTGTCCTGCTTTATTAAGCAAGTGTTAATTTTTCTTATCTGCTTTTTAAATGCGTTACCGGTGTTCATAGGCTCTGTGGCATTTGGTTTTTCATGTGGTTTAGATTTTTATCGAACGCGAAACGTATATTTCTCAGCCTGATCAATTCTTGTGAAATCGTTTTTATCCGAGCGTTGTCATCATGGCTGCATCCTAGGGCATAAGGCGCAGGAGAGCCGAGGTGCCATTGTGCCCCGGTCTGCGGTAACAAAGGAGCTGAACGGTCTGGAAAAGGTGCCTGATCATGAGCTTGCGCCGTTTGCAAATGTGCTTGAAGAGCGAACAGGAAAGGGTAGAATGTTACGCATTTCCAATGCGGAGACTACCCTGTTTCTGGTTGTATTAAACATCCTTGTGGTGCTTAGCGTGCATCTGACAATCCGCTTTGGAAGCTGTGTTTCATGAGTATGAACGTTAAGGGGGCATATGAACAACCCGCTTTTCATCGGTATTTTAGTGGTGCTCTGGATTTTGGACGTCTATCTTAAAAACCCGCTATAGTCCTTCCGGGGTCACCCCGGCGGGGCGCCGTTGGGTCACCGGCTTAAAGCGCCCTAGCTCGGAACCAAAGTAAAAGCTGCAACGGCAAAATCACTGCGTCATGTTTCTTCGCTCTATCCCCGCTTGCTGGCTTGTTTAAAATATTACTCCGGCGTGTTTGGTATATATTCCCCCCTGTTGATAGTCGCATGATATTTTTATTTATATTAAATAGTGTATTTATTTAACCGCCCATTCCCGATTGGGCTATCTTCTGCGCGCATCATGTGCGATTGCCGCAGGCGTTTGCGTATTATCCTCAAGCGTTATGAACCGGTTCAACCAGGGGCGGTGCGGAACCCGCGTGTTTTATTGGGTTGAACGATGGGGCTTTGGCCGATATGATCGCTATATCCGCCATTAGCTCAACGTGGCAAGAGCATTGCTTCGTGACAGGAAGTAAGAGCCGGGGTTCGAGACCTCGATGGCGGACCAAATACGGCCGCAGGGCACATGTGAGGATGCCCCTGCGCGAAGAGCTCATGCGCCCCGGCTGCCGCCGGGGTTTCGCATTTCTGGGGCCGGCGTGCTGCTACTTTTTCTGTGATTTTTTGGCTTCGTGCTTTTCCATATTGGCCTTTGCTTCTTCTTTGGCCTTTTCCGCCAAACGTGCGATTTCCTCTTCGCTGATGAGCTCACCGGCATTGTGAACCTTGGCAAAACCTTCATTGATCTTGGTGTCTTGCGGTTTTTTGTCGTCCATTATCTGTAACCTATCTTGGTAGTTTCAGGTCAGGGTAGTTAATCATAAAACGCCCGGTAAAAGTTTGATTAAGGCTGCGGCACAGCTTATTCCTGCGCAAGAAGGTACTGCGGCAAACGCCCGGCGCGGTTTTTAGCCGCCAATTCACACTAAGTTTCTTTACCGATCAATATGCTAGCGTGCTTTGGCATAGCGGCCTCTCCCATTGCTAAAAATTTACCCTTATACTGTATAAAAAAACAGTAAGGTGAGCATGTGAGATTATTTTACCCAACATCAAACCCCGGCAAACTCGAACTTCCGTTGTTCTCTGACAAAGTGCCGGCAGGCTTCCCCAGCCCAGCGGCGGATTATGTCGGTGCGCGGATCGATCTGAACGAGTACTGCATTAGTCACCCCAACGCGACCTACTTTTTATACGCCACGGGGGATTCGATGCTCGAAGCGGGAATTACCGAAGGCTCTATGCTGGTGGTCGATCGCAGCATCAGCGCGGGGCACGGCGATATCGTGATTGCGAGCGTTGCCGGGGAGTTCACCGTAAAACGGCTGTGTCTGCATCCACGCCGCCAGTTGGAGCCGATGAACCCCAAATACCAGCCGATAGCCCTGCGTGAAGGCCATGACGAGGTTGAGATCTTCGGCGTTGTTGTCTCTGTGATCACCAGGCTCAAATAAATGTACGCATTGGCTGATGTGAGCAATTTCTATGCGAGCTGTGAAATGCTGTGGCGCCCCGATTTGCGTGGTCGGCCGGTGGTCGTGCTGTCGAATAACGATGGTTGCGTTGTCGCCCGAAGTTCAGAGGCCAAAGCTTGCGGCGTAAAAATGGCAGTGCCTTATTTCCAGATTAAGCAACACTTTGAACGTGCCGGCGGTATCGCATTCAGCAGCAACTATGAGCTCTATGCGGATATGTCTACGCGCGTCATGGCCATCCTGGAAGAGGTGGCGCCACACATCGAAATCTACAGCATTGATGAAAGCTTTCTCGATCTGACCGGCGTGCGCAACTGTACCGATCTGGCAACGTTCGGGCACCAGGTCAGAAGCCGGGTGAAAAAAGAAACCGGGTTAACGATCGGTATCGGGATTGCGCAAACCAAAACGCTGGCCAAGCTGGCTAACTTTGCCGCCAAGCGGTGGCAGAAGACCAATGGCGTGGTTGATCTCTCTAACCCGGCGCGGCAACGGAGGCTAATGGCGATAGTACCAGCGGCGGAAGTGTGGGGCATCGGCCGGCGGTTGGCGAAAAAACTCAGCGTGATGGGGATTGAAACCGCGCTGCAATTGGCCGATGCCAGTACAGCGATGATCCGCAAGCATTTCAGCGTGGTGCTTGAGCGCACGGTGCGTGAACTGCGTGGCCAGCCGTGCCTGGCGCTGGAGGAGTTTGCGCCGACCAAACAGCAGATCGTCTGTAGCCGTAGCTTTGGCGAGCCGATAACGCTGTATGATCATATGCACCAGGCCATTTGCCTGCATGCCAGCCGGGCGGCGGAAAAATTACGGGTGGAGCACCAGTATTGCCGCCATGTGAGCGCGTGGATCAAAACCAGCCCCTTTGCGAATCATCACGCCTATTACGGCAATGCGGCCAGCATACCACTCCACACCCCCACACAGGATACCCGCGACATTATCACCGCGGCCATGCGCTGCCTGGATAAGATCTGGCAACCTGGGCACCGTTACCAAAAATGCGGGGTGATACTGCAAGACTTTTTCAGCCAGGGCGTGGCCCAGTTGGCATTGTTCGATGAATACCCGCCGCGGCCCAACAGTGGGCCATTGATGAGCGTGTTGGATCAGATCAATCAGTCAGGCGGGGCGAAGGTGTGGTTTGCTGGGCAGGGCGCGCAGCAGGTGTGGGCGATGAAGCGTGAACTACTCTCGCCGGCTTACACGACACGGCTGGCCGATCTGCCGCGTGCGCGGGTGTATTAACCTGGCGCGGGGGAATAGGGCGCAACCATATACTTGGTTTCTTATATAATTCTCCTTGAAAATACTTACCAATATTAACTAATAAGTTAATTTACAGCTGTTACATTAAAAGTGGCAAGCCAGCGAAAATAGGCATAGGTAACGGCGTCACACGATTTCACTCTGCATATAGGTAGGGAAATGCGGGGGGAGAGGTGCGTGTAGTAAGTAAATCGGCAAAGGCAGAAAAAAATCCCGCCGATCTGTTGTGATACGGCGGGTTGCCAATTTGGCCAACACCAGGGAAAATATAAGTGAATCTAATTAATTTATACCCGCAAACGGGGTCCAATAGTTTGCTATACATCAATAAATCTTAATTTTTATCATGAAAACGTGGGAGGGTTAGCACATAAATTGTGTATTGATGACGATAACCATGAGAATAACAATCAGTTATTGCGCTGCACAGGGCGTGAAAAATCTATTCCATAACGCACCATCATCCAGTAATTCTTAATGCTTTGCCTACGTGGTTTCTATGATAAATAAAATCGAACAAGATCGGCCGGTTGTGTAAATAAACAGCATTTGGTTGCCATTGTTGATTACTTAATAAGCACAAATACCGAATTAGTATTAAATTTCGCACGTTTTGACTGGTCGTCTCTACCCCTGCGGGCTATCCTCGTTCTAGTTTTGTATTTGTACGAATTATTAAGCAATATTTATATTGATGAGGAGGTTCTATGCGTTTTGATAATAAAGTCGTCGTGATTACCGGTGCGGGTAACGGCATGGGGGAAGCGGCCGCACGCCGTTTCTCCGCTGAAGGCGCTATTGTCGTACTGGCTGACTGGGCGAAAGACGCCGTCGATGCCGTTGCGGCATCGTTGCCAAAAGGCAAAGCGCATGCGGTACATGTTGATGTTTCCGATCCTGTGGCCGTTGAAAAAATGATGAATGACGTTGCAGAGAAACTCGGCCGTATTGACGTGTTGCTGAACAATGCCGGTGTTCACGTTGCCGGTAGCGTGCTGGAAACCAGCGTTGCCGACTGGCGCCGCATCGCCGGTGTGGATATCGACGGCGTAGTGTTCTGCTCCAAATTCGCGCTGCCGCACCTGCTGAAAACCAAAGGCAGTATCGTGAATACCGCATCGGTTTCCGGCCTGGGTGGTGACTGGGGTGCGGCCTATTACTGTGCGGCGAAAGGCGCAGTGGTTAACCTGACCCGCGCCATGGCGCTGGATCACGGTGCAGACGGCGTGCGCGTGAACTCTGTGTGCCCAAGCCTGGTGAAAACTAACATGACCAACGGTTGGCCGCAGGAGATCCGCGACAAATTCAACGAACGTATCCCGTTGGGCCGTGCGGCAGAACCTGAAGAAATCGCCGCGGTTATGGCATTCCTGGCCAGCGATGATGCCAGCTTTATCAACGGCGCCAACGTGCCGGTGGATGGCGGGGCAACGGCATCTGATGGTCAGCCAAAAATCGTTTAACACTGTGGTATAAGGTAATGCATCATTGCCTGCGTAACACATGGCGTTAAGCCAATAGGGCACAGCGAGCTGTGCCCTTTTTTATCCCTGCCGCCGGCCAACCGTAGACAATCTATGATCTCTGTTTGCTGCAACGGTGCCCCCACAGCCTACCGCGTCTCTCGGTGCAGCCATTAGCGCCGTGCCTTTTCTTTTCTCGTGCCGCACCGTAAAGTGAAAAAACGGATAAAAATAATCGATTGGAAGGCCTGAACATGTTTTCTTTTTCGGCCCGGCATAAAGCCACGTTGCTGGGCCTGTTGGCAATTGTGTTATGGAGCAGCATCACCGGCCTAATCCGCCTCGTCAGTGAGGGCTTGGGGCCGATCGGCGGCGCGGCGATGATCTACAGCGTCAGTACGCTGTTTTTATTGGCGGTGATGGGCTGGCCCAAACTGCGCCAGTTTCCCAGGGTGTATCTGATAGCGGGCAGTGTGCTGTTCGTGGCCTATGAAATCTGCCTGTCGCTGGCGCTCGGCTATGCCAACAGCCGCACTCAGGCAATAGAACTGAGTATGATCAACTACCTATGGCCTTGCTTCACGGTGCTGATGGCAATTGCGTTTAACGGGCAACGTGCCACCTGGTGGGTAGTCCCGGGCATGCTGCTGTCGCTGGCGGGCATTGGCTGGATCATGAACGGCGGGAACGCAGGGTCATTGGCGCAGTTGCTGCATAACGTGCGCAGTAATCCGCTCAGCTATGGCCTGGCGTTTAGCGGCGCGCTGCTTTGGGCCGCCTATTGCAACGTTACCCGGAAAAGCGCTCAGGGCCATAACGGCGTGGTGCTGTTTATGTTGCTGACGGCGGCGTCGTTGTGGGTGAAATATGCCTTCAGCAACGAAACGGGGATGCAATTTTCCCCCGCCGTCACGGCAGCGCTGCTGTGTGTGGGCGTGGCGATGGGGGCGGGTTATGCCGCCTGGAACGTTGGGATCCTGCGTGGCAACATGGCGTTGCTGGCGACCGCCTCTTATTTTACCCCAGTGCTTTCATCGGTGCTTGCCGCCATCGTGCTCAGCACTGTGCTCAGCATCAATTTCTGGCAGGGAGTTGCGATGGTAACCTTAGGATCGTTGGTGTGCTGGTGGGCGACTCGCCGGTAAGTAAATCAAGCACCAAGGGCGATTTCCCGCTAAGCTGTAAGTAGCCATTATATATGGAGATGTTGCTCATGAGAGACGATATTCAATTTACTCTACAGCCCAGCAGTGATGCGCAGTCTTATGGCCGTGGCGACACGGTTCGCCTGACCACAGCGAATTTGCGGCACGAATACCAGCTTGACGTCAGTATCTTATTCCGTGAAGGCAATGTCTTTCACGGTTCGGTCATCGCCGCGGCGCCCCGGTTGGATATCCCCTTGAAGGCGTGGGAAATTAACCCAGGAGAAGAGGTGGTGTTCCGTAAAGAGAACATCGCCAAAGCGTTGCCGGGCGCGCGTTAGCGTTTATACCAGGCTATCGCCGATGCTGAGTTTACCGCTAACCCATCAGCAATACTGATGGGCTTCCCCCAGCGTCGGCTTGTTTAATTTCGGCCTGGCGCCAGTTCACATCAAAACCGCACTGCCGGCCGGCAACTGCGGTTTTTTTATCCCTACCGCCACCAGGTCAATAACCCCAAGTTGCCAGTAAATATGGCATATATCTTGCTTTGAAAATTCTTATCATGATTAAAATCACAAAAATTATGATTTTTCATGAAACAAAAATTGACAAATGTGAAGGCAATCGATTACCTATTCGCGAAATGCGTAACTGGATCACAGACTGTTGCACTTTGTGGTTCTTATAATGCGCGCGTGATTCGGTGGCATCGTGAGCCGAACGCGATACCGGGTGTCGTTGGTAGGTTTGTCATCTTTCTAACGGGCAGGAAATGGCCCTTTAAGCATGTGGTAATAAAATGAAAAAAATAGCTCTCGCAGCAGGTGTGCTGCTCGCGTCGTCGTACAGCGCATCATCAATGGCTGATAGCAAAGACAGTGAATATGTTTCGGATTGGTGGCACCAGAGTGTCAACGTAGTGGGGAGCTACCATACCCGCTTCGGGCCGCAATTGAACAATGACGTTTACCTGGAATACGAAGCGTTTGCCAAACATGAATGGCTGGATTTTTACGGCTATGTCGACGTGCCGAAATTCTTCGGCATTGGCAACACGCCAGATCGGGGCATTTGGGATAAAGGCTCACCGATGTTCATGGAGATCGAACCGCGTTTTTCCATTGATAAGCTGACCGGGGCCGATCTCAGCTTCGGGCCATTCAAAGAATGGTACATCGCCAACAACTATATCTACGATATGGGGCGTAATAAGGCTTCCCGCCAAAGCACCTGGTATATGGGGTTGGGCACCGATATCGATACCGGCTTACCGATGAGCCTGTCACTGAACGTGTATGCCAAATATCAATGGCAGAACTACGGCGCGGCCAATGAAAACAGCTGGGACGGTTACCGCGTTAAAGTGAAATACTTTGTGCCGATCACTGAACTGTGGGGCGGCAACCTGAGTTACATCGGCTTTACCAACTTCGATTTTGGTTCCGATCTGGGTAAGGACAGCAACTGGGTGGACGGCACCGGCAAACAGGTTCGCACCAACGATTCCATCGCCTCCAGCCATATTCTGTCGTTGAACTATGCGCATTGGCATTATTCCGTGGTGGCGCGTTACTTCCATCACGGCGGCCAGTGGCAGGATGGGGCGGATATCGGTTTGCAACAAAGCCCGATCAAATCCACCGGCTGGGGTTACTACCTGGTGGCTGGCTATAACTTCTAACGCGTCAGCCAAGCTGAAACGGTAAAAAATGCCCCTTTATTCGGCTGGATAAAGGGGCATTGCCGTTATGGAGCCACGGGGCTGCATGCTTAGCGGTGATGGCCGTGGTGTGGCGCCGGGTGGCTATGCCCGTGGTCGAACCGGTTGGGTGCATGGCTTCCGTGGTGGTGAAGGGGCGCACAGCCCGTTAAAAAGAGCATAACCGTCACTATGACTGATTTATAAATCATATTTTTCATAACGCTATTACCGTAGAATCGTGGAGTTTTCAACGGCAGGTATCATCCTCTATTTCATTCATCGTTTCTCGTATTTCCCACTCATTGTTGAGATATCGTTTATTTTAGCGGCAGGTTGTTCTGTGGGGCATTTAAACACGCCCGTCAAACTGATGCGCTATTATTAAACGCCCCCGTTTATAACCGGCCTGGGTAAATAAACCACAGTGTTTCCTGGGGGCGTTAAAATATGATGGCTACTGTTGGTTTAACACCGGGCGGCCGGGTTCTGTTGCTTTGCACCTACTTCCACGGCCTTAGGGGCGCCGAGACGACGGCAAGGGGGAGGTGACCAACACGAAAAAATATCCCGCCGATAACGGCGGGAACTCACAGAAATATTATCTTGGATGATAAGGAAGATAAGTTTGAGATGCGAAAAAAACGTGGTAACTCTTTTTAGTTACCGGTGCCAAAAGTACTGGATTAGCTATTTCACTGCAAGAACTATCTGAGTTTAAATCCCCTCTGCCGGGATTTACTTTGGCGGGCTGTAAATATTGTTAATGCTTTGCGCTGGTTGCTTTGGCCTTGTTACCACGCTGCGCATAATACGCTGCCATTATCCGGTGCGCTGGAAATTTTCTGTAAATACACCCTACGTTGGCGGTGTATCGGCCTGGTTATTTGGCCCATCCCTGGGCCGCGCCCGGCGGCATGTTAGTGGTACTGCTGTTCACCCCAGACCAGTAAGGTTTCAATCAATGGCTTGAGCAGGCCCTGCAACTGCGCGGCGCGCGGCGCGTCATAGGCGAAGGGGTACTGTTCGTGCATATAGTTCACCTGCGCCAGCTCTAACTGCACGGCATGCTGGTTTTCGGCGGGTTGGCCATAGGCGCGGGTAATGTAGCCGCCTTTAAAACGCCCGTTCAGCACATGGGTGTATTGCTGTTGCTGCTGGCAGCAGGCCAGCAGCCGATCGCTGAGCGTGCCGGCACAGCTCGCGCCGCTGTTGGTGCCCAGGTTGAGATCCGGCAACGTGCCGTCAAACAGGCGGGGAATGACGGAGGCGATTGAATGCGCGTCGAAAAGCAGCGCGTAGCCGTATTTAGCCTTCAACCGTGCCAGCTCGTCCTGTAGCTGCTGGTGGTAGGGCCGCCAGATGTATTGCAGATAGCCGGCGCGTTCTTCGGCTGACGGCGCTTGCCCGGCGGCGAAGCTTGGCCGCCCGTCGAACAGCACGTCGGGATACAGGCCGGTGGTGGCGGTGGTGTAGAGCGGTTTGTCGTCGGCGGGGCGGTTAAGATCGATAACAAAACGCGAATAGTTGCCAACCAGGATGCTGGCGCCCATGGCGGTGGCAAAATCATATAACCGCGGAATATGCCAGTCGGTATCCGGCAGCGGGCGGGCGTCATCGGTCAGGGCGGCGTCCACCGCCGGGGTGAGCCGGGTGCCGGCGTGCGGTATGCTGATCAGCAACGGCAGACTACCGGCCTGGAAATCAAAAGGATCATGGATGCTCATTGCGTACTTCTCCTCGGAAAATCACCGTACAGGGCAGTTGCCCGCCCAGCCAATAGGCCAGTTCAGCCGGCGTTGATAACGGCCAATGAATAAAATCCGCCACCTTGCCGGTTTCCAGCGAACCGTGGTTTTGCTGCAGCCCCAACGCTTTGGCTGCGTGCAGCGTAACCCCCGCCAGCGCTTCTTCCGGCGTCAGGTGGAACAGCGTGCAGGCCATGTTGATCATAAGGCGCAGAGACAACGCTGGCGAAGTGCCGGGGTTGGCATCGCTGGCGATCGCCATCGTCACCCCGTGCTGGCGGAACAGTTCGACCGGCGGGCGTTGCGTTTCACGCAGCAGATAGTAGGCACCCGGCAGCAGCACGGCCACGGTACCGGCAGCGGCCATGGCGGCGGCGTCCTGGGCCGTGGCGTACTCCAAGTGATCGGCGGAAAGCGCATGGTGCTTGGCGGCCAGCGTGCTACCGCCGAGCGATGAAAGCTGTTCGGCGTGCAGTTTTACCGGCAAACCGGCCTGTTCGGCGGCGGCAAAGACCGCTTCCACCTGCGCCGGGGAAAATGCCAAATGTTCACAGAAAGCATCCACGGCGTCGGCCAAACCAGCCTCGGCCGCCTGCGGGATAATGGTGTTGCAGACCAGATTGATATAATCGTCGGGCCGGCCGGCATATTCCGGCGGCAGGGCGTGTGCGGCCAGGCAGGTGGTTTTGACTTCAACCGGCAGAAGTTCGCCCAGTTTCCGTGCCACGCGCAGCATTTTCAGCTCGCTTTCCGGCGTCAGGCCATAGCCTGATTTAATCTCCACGCAGGTGACGCCTTCGGCCAGCAACGGCCGCAGGCGAAACAGCGCCTGCTCCAGCAGCGTTTCTTCGCTCGTAGTGCGGGTGGCCTGCACCGTGGCGGCAATGCCGCCGCCCTGTGCGGCGATCTCGGCATAGCTCACGCCGTTGAGCCGTTGCTCATACTCGCTGCTGCGGTTACCGCCAAACACCAGATGGGTATGGCAGTCAATAAAGCCCGGCGTAATGATGCCGCCGTTGAAGGCCACCGAATTATCCGCAGTGAACGCCGGCAATGCCGCATGCTCCCCTAGCCAGACGATCTTCCCGTCGCGCACCGCTATCGCGCCATTTTTGATGGTGTGATAGCGGCCGTCGCGCAGGGTAACAATATCGGCCCCGTACCACAGGCTGTCGCAGTGAGTCTCAGCGGTCATGTGCTTTCCTACTCCCATATTGTTGTATATACAATTAAACACAAGCTAGCGCATTGCCGGCAAGGCGGCAACCATAACGAGTGAAATTTATGCAATAACCAGGGTAGGGGGAGCCGGGAGTGAAAGCTCACCCCCGTGAGGATTACCGTTCGTTGGTGAAACGGCCGAACAACTGGTAACGGCTGCCTGGGTACAGCAGCCTGGCCGATGTGACCACCGTTTTCCCCGACCAGGTGCGACGGTGGATCAGCAGGCAAGGCTCATGCTCTGCCAACTGCAGCAGTTCGCGCTCATGCCGGGTGGGCACCACGGCTTCGACGATATGCTCGCCGGCGGTGAGCGGCGCGGCCTGCATCAGGTAGGTATAGGGCGTAACGCGATCAAAATCCTGGATCATGTAATCCGGCGCGGCCACCGGGTTGACGCAGCGGTTTTCCACCTGCACCGGCATGTCGTTTTCGTAATGCACAATCTGGGAATAAAACACCTGTTGCCCAGGCTGAATATCCAGTGCTGTGGCTTCTTCTTCACTGGCGGGGCGGGCGATGAACTCGACGATGTGGCTGCGGTGGCGATGGCCTCGGGCGGCGATTTCGTCGGCAATGTTATGCACTTCCAGCAGCGCCGTGTGCGCCTTGGCTTCGGCGACAAAGGTGCCGACGCCCTGCATACGGATCAGGAACCCCTCGCTGGTCAGTTCCCGCAGCGCCCGGTTGATGGTCATGCGGCTAACGCCAAGCTCCGCCACCAGTTCGCTTTCCGAGGGAACACGTTGATGCGGTTGCCAATGGCCCGTACGAATTTGGTTCACGATGGCCTGCTTCACCCGTTGGTAAATCGGGGCAGGGGTATCGCTCATTGCAGCAGCCAGTTGTAGCAGGGTTTGTTGATCCACCACGGGCGTTAACCTCATCAAATAAAAAAAGCATAACACCAGTTTACTGTTGATGCTGGTGTATGTATATGTATATACAACTAAGGGCGGTTTTGTCAGCACTTATTTTGGGCCGGCCGCCACATTTTAACGTTGGGGAACCGCTATGCCTGCCTATTTTGCTCCGCGCGCTTTGCTTGCCGATGGCTGGGCGCATGATGTCCGTCTGAACGTCGACGATGTCGGCTACCTGAGCCACGTGGAAGTGGGCGCCGCGCCGGAAGGGTGTACCCGCCTGGCGGGCGATGTAGTACCGGGAATGGTCAATCTGCACTCCCACGCGTTCCAGCGTGCGATGGCCGGGTTGGCGGAAGTGGCGGGCAACCCGCAGGACAGCTTCTGGACCTGGCGTGATTTGATGTACCGCCTGGTGCAGCGCCTGGAGCCGGAGCAAATTGCGGCCATCGCCGGCCAACTGTATATCGAAATGCTAAAGGGCGGCTATACCCAGGTGGCCGAATTCCATTACCTGCACCATAGCCCGGGCGGCAAGCCCTACGCCGATGCCGGGGAAATGACCGGTCAACTAAGCCAGGCGGCGGCGCAGGCGGGGATAGGCCTGACGATGTTGCCGGTATTATACAGCTACGCCGGTTTCGGCGCCCAGCCGGCCCAGCCAGGGCAACTGCGGTTTATCCAGGATACCGACAGCTACCTGGCTCAGCAACGCACCATCGCCCGCCAGTTAGCCGGGCAACCCCTGCAGAATCAGGGGTTGTGTTTCCACTCGCTGCGCGCGGTGACGCTGCAGCAAATGCAACAGGTGCTGGCCGCGTGCGATAGCGCCTTGCCGGTGCATATCCACGTTGCCGAGCAGCAAAAAGAGGTGAATGACTGCCTGGCATGGTGCGGCCAACGCCCGGTGGCCTGGCTGTATGACCATCTACCGGTGGACGAACGTTGGTGCCTGGTGCACGCCACGCATCTCGATCGCGATGAACTGGTGCGCCTGGCGCAAAGCAGGGCCGTCGCCGGGCTGTGCCCCACCACTGAGGCCAACCTGGGGGACGGCATTTTCCCCGGCGACAGCTATCTGCACCACGGCGGCCACTGGGGCATCGGTTCCGACAGCCATGTCTCACTCAGCGTGGTCGAAGAACTGCGCTGGTTCGAATACGGCCAGCGGCTGCGCGATCAGCGTCGCAACCGGCTGGTCACCGCCCGGCAGCCGGTGGTGGGCAACGTACTTTACCAGCAGGCGCTGCAGGGAGGCGCGCAGGCCAGCGGCGTGGCGATCGGTCAACTGGCGGTTGGCTACCGGGCCGACTGGTTGGTGCTCGACGGCAACGATCCTTATCTGGCCGCCGTCGCGGATGAAGCCATCCTTAACCGTTGGCTGTTTGCCGGTGGCCGCGAGCAGATCCGCGACGTATTTGTCGCGGGCAAGCAAGTGATTAGCCAGGGGCACCATGCGCGGGAACAACAAAGCGCCGCGGCTTTGCAGCAGGTACTGAAAACGCTGCGTCAGGAGGTGTGATGAGCCTGCAACGTTTTTCCTTTGCCACGCTGCCGGTCAGCCGCTGGCGCAACGGCGGCGGTGAAACCCGCGAGATCGTCAGCCAACCGGCGGGGGCGGATTTCAACTGGCGCGCCAGCATTGCCACGATCGCGCAAAGCGGCCCCTTTTCGCTGTTCCCCGGTATTGATCGCTCAATCACGCTGCTGGCGGGCGACGGCGTGCGCCTGTTCAGCGAAGGGCTGATCGATCACCCACTGGCCCAAGTCGGCGAGCCGTTTGCCTTCCCCGGCGACGTCGCGCTGCATGCCACCTTGCTTGGAGGCGCCAGCCAGGATTTCAATATCATGGTGCGGCGCGGCCACTGGGCGGCTAACGTCCAGCGTTTGGCCGGGCCGGTTCAACTTCCGGCCGGCCATGACGGGGTGCTGTATGTGCTCAGCGGCCGCTGGCAGTGGGCGCAGCAGCAAACGGCGGTACTGGCCGCCGGCGAAGGCGGCTGGTGGCGGCAGGCGGCGGCACCGGCCCAGCTTGTGCCGCAGGGAAGTGAACCGGCGCTTGCCCTGTGGGCCGATATTTACCCATGCTGAAGGTATCGGCTTCCAAAGCCTGCGCCGGCGACAGGCCGTTCTCCTACGCGGGGGCGATGCGCCTTCCTGCCGGCGTGCTTCATTGTGGTGCGCGCTTTGCACCATGGCGATCCGCTTCCGGCCGCTGATGGGCCATGGTTGGCCAGTAATTCCAGCATTTGAAGCCGTTTGCGTTTTTGGCGCACATCTTGCTTGCTGTATAGATGCACTTGTATAGACAAGAATATACAGATGCATTTTCCCGCCCGTCCGGGTGGGTTTATCGGCACAGCACAACAGGAGCGCAGTATGAGCAAGACTTTTTCCGTAAGAACGGCAGTCAGGAAATTTTCAGCGCTGGGAGCGGCTATCGGGTTTTCCGGGTTGTTGGCGACTGCGGCGCAGGCTGCCAATACGCCAGTGGCTATCGGCATCTCCGGCTGGACTGGGTTTGCCCCGTTGACGTTGGCGGATAAGGCCGGGATCTTCAAGAAAAACGGCGTGGATGTGGATCTGAAAATGATCCCGCAAAAAGATCGCCACCTGGCGATTGCATCCGGCGCCGTGCAGTGTGCGGCGACCACGGTGGAAACCTACGTCGCCTGGAACGCCAACGGCGTGCCGCTGACCCAAATCGTGCAGTTGGATAAGTCCTATGGCGCCGATGGCCTGGCGGTGCGCAACGGCATCAACAGCGTGGCGGACTTGAAAGGCAAAACCATCGGCGTGGATGCTCCGGGCACCTCGTCTTACTTTGCGCTGGCCTGGATCCTGGATAAAAACAACATGACGCTCAAAGACGTCAAGCTGGCCACGTTGTCGCCACAGGCGGCGGCCCAGGCGTTCAACGCCGGGCAGAACGATGCGGCGATGACCTATGAACCGTATCTGTCGACGGTGCGCCAGAACCCGGCGCAGGGCAAGATCCTGGTCACCACGCTCGATTATCCGATGGTGATGGATACCCTCGGTTGTACACCGGACTTCCTGAAAAAGAACCCGCAGGCGGCGAAAGCGCTCGTCAAAAGCTACTTCGACGCGTTGGATATGATCAAGGCCGAGCCGGATAAATCGTATGAAATCATGGGCGCCGCAGTGAAATCGAGCGGTAAGCAGTTCGCCGAATCGGCCAGCTATCTGCGTTGGCAGGATCGCGAACAGAACCGCAAGTTCTTTGCCGGCGAACTGGCTGATTTCAGTAAAGAAGCGGCGGCGCTGCTGCTGGAAATGCGGGTGATCCGCAAGGTGCCGGATATCAACACGCTGTATGACGCCAGCTACGTGCAATGATTATGGGGAAGACTGATATGAATTCAACCGCCAGCCAGCAGGCCGTAGAACGTGAACCACAGGCGCTGCCGCCGGCCAAGCCGCACTGGCATAACCCGATGATGGTGCCGCTGCGGCCCGTCGCGACGCGGTTGCGCTGGTTCCTTGGCCTGGCGTTCTTCGTACTGTTCGTTGCGGTATGGGGGCTGACGACCTTCGCCGGCGTGGTGTCGCCCACCTTCCTGGCCGATCCGCTCACCATGGTGCACGAAGGCATCCTGCTGTTCACCGAATATAACTTTTCGCTGGATATCGGCATGACGGTGTTCCGCGTGCTGAGCGGTTTCCTGCTGGCGGCGGCGATCGCCGTGCCGCTGGGCATCCTGATGGGATCGTACAAGCTGATCGAAGCCTTTCTGGAGCCGTTCGTCTCTTTCTGCCGTTATCTGCCGGCTTCGGCGTTTATCCCGCTTCTGATCCTGTGGGCCGGCATCGGTGAAATGCAGAAAATCCTGGTGATCTTCATCGGCTCGTTTTTCCAGATTGTGCTGATGGTGGCCGTGGTGGTGGGTTCCGCCCGCCGCGATCTGGTCGAAGCCGCCTATACGCTGGGTGCGTCTAACCGCAGCGTGGTGCGCCGGGTGCTGATCCCCGGCGCCGCGCCGGAGATTGCCGAACTGTTGCGCCTGGTGCTGGGCTGGGCCTGGACCTACGTCATTGTGGCGGAGCTTATCGGCTCTTCCAGCGGCATCGGCCATATGATTGTCGACAGCCAGGCGTTGCTCAATACCGGGCAGATTATCTTCGGCATTATCGTCATCGGCTGTATTGGCTTGCTGTCCGATCTGTTATTCAAGGCGGCTAACCAGCGCCTGTTTGTCTGGAGCTCACTGCGATGAACAGTAAACTCAATGTCAGGAACGTATCGCGCATCTTCGCCGGCCCGCACGGCGAGCAGACCCAGGCGCTGCTGCCGATTAATTACCAGGTGCAGGAGAATGACTTCATCACCATTCTTGGCCCCTCCGGCTGTGGCAAATCCACCCTATTGCGCATTATCGCCGGGCTGGACAGCCCAACCCAGGGCGAAGTATGGCTGGACGGCCAGTTGGTCGAAGGGCCGGGCGCCGATCGCGGCATGGTGTTCCAAAGCTATACGCTGTTCCCTTGGCTGACCGTGGAGCAGAACATCCGCTTTGGCCTGCAGGAGCGCGGTGTGGGCCTGGCCCAGCAGAAAGAACGCAGCGACTACTTTATTAACAAAGTCGGGCTACGCGGTTTTGAGCACCACTACCCGCGCCAACTGTCCGGCGGCATGCAGCAGCGCACGGCAATCGCCCGCGCGCTGGCTAACGATCCGAAAATTCTGTTAATGGACGAGCCGTTCGGCGCGCTGGACAACCAGACGCGGGTGATGATGCAGGAACTGTTGCTCAATATTTGGGAAGCGTCCCGCAAGACGGTGCTGTTCGTCACCCATGATATCGACGAAGCGATCTTCATGGCTAACAAAGTGGCTATCTTCAGCGCGCGGCCGGGGCGGATCAAAACCGAAGTGCCGGTCAGCTTCCCACACCCACGCGATTACACCCTGAAAACGTCGCCGGCGTTTATGGCCATCAAGGCGCGGGTTACGGAAGAGATCCGCAGCGAAACGCTGCAAAGCATGCATTAAGGCCCAACAGGCCAACGGGGCGGCGCCCGGCAGTGCGTTAACGCGCACGCAGGCGTCGCCAGCCGCATCAACAAGCCCGATTCGTCGGGATAGTTTTTACGTGTACTTGTATATACAGGAATAGACTATGTTGCCAACCAAACAAGAAGTAAGCGTGGTTGAACTACACCCAGGGCAGGTTGAGCTGGATACGTTGCGCGCCATCTATCGCGGCGGCGTCAAACTGGCATTGGCGGAAAGCGCCCGCGGCGCGGTCGAGCTGGCGGCGCAGGCGGTAACGCAGATCCTCGAGCAGGGCAAAGTGGTGTACGGCATTAACACCGGCTTTGGCAAGTTGGCGCAAACGCGCATCCCGGCGCAGCGGTTATCAGAATTGCAGCGCAATCTGGTGCTCTCGCACAGCGTTGGCGTGGGCAACACGCTGCCGGACAACGTGGCGCGCCTGATCATGGCGACCAAGATCATCAGCCTGGCACGCGGCCACTCCGGCATTCGCATCGCCGTTATTGATGCGCTGTTGGCACTGTTCAACGCCGGCGTGATGCCGTGCATCCCGGAAAAAGGCTCGGTGGGCGCCTCGGGGGATTTGGCGCCGCTGGCCCACCTGGCGCAGATGTTGATCGGCGTGGGGGAAGTGACCGTTGACGGCCAGCGTTGCAGCGCCGTCGAAGGGCTTGCCAGGGTCGGGCTGGAACCGTTTGAGCTGGGGCCGAAAGAGGGGCTGGCGCTGCTCAACGGCACCCAGGTGTCCACCTCGCTGGCGCTGCGCGGGCTGTTCGAAGCTGAACAGGTGTTCGCCGCCGGGCTGGTGGCCGGCGCACTGTCGCTGGAAGCGATCAAAGGCTCGGTTAAACCGTTTGATCCACGTATTCATCAGGCGCGCGGCCAGGCCGGGCAGATTGCCGTGGCGCAGGCGGTGAGCGCATTGCTGGCCGACAGCAGCATCGTCTGTTCGCACGCGGATTGCGGCCGGGTGCAGGATCCGTACTCCATCCGCTGTGTGCCGCAGGTGATGGGGGCGTGCCTGGACAATCTGCTGCACGCGGCCCGGGTGCTGCGCATTGAAGCGAACGCCGCGTCAGACAACCCGCTGGTGTTCACCGATAACGGCGATGTGATCTCCGGCGGCAACTTCCACGCCGAACCGGTAGCGTTCGCCGCCGACATTATCGCGCTGGCGGTGGCGGAAATCGGCGCCATTTCCGAGCGCCGGCTGGCGCTGCTGCTGGATACCGGGCTGTCCGGCCTGCCGCCGTTCCTGGTGAAGGAAGGCGGTATCAACTCCGGCTTTATGATCGCGCAGGTCACCGCCGCGGCGTTGGCCTCCGAGAACAAATCGTTGGCGCACCCGGGCAGCGTCGACAGCCTGCCGACCTCCGCCAACCAGGAAGACCACGTCTCCATGGCGACCTATGCCGCCCGCCGCTTGGGGGATATGTGCTTTAACACCGCCGTGGTGGTGGGTGTTGAAGCGATGGCCGCCGCGCAGGGGATCGATTTCCACCGGCCATTACGCAGTTCCGCGTTGCTGGAGCAGCAACTGGCGGCGATCCGCGAACGGGTGCCTTTCCTCGAACAGGATCGCCTGATGGCGCCGGACGTGGAAGCCATGCGCCATTGGGCCACTGCTGGGCAGTGGCCGCAGGCCGTCAGTGCGATTCTGCCGAGCTACGGCGCGCTGTAATTTTCTTGCGCCGCCGGCCAGGCGCCGGCGGTGAAGTCATTGACTCACTCGTTAAGGATTTACCATGAACGATACGATCAAAAATGCCGTGGCACGGGAAGTGCGTGCGCCGCAGGGCACCGAACTGCATTGCAAAAACTGGCTGATCGAAGCCGCCTACCGCATGATCCAGAACAACCTGGATCCCGACGTTGCCGAGCGCCCGCAGGATTTGGTGGTGTACGGCGGCATCGGTAAAGCGGCGCGCAATTGGCCGTGCTTTGAAGCGATCCTGGCCAGCCTGCGGGCGCTTAACCCGGACGAAACGCTGCTGGTGCAATCCGGCAAGCCGGTCGGCGTGTTCAAAACCCACAGCGATGCGCCGCGCGTGCTGATTGCCAACTCCAACCTGGTGCCGCACTGGGCCAACTGGGCGCATTTTCATGAGCTGGATAAGGCCGGGCTGATGATGTACGGCCAGATGACCGCCGGCTCTTGGATCTATATCGGCGCGCAGGGCATCGTGCAGGGCACCTACGAAACCTTTGCCGAAGCAGGGCGCCAGCATTACGGTGGCGATCTGCGCGGCAAGTGGATCCTGACCGCCGGTTTGGGCGGCATGGGCGGCGCGCAGCCACTGGCTGGGGTGCTGGCCGGCGCCAGCGTGCTGGCGATCGAATGCCAGGAATCACGTATCGATTTCCGTCTGCGGACCCGTTACCTCGATCATAAATGCGACGATCTGGACGAAGCGCTGGCGCTGATTGAACAGGCCTGCGCCAAGGGCGAAGCCATTTCGGTCGGGCTGCTGGGCAATGCGGCGGAAATTCTGCCGTTGCTGGCGCAGCGCGCGGCCAACGGCGGCCCGCTCCCACATATTGTGACCGATCAAACCTCCGCCCACGATCCGCTCAACGGCTATCTGCCGGCCGGCTGGAGCGTCGAGCGCTGGCAAGCGGCCCGCAATAGCGATCCGCAAAGCGTGGTGCGGGCGGCGCGCCAGTCGATGGCGGTGCACGTTAAGGCGATGTTGGCGTTTCATGAGATGGGCGTACCGACCGTGGACTACGGCAACAATATTCGCCAGGTGGCATTGGACGAAGGGGTGAGCAACGCGTTTGATTTCCCAGGGTTTGTGCCGGCCTATATTCGCCCGCTGTTCTGCGAAGGGAAAGGCCCGTTCCGCTGGGTGGCGCTGTCCGGCGATCCTGAGGATATCTACAAAACCGACGCCAAGCTGAAAGAACTGTTTCCGGATAACGTTCACCTGCATAACTGGCTGGATATGGCCCAGCAACGCATTGCCTTCCAGGGGCTGCCTTCACGCATCTGCTGGCTGGGGTTGGGCGAACGCCATTTGGCGGGGTTGGCCTTCAACGAAATGGTGCGCACAGGCGAACTGAAAGCGCCGATCGTCATCGGCCGCGATCACCTGGACTGCGGTTCGGTGGCATCCCCCAATCGTGAAACCGAAGCGATGCGCGACGGTTCCGACGCGGTGTCCGACTGGCCGTTGCTCAATGCCTTGTTGAACACCGCGGGCGGGGCAACCTGGATCAGCCTGCACCACGGCGGCGGTGTTGGTATGGGCTTCTCCCAGCACGCCGGGATGGTGATTGTCTGCGACGGCAGCGAAGACGCGGATAAACGCTTGGCTCGCGTGCTGTGGAACGATCCGGCTACCGGCGTCATGCGCCATGCGGACGCCGGTTACGACAGCGCCGTTGCCTGCGCCGAACAACATCAGCTGAATTTGCCGCTGCTTAACCTGTGAGGTAAGAATGGAGACGCTTTCAGCCACGGCGCAGGCGGTGCGCCGCCTGGCCCGCCAGCAGGCCAGCGCGCTCGGCGTTTATAACGCCGGGCTTTCCAGCGACGCCGTGCGTGAACGTTACGGTGTCACTGATATCGCGCGCCTGGCGAGCAATGAAAACCCGCTCGGCGCCAGCCCCCAGGTGCAACTGGCGTTACACGCGTCGAGCCGCGACAGCGGGGTGTATCCGGACCCCAACAGCCTGGCGCTGCGGACGGAAATCGCCGGGCAAACCGGCGTGCCGTCCGCGCAGATCGTGGTGGGCAACGGTTCGGAAAATATCCTCGAAATGCTGTGTCTGGCCTTTATCAATCCGGGCGATCGGGTGGTGACGCTGCTGCCGTCATTCGGCCTG
This sequence comes from Gibbsiella greigii, assembly GCF_039540155.1. NCBI lineage: Bacteria > Pseudomonadati > Pseudomonadota > Gammaproteobacteria > Enterobacterales > Yersiniaceae > Gibbsiella > Gibbsiella greigii. Next base: position 169,721 of record NZ_BAABEM010000022.1, read on the forward strand.
CATGAGATATATCCGCGTATGATGGGCGCTGAAGTCACCATGGTGCCGGTCAGTGGGGAGTTGGAGTTCGATCTGGCCGCCTGGCGCCAGGCGCTGCAGCAACCGGTCAAAATGGTGGTGTTCAGCAACCCGTCGAATCCGGTGGGCTGCATGCTGGGGCGCGACGCGTTCCTGCAACTGATCGACGCGGTGCCGCAGGACTGCCTGTTGGTGATCGACGAAGCCTATTATGAGTACTGCGCACACGAGGCGGACTACCCGGACAGCCTGTCACTGTTGCCGCAGCAGCCCCGGCCGTGGATCGTGCTGCGCACCTGCTCGAAGGCCTATGGGCTGGCGGGGTTGCGCGTGGGCTACGGCATGGCCTGTGATGCGGAACTGATCGGGTTGCTGGACCGGGTGCGCACGCCGTTCAATATCAACCGGGCGGCGCAAAGCGCGGCGCTGGCGGCACTGCGCGATCGCGATCATGTGGCCTACAGCGTGGCTTGGGTCAGCACCGCGCGCAGCGCCATGGCGGCCAAACTGCGCGACATGGGGCTGAAAGTGGCGCCCTCATACGCCAACTTCCTGTTTTTTGACTGCGGCCATCCCAGCGCGGAAATCGCAGAAGCGCTGTTGGCGCACGGCATTATCGTCAAACCTTGGCGTGAGCCCGGTTATCAGCAATTCCTGCGGGTGTCGATCGGCAGCGCGGAAGATAACCGGCGCTTTCTGGCGGCGCTGGCGCAGGTGCTGGCCGCTGCCCAGAGCCAGATCAAAATGGCGTAAGGTTAACGCAGCATGGCCGGCCGGTTGTGATAGGCTGGTAGTGCCGGTGGGCGTCGCGGATGCGGCGGCCACCGAGGCGGGAAAGTACAGTATGATTATCGTTCGCGCGTGGGCGCCGCCAGGCCGGTGCCGCGCGCAGCACGCAAGCCGTATTGGCTTGCGGCCACAGGTTGGCTGGAGGGAGGTCGCATGTCTGTAACACAAATCGCTTTTCCGGCGCGCATCGTGCGCGGCGCCGGGGCGTTGGAAGAGATTGGAACACTGTGCGCGGATTACGGTTCGCGCGCTATGCTGATTGGCGGCGAACGGGCGCTGGCGGTGACGGAGGCGACCATCGGTAATTGCCTGCGTGCCGCGGCGGTGGAGTTGGTGGCCAGCGAACATTTCGGCGGCGAGTGCACCGAGCAAAACATTGAGCGTCTGGCGGCGCAGGCTCGGGCTGAAAAAGCACAGGTGCTGATTATCGCCGGCGGCGGTAAAGCGCAGGACACCGGCAAAGCGGTCGGCAATTTTTGCGCCTTGCCGGTCATTACTGTCCCGACTATTGCCGCCACCTGCGCGGCAGTAACGCCGCTGACCGTGCGCTATTATCCCGATGGGCATTTCCGCGACATGCTGCACCTGGCGAACTCGCCGGTGGCGGTGGTGATTGACAGCCAACTGCTGGCTCAGGCGCCGACGCGCTGGCTGGCAGCCGGCCTGGGGGATACTCTGGCCAAATGGTATGAATACCGCGCCATCAGCCGTAACGGCGCGGTGGGCGGGATGGCACTGGCGGCGCAGGCCAATAGCCGTATTTGCTACCAATTGATTGAAACCTACGGCGCCTCGGCCAGCCAGGCAGCGGAGCGCGGGGAAGCCACGCCGGAGCTGGAGCAGGTGCTGGACGCCATCTTCTTGTTCGCCGGGCTGACATCGCTGATGGGCAGCGGTGCCCATGCCGCCGCGGCACATGCGCTGTTTGAAGGCTTCACCGTTTGCGACAAAACCCGCGATTTCGGCCACGGCCTGTTGGTGGGGTATGGCAACCTGTGCCTGCTGGCGATCGAACAACGTAGCGACGAAGAGCTGCTGGAAGCGCTGAAACTGGCGCAAGCCTGTAATATCCCGCTGCAGATAGCGCAGATCGCCGACGATCTGACCGCTGATGAGATCGACGCCATTGTGGCCGCGGCGGTGGATGCGCCGGATATGGCCAATATGCCGCAGGCGGTCACCGCGGCACAGGTGGCGCAGGCCATCCAGCGGGTGCACGCGCTGGCGCAGCGGCTGTAGCGTTAGCGGTTTACGCAGCCTAGAGCTGCGCGCCGATTTGTGGGATTATTCTTCTCTTGATACGCGAAATAATGCGTGTTGCCGGCAGGCGGCGATCTTGCTGATCGCCAGCAGGCCGGTAACGCGCCGTAGAGCGCGTGTATCCCACTTGGAGAAGGGTGAATGGCCTCGCTGAAAGACGTTGCAAAACTGGCTGGTGTGTCGTTGATGACTGTGTCCCGAGCGATCAACGAACCCGATAAGCTGCGCCCCGAAACCTATCAACGTGTGAAGCAGGCCATCGATCGGCTTGAGTATGTGCCGGATCTCTCCGCCCGGCGCATCCGCGGCGATCGCAGCCGGGTGCAAACTATCGGCGTGCTGGCACTGGATACCGCTACCACGCCGTTTTCCGTTGAAATCATCCTGTCGATTGAAAAAACCGCGCGTGAACACGGCTGGAACAGCTTTGTCGTCAACCTGTTTGCCGACGACAGCGCGGAAAAAACCATTGATTTGCTGCTGGCGCACCGGCCGGATGGGGTGATCTTTACCACCATGGGGCTGCGGCAGGTGACGGTGCCGCCGAAGCTGCTGGATAAACGCCTGGTGTTGGCCAACTGTACCAGCCCTGGCAACGCTATCGCCAGCTACATTCCCGATGATGAACAAGGCCAGTATGACGCGATGAAAGCGCTGATCGCCAAAGGCTATCGCGCGCCGTTGTGCATCCATCTGCCGGAGGGCATCCCGGCAGCCGGGCTGCGCCGCCGCGGGTTGGAGCGCGCCTGGCGCGAGGCCGGCGGTGACGTTGCCCAGCTTAAGCAATACCATTTGGATCTTAGCGAAGGCGATGGGCACTATCTCGACAGCCTGGCGCTGTTGGCGCGCCATTTTTCGCCGGGCAAGCGTGATTGCGACGTGGTGGTGTGCGGCAACGATCGGGTGGCGTTTTTGGTCTATCAGACGTTGCTGGCGCAAGGCTGGCAGATCCCGCAGCAGGTCGGGGTGTTGGGTTATGACAATATGGTTGGCATTGGCGAACTGTTCCAACCGCCGCTGACCACGGTGCAGTTGCCGCATTATGAGCTGGGCCGCCAGGCGGCTTTGCACCTGATCAATCAGCTTGAGCACTGGCAAACCGTGAAGGTGGCTTGCCCGCTGTTATCGCGGGCATCGCTGTGACGGAGTTCCCGCCGGTGGGGCGGGAAAGGGGGTTATTCCCAGATGCTGCCGAGCGCCCAGGCGTTCAGTTCGCCGAAGGCCGCCGCGCCGCTTTCGGCAAACATACTGATGGTGCGCTCGCCGTCTGCCGGGTAAATGCGGCTGGTCAGGCAAGCGCGACCCTGATTGACGAACACCTCGACGGAAGAGCGATCGATAAACACCTGTAGCTGCATGTTTCCCGCCGGTGGCAGCGGCACGCTGCGGCAGCCGCACAGCCCCGGCTCATCGCTAAACCGCTCCAGAACCAGCCGCTGCGCCTGGCTATCGATATACAACCGGGCGGCGTTGCCAATGGTGACACCGTAACGTTCCGCATCACTCGCCGCGGTATCCACCGTCAGCGCCAGCTCCTGAAGCACCGCGCCCAACACCAGGCGCTGGTTACGCAACTGCGCAGCGCCGAATGACTGGGTTTCGCCGCGCAGCGCGCGCAATTCCCGCGCCGGGTTCATTAACACACTGCCATCCGTATCCAGCGAAAGCTCGCGCGGCAGGGTAAGCGCGCCGGCCCAGCCGTGGGCTTTGCTCGGCATCGGCGACTCCCACATATCCATCCAGGCGAACAGCATGCGGCGCCCATCGGCTGCGGTGAAAGACTGCGGCGCATAGAAATCATGTCCGGCGTCCAGCTCGCGGAACGGCTGGTTAGGGGTGAAGGCTTGCCCCGGTTGCCAGTCGCCCAGCAGGTAGCCGCTCTGAAAACGGTTACGGTTATGGTAGCCATGGGGGGGCAACCCCTGCGGCGAAAACATCAGCAGGTGGCGTTCGCCCAGCGGGAAGAAGTCCGGGCATTCCCACATATACCCTTCAGCGGCGGTTTGCGCGCGCGCCAGCACGCGCTCGAATGTCCAGGCACGCAGATCGTGCGAGCGGTAGAGACGCACCTGGCCCAGTTGGTTTTCCTTGGCGCCGACCACCATCCACCATTGGCCGTCCTGTTGCCAGACTTTGGGATCGCGAAAGTGCTGAATACCCTCTGGCGGCAACAGCACTGGGCCATGCTTGACGAAGTGCACGCCATCGCTGCTGGTGGCCAGGCACTGAACTTCGCGCACCTGGTCGTCTTCGCCCGCGTTGCCCAGCCAGACGTGGCCGGTGTAGATCAGCGTCAGCACGCCGCGATCGTCCACCGCGCAGCCGGAGAAACAGCCGTCTTTATCGAACTCATCGCCCGGCGCCAGTGCGATCGGTTGATGTTGCCAGTGCACCAAATCGTGGCTGGTGGCATGGCCCCAGTGCATCGGCCCCCAGTTCGCATCAAAAGGGTGGTGCTGATAAAACGCGTGGTACACGCCGTTGATGCAGATCAGGCCGTTGGGATCGTTAATCCAGCCGGCCTGCGCCGCCAGGTGAAAACGCGGATAGTAATCATCCTGGCGTTGAGCATGCAGGGCTTCAACGGCATGATCGGCGGACAGTAAGGCATTTTTCATTGCATCGACTCGCTTGATTTTATCGTGGGTTGAAAGTGTGCATCCTTCCCGGCGTTTTCGCCGCGCAGCAGGAAACAGGAAAGCAGGGTAGTAAAGGCGACCATACAACCCATCAGCAGATAGGTGGCGGCAAAGCCGATATGGTCATAGCCGTGGCCGGCCAGCGGCGACAGGAAGCTGGCCATCACCTGGGTGATAAACTGGAAGCCCACCAGATACAACGTGGAAGACAGCCGGCTGTCGAAGCGGGTGGCGATGTATTTGAACAGCGCGATCAGCAGGATCGGCAATTCAACGGCGTGCAACAGCTTCATGGCGGAAATCATCAGCGCGCCGCTGGCCAGCCCTGAGCCGAACATCCGCAACGCCATGACGGCGCCAGCCAGCAGCAGGCCCTGTTTGGCGCCGATGCGGTTCACCAGAAATGGCGCCAGAAACATCCCGCCGGCTTCCAGGAACACCTGCAGCGAATTGAGGAAGCCGTACATTTCGTTGCCCTGTTGGTGGGTTGGGAATTGTGAGGCGAAATAGACCGAGAACTGCTGATCGAACACGTTGTACACGCTGATGCCGAGCACAAACACCACCAACGCCCAAAATCCCGGCAGGCGCAGCAGCGCCAGCGCGTCGTTGAGCTGCAGATTTTCCGGCTTGCCGTATTCCAACCCGGCCATGGCATTGGGTTTTAGCTCACGCACCTGGCTGAGCAGCAGCAGAAACGCGACTGCCGAAGCCGAGGCCAGCCAAAAGTTGATGTTGGGGTTGATGTTGAAAATAAACCCGGCGAAGAAAGTGGCGCAGGCCCAGCCGAGCGAGCCCCACATGCGGGCGCGGCCAAATTCAAAGCCGACGATACGGCTGACGCGTTCGGTATAGGATTCTAGCGCGCCGATGCCGGCAAAAAAGGTGGCGCCGATAAACAGCCCGCCGATCAGCGCGCCCAGCAGCAGGTTCATGGCCAGCAGCGGCGCGTAAACGTAAATAAAAAATGGCCCGGTGAGCAGCAGCATCACGCCCAGGTATTGCAGCAGGTGTTTGCGCAGGCCCAGCTTGTCTTGAATAAAGCCGTACAGCGGCTGGGCACAAAGGGCAACCAGCGAAATGGCCGAGAAAATCAAACCGGTTTCGGCGCCTTTCAGCCCGATTTTCTGGTTAAGCCAGATGGAAATCAGTGAAAAACTGGACGACCAGGTAAAAAAGAAAAAAAACAGCAGGCCGCTTAGGAGCACATAGTACTTTTTGGTTTCGCGGTTCATGGTGATGTTGCCCTGATGAGTGAGATTGGCTCTATTGTTAACGTTAACTTTTGACGAGATAAAGACACCATCGCGGCTGATTGCGATGTTAATCACAAAAGTTAACGTTAACATTTTTGCGATGTGATCGAAATCACGTGTTGATGATGGGCGGCGCTTATCCCTCGTGGTGAGAGATAAGCGCAGGGGCAGGGTTTAGATGCTGGCCAGGTAGCCGCCGTCAACGTAAAGGATCTGCCCGGTAATATAGGCGGCTGCCGGGCTGGCGAGGAAGATGGCGGCGCCGATGAGATCTTGCAGCTCGCCAAAGCGCCCTATCGGGATCTTGATTTGCATGGCGCTGCACCATTCGCTGTCCTGGTAAAACACGTCGGTCATGGCGGTTTGGAAATAGCCGGGGCCGATGCCGTTCACCCGGATGCCATGGGGCGCCCATTCGCTGGCCAGCGCGCGCGTCATGCCCGCCAGCCCGGATTTCGATGCGCCATAAGCGGTGGCGCCCGGCACGCCAACGGCGGTGGTTAGCGAACACAGGTTGATGATGCTTCCGCCGCCTTGCGCCATCATTAGGCGTGCGGCGGCCTGCGCGCAGAAAAACGCCCCCTTCAGGTTGGTATTGAGGATGCTGTCCCACAGTGCTTCGTCAACTTCAAGCGACGGGCGCACCTGTTCAATACCGGCGTTGTTGATCAAGATATCCAACGGTTTGTCGGCCAGGCTGGCGAACGCCGCGCGGATCGACGCCGGATCCTGCACGTCCAGTTGCACCATCTGCGGGTGTTCGCCCCCATTGTTCAACTGTTGCGCCACCGCTTGCAGTGCGGCACGCTGGCGGCCGGCGACGATCACCTGTGCGCCGGCCTGGGCTAGCCCGATGGCCAGCGCCTGGCCGATGCCGCGCGTCGCCCCGGTTACCAGCGCCCGTTTGCCCTGCAGTGAAAACGGCGCCAGCCCAGGCGGTAAAGTTGCGTTTTGCATAGTTTCTCCTTAAGGCACCACGATGGTTTTCAACGCGGCGGCATCGCCGGCCAGCAACGCCTGATAAGCCTGCGGCAGCGCGTCGAGGGCGATCGGCGGCGCCAGCCACTGCGCCAGTTTATCGGCAAGCTGCGGCAGCAGCGCGATCGCCTGTTGCTGTTCGTCGGCAAATACGCTGCAGCCCACCAGCGTGATTTCACGTTCTACCAAACGGTTGGCGTCAATCGGCGCCTGGCCGTGGAACAGGCCGACCATGGCGATGCGCCCGGCGGGGGCGATATGTTCAATCAGCTGATTGAGCACGCCGGCCGAACCGGTGGCTTCCACGGCAAAAGCAACGGCCTGCGGCAGCGGGCGCCCTAATTCCTGCGCCTGCAGCGGCAGAACGCGCTGCAGCAACGCCAGGCGTTGCGGGTTGCGCTCGGCCAACAGCAGCGGGCAGGCGCGCAGATGGTGCAGCAGCAGCGCGACCAGCCCGCCGATGGTGCCGCCGCCGGCGACCCATACCGGCGCGCCGGGCGGTGGGTTAAGTTGGTTTACCACCCGCAATGCGACCCCCAGCGGTTCGCTGAGGGCGGCGATCGGCGCCGGCAGCGTTGCCGGCACCTTCAACAAGCTGGATGCCGGCAACAGGGCCAGTTCGGCAAAGCCGCCGTCGCACACTTCGCCGACGAAGCCGAGCCGCGGGCACAGGTTGCTGCGCCCGGCCCGGCAGGTGGGGCAAACGCCGCAGCAGGCGCGGGAATCCGCCACCACGCGATCGCCCTCCGCCAGCCCGCGCACCGCGCTGCCGATCGCCAGCACTTCACCGCAAAATTCATGCCCCGGCGTTACCGGCAGTTGGGCGATCCACTGGCCGGTGCGGAAGTTGTGCAGATCGGAGCCGCAAATGCCGGCCGCCAGCACCCGCAGGCACACCCCGTCGGCGGGTGGGGCGGCGGGCGGGGGGATCTGTTCGATGCGCAGATCGCCAATGCCATAAAAACGGGCGGCTTTCATGCTTCACCGCCGTTCGCCGGATCGATAAGCGTGAACCAGCGGCTGGCGAGATCCTCCCCGGCCAGCGGTTCGCTGCCCAGCATCACGGCGATGGCGAACCCCAGCGCCGAGCTGGTGGCATTGTGGCCGCCGCTGCCGCCGGCGCGCAGATCCAACACCAGCGTTGGGCAGCAGAACAGCGCCAGCCGCATCAGCCGTTGCCAATTGGCCGGCAGCCAACCGTGGGCGCTTAGCTCGGCCAATAATGGCCGCCAGTAGCCTTCACCTTTGCTTTGCAGGAAGGGCGCGCGCAGCGGCGTCAACTGCCAGTTGTGTTCCACCAGCAGGCGATCGCCTTGCAACTGCACGTTGATTTGGTAACGCTCATCGCAGCGCTGGGGTTCATATAGCCAGAACGGATGGGCGAAGATGTTGTGAAACGTGGCCTTGATCTCCGCCAGCAGCGCCGGGATATGGCGCCCGGCAAAGGCGGGATCGAAGCTCACCAGTTGCGGCTCCGGGTGTTCGGTTTCATACCACACGTTGGCGTTGTGCGCGTCGCCGTGGGCGGTGACGACGCCGTGCTGCGCCAGCCTTGCCGGCGCCAGCAGCTCGCCGGCCTGCAACAGCAATTCCCCCAGCGTATGCGGGTAAAGTATGCCGTTTATCTGCCAGCGCAGGTTTTTCAACTGCGCCCACGGCAGCGTGAGCTGCGCCAGCGTGAACGTTTGGCCGACGTAGAACTGCGCCGCCCGGCCACCGAAGCCGGGCGCGGCGCCAGGGCTGACCAGCCGGTGGTGGAACAACTGGTGGATCGGCTCCCGTGCTACTGCGTCAGGCTCGCCGGCCTGCAGCGTCGGCAGGGTTAGCGCCAGGATTTCCCGATCGGCGCGTTGCTGGGCGGCAATCACCGGCGCGGCGGCGTCCCAGCGTTGATGCAGTTCGATTTCGCGGCAAACGTCCGCCAGGCGCCGATCGTGGCGCAGGCGGTACAGCAGGATCTGCCGCCCCGGCTCACCGCAGGCATACAGCGGCACGTCGACGCGAAAGCCGCTGTCGCGCAGCAGCTCGGCGTTGTAATACTCCTCGATGGTGTGATCTTCGCCTTCCTCATGGTGATACTTGAAGAACAGCCCGCGCCCATCGGCCAACGTCAGCGTGCCGTTCAGCGAGTTCAGGCTGTACTGATCGCGGTTGATGGCCAACTGGGTTACCGTTGCGCCGGTAATCTCCCCGACCAACTGGCGCAGTTTGGCGGCTGCCTGCGGCCATTCACCGGCGTGCGTCAGGGCGCGCGCCTGGGCTGCCAGCGGTTCACGCTGGGGAATGGGATTATCGGTCATCACAACCTCCCGGGGTTTGGGGTTAACGGCCGAGCAGGGTTTTGCGTAACGGAGATACCGCCAGCGCATGGCCGGTAAAACCTTCGTACACGGCAAAATCGTGCGCCTTATCCGCCAGGGCGTCATAACCGCTGCGGGTGACGTAACCGACGGAAATGCGTTTCATATAGTCGAACACTGAAAGCGGCCCGGCCACTTTGGCCGCGGCGTTGGTGGGCAGCACCGCGTTCGGCCCCAGCACAAAGTTGCCCAGCGTTACCGGCGTATAATTGCCGAGCAAAATCTCGCCGGCGTTACGGATTTTCGCCATCACCGCCAGCGGTTCCTCCGCCAGAATTTCCAAGTGCTCCGGCGCGTACTGGTTGACGAACTCCACGGCGGTGGCAAAGTCGCGGGTCAACACCACGCCGCCGTGTTCGCCGCACAGCACCACCTGGGAAAAGCCGGCGCGTTTTTCATCCAATTGCGCCCAGTAGCCCGGCAGGGCGGCGATGGCCTGTTCCGCTACCTGGCGGCTGGAGGTGACCAGCCAGGCGGAGGAATCCGGGCCGTGTTCCGATTCGATGATCAGATCCAGCGCGGCCAGGGCGCCGTTGGCGGTTTCATCCGCCAGGATAATGCTTTCGCTCGGGCCGGCGGGCACGCCGGGATCGATATGTTGCGCCAACAGGCGTTTGGCGGCAACCAGCCACGGGCTGCCGGGGCCGACGATTTTCAGGCACTTGGGCACCGTTTCCGTACCGTAGGCCACGGCCGCCACGCCCTGAGCGCCACCGCACTTATAAATATCCTTGATGCCGACCAGGCGGGCCGCCACCAGCGTGGCGTCGTCCACCTTGCCGTCCGGGCCGGGTGGGGTGATCACCACCGGGCGCGGCACGCCGGCTACCACCGCAGGAATGGTGGTCATCAGCAGCACGCTGGGGAAAGAACCTTTACCGCGCGGCACATAGCAGGCTACGGAGTCGATCGGCACCATCCGGTCGCCGGCGAAGGCGCCGGGCTGCATCTCCTTCAACCACATTTCTTCGGGCTTTTGCGCCTGGTGGAAGGCGCGGATATTTTCCGCCGCAAAGGAAATGGATTCGATCACCTTGGGATCCAGCCGGGCAAACGCGGCTTCAAATTCGCTTTCTTCGGCGCGAATCGCCATTTGTTCAACCTGCACGCCGTCGAATTCGCGGGCAAAACGCCGCAGCGCCGCATCGCCTTCGCTGCGCACGGCGGCGATAATCGGTTGAACCCGTTCGATGAAGAACGACAGATCCGCCTCGGTGCGTTTAAACAACGCGTCCGGCAACTGTTGGCAATCGCTGAGATCGTGAAAGGTCACTGTCTGTGTCATGCGTTTACTCCTGGGCAAATTCGTGTTGGGAAGCCTGTTCCCGGATGGATTTCAGAACCTGGCGTTGCAGCTCGATGTAGCGCATGTCGGCGCTGATCTCTTCACTGCGTGGGCGTGGCAGGTCAACCTGGAAGGTGGTGTTGATGTTGCCGGGCCCCATCACCACGATGCGATCCGATAGATACACGGCCTCTTCAATATCATGGGTGACGAACATCACCGTCAGGCGGTGGGTTTCCCAGATGCGCGTCAGCAACAACTGCATCTGATGGCGCGTCATGGCGTCCAGCGCGCCGAAGGGCTCATCCATCAGCAGGATTTTCGGCCTGTATGACAGCGCCCGGGCGATCGCCACCCGCTGTTTCATCCCGCCGGAAAGCTCGTTGGGGTAGGCGTCGGCAAACGGCGACAGGTTCACCAGCGCCAGATGGTTATCGGCGATCTCCCGGCATTCGGCCCGGGCATAGCCGGCGGCCTTGAGCGCGAATTCGATGTTTTGCCGCGCCGTCAGCCACGGCAGCAACGTATAGGACTGGAACACCACGCCGCGATCGATGCCCGGCCCGCGGATATCCTCGCCGTCGACGCGCACGCTGCCGTCGTCAAAATCCTCCAGCCCGGCGGCGATGGAAAGCAGGGTGCTTTTGCCGCAGCCGGAGCTGCCGACCACGGAAACGAACTCGTTGTTGCCCAGCGTCAGATCGATGTTATGCAATACCTGGCGCGTGCCCTTGCCGACCCGGAAGCTTTTGTTCAGGCCGCTGATGGTTAAGGTAGCCATTATTTACGCCTCGCGTTGTAACGGAACAGAACGCGCTCGGCTGCGCGCATCGCCTGATCGGTAACCAGGCCAAGTAGGCCGAGCAACAGGATGTAGCCAATGATGGTGTCGGTCTGGAAGAAACGCTGCGACACTACGATGCGATAACCCAACCCGGAGGTGGAGGCAACCAGTTCGGCCAGCACCAGCCAGGTCCATGCCCAGCCCAGGCTAATGCGCAGTGCGTCCCAGATTTCCGGCAGTGCGCCGGGCAGCACGATTTTGAACAGAATGTTGCGATCCGGCATGCCGAGCGTGCGCCCCAGGCCGACAAAATCACCCGGAACGCGTTTTACCGCATCAATCACCATCAATACCTGTTGGAAGAAGGTGCCGATCCAGATAATCAGGAATTTCTGGAAATCGTCGGTGCCGGTCCACAGGATGGTCAACGGCACAAAGGCGACGACAGGCATGTAGCGGATGAAGTCCACCAGCGGCTCGGTGATCGCCTTGAAAAAACCGTAGCAGCCGGCTAGCACGCCGATCACGATCGACATCAGCGATGAGATCAGAAAGGCGATGGAAATACGATACAGGCTGCTGCGGATATCGCTCCACAGCGTGCCGTCCTGCGCCAGGCTGATCATGCGCTGCCAAACGTTGCCCAGCGTCGGCATAAAGATTGCCGGCACCGCGCCGCTGCGGGTTGCCAGCCACCAACTGAGCAGCAGCAGGGCGAATACCGCCACCGCAATGCTGACGAACAGTTTGCGCGAGGGCGTTTTTCCGATCACAAACAGGCCGGCGGAGCGGCGTTTCTTATGATTGGGTGGATGGGGTGGGCGCGCTTGGGCGCGCGTCTCCGGCGCATCCAATTTCACAGAACTCATCGGTGTTTCCTCTGGTGTTATCTCGCACCCTGTCGGCCCCGGTATGCTGCCGGCAGGGTGGGTGTTGCACGGGCACGCGAAAACCCCTCGCCAGAAACGAGGGGCAAAACGGCCTTACAGGCCGTTAACAAACTTCGGTTCGATAATTTGTTCTGGCGTGACCGGCTTGCTTACCAGTTTGGCTTCCGTGGCCGCTTTCAGCACGTGGGCAAAGGTCACTTTGGCGAAATGTTCGCTCAATACCTGTTTATTTTCCGCCAGCGTGTAGTACTTCACGCCGTCGAAAGCGGTTTCCAGGTCTGCCGGGCTGGCGCCCACCTGTTTGGCGATGATTGCCCGGCCTTCGGCGGTGTTTTGCTGATAGTGCTGCAGGGCGGAATCCCAGCTTTTTATCATCGCGGCTACCTGGCCCGGTTTGTTTTTGATGGCTTCATCGCGCACCACCAGGACGTCGCTGATCAGGCCCGGATCGGATTCACCGCTATAGAGCAGTTTTACGTTGGGATCCTGTTTTTTCGCCATGCTCAGGTAGGGCTCGTAGGTGACGGCGGCGGTGACGCGCTTGGCGATCAAGGCGCTGCCGGCGGAATCGGCCGGCATAGGCACCGGCACGATATCGCTCCACTGCATGTTGGCCGAGGCGAGGGCGCTATGGAGCAGAATGTCGCTGGTGGTGCCCTCTTCATAGGCAACCTGTTTGCCCTTCAGATCGGTCAGGGCGTTGATGCCCGCGCCGACAATCAGCGCATCGGCGGTTTGGCTCTGGTCGAGCAGCAGCACGATTTTCACCGGCAAACCGGCGGAAACCATCCCCATCGCGGTATGCGTGGCGATATTGGCCGCATCGATCTGGCCGCTGGCCAGCGCGGCGTTAATGTCTTTGTCTTCGGCAAAGTTGATGATCTCAACCTTCTCCAGTCCTTGCTGTTTAAATAAATCAAGTTGGTTGGCTACGTGCCATTGACCATAGCCCAGCCAAGGCTCAATGCCCATTTTAAAGGTACCGGGCTCCGGTTTGGGCAGCGGGGCGTCGGCGGCGAGTGCCTGGGCCGACAACATCCCGATACAGCAGGCGGCGGCGAGCATTTTTTTCAACGTTGTTATTGGTTGCTTCATTGGAACCCTCATCTTTCGCACTGGTGAGTTGATGTCCTCATCGGTAATGTCCGTCCATGTATATACAAGCCAAAGCAAGTTAAAGGCCAATCGCGGCAGTTCGGCGAGGATATTTATCAGCTGGCTGATTTATAAAAACTTTGATTTAGTCGTTGGTTGCGCGAACAGTGTTTTTGCCCTGGCTTGATGGTGCGCGCACCATTTCTGCGCCCAGTTTTGGCGCGGGTGGGCAATAATGGGGCGCCGCGTGGGCGCCCGAATGTTTAGCGTTGGTTGAGTGATCGCAGGTGGTCGTCGCGGCGCAGCGTCATCAGCGCAAACAGGCTGGCGACGGCGGTGGCGACGACGTAATAAGCGGGGATGTCAATGTTGGCGGTCTGTTTAATCAGCCCGGTGATGATCAGGCCCGCAGAACCGGAAAACACCGCGTTGGACAGCGAATAGGCCAGCCCCAGCCCGGTATAGCGCACGTGGGTGGGGAACATTTCCGCCAGCATCGCCGGGCCGGGGCCTGCCAGCAAGCCGACCACGGCGCCGGCCGCCATCACCGCCGCGCCTTTCGCCACCAGGCCGGCGTGCGCATCTTGCAGCAGGTGCAGCAGCGGGAAGCTGAACAGGATGACCGCCCCGGTGGCGGTCAGCATCACGGTTTTGCGGCCTATCCTGTCGCTGATGATGCCCGCAGGCAGAATGGTCAGGGCAAAGCCGATGTTGGCCAATACGGTGGCGACCAGCGCCTGCTGGAAAGTGGCGTGCAACGAGGTTTGCAGATAAGAGGGCATCACCACCAAAAAGGTATAGCCAGCGGCAGACCAGCCCATCATACGGCCAATGCCGATCAGGATGGCTTTCACCACCTGGCCGGGCCGGGCGGTGGCGTTAGCCGGGTTTTCTTGCTTCGCCTGCCTGAACGTTGGGGTTTCTTCCAACTTCAGGCGCAGCCACAGCGCGACGGCGCCCATCGGCAGCGCCAGCAGGAACGGGATGCGCCACCCCCAGGCGTGGAGTTGTTCCGTGCTCAACAACGCCGCCAGCAAGGCCACCAGCCCGGCGCCGGCCAGCAGGCCGAGCGCCACGGTCAGCGATTGCCACGCGCCGAAAAAACCGCGTTTACCCTTGGGGGCGAATTCCGTCATCAGGGCGACTGCGCCGCCGAACTCACCACCGGCAAACAGCCCCTGGAACATACGCAGCAGGGTCAATAGCAGCGGCGCGGCAACGCCCACGCTGGCGTAGGTTGGCATTACGCCGATCAGGGCGGTGGCCAGCGTCATCAACAACAGCACGGCGATCAACGTAGACCGGCGGCCGATTCTGTCGCCGATGCGGCCAAAGATAACCGCGCCGATCGGGCGGCAGAAAAAGGCCAGTGCAAAGGCCGCATAGGTGAGGATCAGGCTGGTGATTTCACTTTCGCCCTGCAGGGTGAAAAAGTTGGCGGCGATTACCGTGGCCAGAAAGCCGTAAACGCCAAATTCGTACCATTCAATAAAGTTACCGACCGAACCGGCCAGCAATGCCTGCCTGGATTGGCGCAGGGTGATCTCCCCGGTGTGTGATGCCATTGTGTATTCCCACGGTTGCGTTTCCTTCCGTCTGTTCTAAATTTATATGGCAAAACAATCAATTATTTTCGCTGGGCATGGCGGCAGCGGGGGGCGGTATGATATCTGTTGTTATCAACGGAAACAGTAAGTGATGAGCGTAAAATGCTGTTAATTACGCAAAAATCCGACGATTCTTATTAACGACGCGGCCTGAGAGTGCGATAATGCGCACAGAAAGCCGGGCTTGCATACCTCGGGTTTCTAACGGATCGCCAACCTTCGGGTTGGCGATTCATTTTTTATCCTTCAACATATTAATTGCCGCGCCGATCAAAATGCGCGATTCAATATCCCGGTTATTGTCCCGCTGTTGTTCCAGGTGTTTTGCCAAGGTTTCTACCGATAAAACTTCACCCCGATGGCGCAGTTCCATCACGCTTTCACCGATCAAGCGGGCGACTTCATCCCATACGGGTTTGATCTCCTGCTCCGAGAAATTCATGGGTTACCTCGGTTGGGTGATTTTTGTTCAATGTAGCAATTGTACACCCATGTCGCTACCCCGGGTGGCTAATCGGGCCGAAAACCGGAAGTATAAAAATATATTCGTCAGTATTTCTTCTGGTTATTCACCTAATAATAGAAGGTACCGAATAATCGAGGAGGGAGCGCGATGAACCTGGTGGATCAACTGGCGGAATATTACCGCCTGAGCCAACACGCTGAAGTGCAGAATGGGTTGTGCCGCTGGTGGCTGCCGCAGGGGGAGGCGCGTATTGCCTACCTGCGCGAGCTGCTTGAGCCACAGCGCGCACGCCACCTTAGCCGAAAGCGATCGCCGCCCAGCGCAAAAGCAGCAACCCCAGGCAAATCAGCACCAGAATGATAAACATTTTCCAGTGTTTTAGCCGCATACGTTTGGTGACCACCTGAACCTCCTTATTCGCTTAGGCGCTAATATACCAGATACATGCAATGATAATGATGATAACCACCACCGCGATCACTTTTAATAAATCACTGAAGGTATCATCGGGATCTTTATCGGAATTCTTCATATCTCCACCTGGTGCGGCGCTGCGGCTTATGTGTGTAGCCAACCAGTATGCCTGCGTAATACCCTTGGGCACATAGCCGAGGGGTAAAATAGGGTAAATCCGTATTGGCGGCGGGAGGGATTGCCAATTCTGCTTCCTCACGTTGAGAGCGCGTATTATTCTGTTGCCTCTCTAATGCAATCACGCAGGGTAAATGATGTCAACAGCGGTACCGAAGAAGTATGAAAACGCCGAACGTTGGGCTTTTGGCGATACCGAGCAACTGGCGGATGAGTTAGTCGCGCTGGTGCTCGATGGGCAGAAAACGGCTACCTGTTCAGCACTGGATGAAGACGGTATCCCAGTGGTGGGCGACGCTTTTGTCGTTGTTAACGGCAAAGGGGAGCCGGTGTGTGCGGTGGAACTGACCGCGGTCGATCTGAAAACCTACGATCAGGTGGACGAAGCCCATGCCTATGCGGAAGGTGAAGGCGACCGTTCGCTGGCGCACTGGCGCCGGGAGCATAAACGCTTCTTTGAAGAGTACGAGATGTTTTCACCGGACATGTCACTGATCCTGATGCACTTCAAGGTGGTGGAGCGGTTCTGAACCCTGGCCGTACCAGAGCAATAAAAAAACGCGCAGTGCCGTTGTGGATCACAGCGCGCTCCTTGTCTTTCCAGCCATTATTTTAGTTTCATCACCCAGGCATCGGCCTGGCTATCGTAGTGGTGCTTATACAGCAGAGATTGTTTCCCATTGAGCACGGCAGGGATGCTGGTGTGCTCATCCCAGCCATCCAACTGCATGCATAAATCAGGATCTGATTTACAGGGAATACTTAGCGTGCTGTCTCCCTCCGCCTGCCCATCGGCGGGGGAAAGGTGCGCATCGTCAATCTCGAAGGTGCCAATTTTTACCACGGTTTTGCCCATAGGAACTCCTTACGTTGCGGAATGGAGGTACGACCAGTCCTCTATGAGCATAGTCAACAGGGCAAAAAATGCCACCGTGGGCGCCAAAGCCTGTGCTATGGGTGAAAATCCAGCGCGCCGTCGCGCACCAGTTCACGCGGCAAATTGTTTTTGATCCGGTTACCGATGCGTTTGGCGATCCCCAGCGGCTGATGCTGATAAGTAACGATGCACTCATCGCTTGCCGGTAAATCGGTAGGATATAGATCGCGCCCGTGATACCACTCCTGTGCCAGATCGGCGCTCAGCTCAAAGGCTTGCCGGCCGCGCCCATCACCCAACGCTATCACGGCTTCATGCTGCCAGCGGTAACCTTTCGGGAAGCGTTCGGCCAGCTTCAGGCCTATGCGGGAAAAACGCACTTTGCCAAAAAGTGGCTCCAGCTCGGCGGGGAACAGCCAAATTTCCTTATCCCGCTCCCACAGGCGGCTATTTTCATCCCATGCCAGCCCGGCTGCAGCTGCACTCTGGCACAGCTGGGCGGCGGCTTTGGCGGCGAGAGGGGTGAAGGGGAACTTACCGACCTTATAGCTGGGTTTAGGCAGCGCCGGGGAGGAGCAGTGCTTGCGTAGGCGCGCAACAAAGAAGCCTTCACTGTCGTAAATTTGTGGGAAGACGTGCAGGAACCCTTCCGCCGTCAGCGCTTTTTCGGCGCCGGGGAACAGATCCCCCAGCGGTTCGACGCTTACCGCTTCGGGATAGGCGGCCAGCAGGCTATTCACCACCTGCTGGTTTTCCTGTTCGTTCAAGGTGCAGGTGGAGTAAATCAGCACGCCGCCGGGCTTCAACGCGTGGAATGCGCTATCGATCAGCTCACGCTGGGTGGCGGCGATGCTGGCCACGCTTTCCGGCGACCAGTTGCTCATGGCGGCCGGATCTTTGCGCACTACACCTTCACCGGAGCAGGGGGCGTCCAGCAGGATGGCATCGAAGCTTTCCGGCAAGGCGGCACCGAACACTCGCCCGTCGAAATGGGTCAAGGCGACGTTTTTCACCCCGCAGCGGCTGATATTGGCGTGCAGCACTTTCACCCGGCTGGCGGAGTATTCGTTGGCGATGATGCCGCCGGCATTGTGCATCAGCGCGGCGATTTGCGTGGTTTTTGAGCCGGGCGCGGCAGCCATGTCGAGCACCCGGCTCGGCGCCGCTTCTGCGGCGAACAGTGCGCTGGGCGGCAGCATTGAGCTGGCTTCCTGAATATAGAACAGGCCGCTCAGGTGTTCGGCCGCGCTGCCTAGGCGCAGATCTTCATCCGCGCGGCTGATCCAAAACCCTTCGGCGCACCATGGGATCGGCTCCAGTTGCCAGCCGTAGTCCTGCACCAGCGCCAGGAAGTCCGCCACGGTGATTTTAAGCGTATTCACCCGCAGGCTGCGGCGCAGCGGGCGTTGACAGGCGGCGATGAACGCCTCCATCGACAGTTCGGCAGGCATAATGGCGCGTGTTGATGCAAGAAATTCGGGCGGTAGCAATACGGAGGCGGGTTTGGCCACGGGGGAGCTCTCTGGGCTGTAAAAATGAAAGGCGGGATTTTAGCATGAAAATGCCGGGCGGGGGATGGGATTGCCCTCACCCCAACCCTCTCCCAGCGGGAGAGGGAGCCGTTCCGTTGTGAAACAGGTGTCTACCGCCAGCAGCACTGTAAAGGCTATTCAACAAAACGCAGCGATTGCAGCGAACACTGGCCAGTACCCTCTCCCTGTGGGAGAAGCGCAGGGGGTAAAGCGAGCACTGGCTGATTCCCTCTCCCTATGGGAGAGGGCCAGGGTGAGGGGCAAAGGAGCCAAAACGCACACCAGTCGGTTCCCTCTCCCTGTGGGAGAGGGTTAGGGTGAGGGGCCGTAAGGTTAATTTTGCGGGATCGCCGTGCCCCAGGAACGCCAATCCTTCGGCTCTTCGGCATTGAGCAGGAAGTGTTTCCCCGGCCCAGCCTTAGGCGCCAGTGGGATGCTTGGCGGCGTGGCGAAGGCAATCCCACCGCGGATAAACTGCTGGAAGGTACCGCTTTTTATAATCCCACCGGTAAGGCCGAACTGCAGATTGTAACCAGAAGCCTGCCAGAACACGCTGTTGTTACGCACCAGGTTCTGATATTTCTTGCTGATCCGCAGCGCCACATGCACGCGATCCGACATCGCCCCCAGGTAGAATCCGGTGACCGTCCCCACCTCAATCCCGCGGAACAGTACCGGCGTGCCGATTTGCAGCGAACCGGTGTCGCTGGCATCCAGCACCACGTTCAGGCCGTCCAGGTAACGGGAATCGGTGATGCTGGCTTCTTGCAGCTCAAACTCACGCCGCGAGCCGCCCTGGCCCGGCTCAATATTAATGTAGGGCTGCAACAACGTATCCAGGTTATTGACCCCGGCCGCGGAAATTTCGGGGGAGACGACAGAGAAACGGGTGCCGGCGCGGGCAAAGGTAGCGACGTATTCCGGATACAGCACCGCTTTGGCCAACACCTCGCTGCGCTGCGGCGAGAGCTGCAGTGATTCCACCTGGCCGATATCAATGCCGAGATAGCGGATCGGCATTCCCGAAGACAGCTTGCTGGCATTGTAGGTCCTCAGCGTAATTTGGCTGCCGACGGCGCGTGCCGCGGTCTCATTGCCGTACAGCACGCGTTTGGCACCTTTGTCCAGCGTTACCCCTTGCAGGTTATCGAAGCTGATGGCGCCCTTGAGCGCACGGTTCAGTGGCGAAGCCTGCACTGTCAGGCCATTGCCGTTCAACTGCACCCTGGCGCCGCCTTCGGCCCAGAAAATGCTTTGCTCGGTAAGCAGTTTGCGGTATTCCGGGCTAATGTAGACATCTACCTCGAACTCATTGGCCTTGGGGCGCACGTTGACGATCTCGCCAACCTGAAATTTGCGGTATAGCACGATCGAACCGGCCTGCACGTCCGGCAGGCTGGTCGCCATCAGCGTCAGGGTGGGCAGCGGCGTATCGCCGGTGATGCCGGCTGCAGCCTTATCGGCATTGGCATACAACGGGTACTGACGGGCGGGTTCGCCTTTGCCGCCGGGAATGATGAGCACCCCACCGTCAAGCCACTCCTGGGCGCTGGCGCCTTGCACGTTCACCCCGTCCAGGCCGAGTTTAATATCCACGCGGCTGTTGACGACAAACTTGCTGTCTTTATGCAGCAGATCGCGATATTGGGCGTCGATCGCCGCCTGGAAAACCACGCCGCCGCCGGTCAGGGTGCGGCCGACGATCTGGCCCACTTTGATGCCATGGATCAGCAGTGGCTGGCCGGCGTCGATACCGTAGCTTTGCGGCGCAGACAGCGTAACGGTAAGTACGCCCGGCTGCTGCAATAGCGTTTCATTGTTATCCAGTACGTTGAAATGCTGCTGTGGCTCGCCCTCACCGGGGATCAGTTCCAGCGTATTGCCGGTCAATAGTTGGCTTAGCCGGGCATCGCTGAGGCTGATTTTCGGGCTGCGCATCACAATACGGGTACCGCTGCGCATCAGATCGACCACGGAAGGATCGACCGTCAATTCACCGCTGACCTTGTTGTCTTGTTGCAGCGTCAGTTTGGTCAAGGTGCCGACCTGCAGACCCTGGTACATCAGCGGTGTGTGGTTTTCATTCAGGCCGTTGCCGCTCGGCAGATCGAGCGTGATGCTCACCCCTCGCTGGCTGTGGGCCAGGTCCGGGTACAGCGTGAAGTTTTGATCGGCCTTGGCCGGAGTGCCCGGCGCCGGCGAATCGAAAGCCACCGCGCCGTTGACCAAGGCCGCCAGGCTTTCCATTTGCACCGAAGCCCCCGCGAGGCTGACATCGCCTTTAAAGCCGGAGACATTCCAGAAGCGGCTTTCGGATTTCACCAAGTGGGTGAAGCGGCGGTCAATCAGCACGTCGATGGTCACGCCCTTATTGCCTTCGGCGACGGTGTAGTCGTAAACGCTGCCGACCGGAATCTTGCGGTAATAGACCAGTGAGCCGGAGGTGAGGGAGCCAAGATCGTCGGCATGCAGGTGGATCATCAACTCGCCGGTATTCGGACGGTATTTGGGCTGGGTATCAAGCGCGCTGAAGTGGTTTTGCGGTTTGCCGCTGCCGGGCAGCATACCGATGTAGTTACCGCCCACCAAGGCATCCAGGCCGGAAACCCCGGCCAATGACGCTTTCGGCGTGACCAGCCAGAACTGTGTGCCTTCACGCAGCGAGTCCGCCAGTTCGTTTTTAACGCTGGCTTCAACCAAAATGGTGCGCAGATCTTTACTCAGGCTGATGGATTGCACGGTGCCGACGTCCACCCCTTGATAGCGCACCGGCGTGCGGCCGGCAACGATGCCCGCCGCCGACTGGAATTCAATGGTAACGGTGGTGCCGCGCTCCAAGTAGTTGCTGTAAAGCAGCCAACCTGCGATCAACAACGCAATAAACGGCAATAGCCAGAATGGCGAGATGCGGCGTTTCTTGGTGACCCGTGCTTCAATCGGTGTATTCGGCATTTCCTGTGGCATGCGCATCCCAAATCAGTCGGCTATCCAGCCATTTAACGGCAAGGAGGGTTAAGATAACTGCAGAACCGAAGTAAAAGGCTGCAGGCCCCATGGTAAAAGACAATAGCTGGTCGCGGTTCACCAGCGACATCATCAACGCGATGACGAACAAATCAAGCATTGACCAGCGCCCAATCCAGGTCACCAGCCGCAGCAGGCGGATCCGGGTTTTCAGGTTGTGCGTGGCTTTAAAGTGGATGCTGAGCAGCAGGGTAATCAGCACGATCACTTTGGTGAACGGTACCAGTATGCTGGCGATAAAGACAATCCCGGCAATCGGCACGTTGCCGGAGGTCGCCAGCGACACCACGCCCGAAAAAATCGTGTCCTCAAGGCGCTCGCCGTTGGCGTAAATCACCGAAATCGGCAACAGGTTCGCGGGCAACAGCAGGATCATGGCTGCGATCAACGCCGCCCAGGTTTTTTGCAGGCTATAGGGTTGGCGCCGGCACAGTGGGGTATGGCAGCGCGGGCAGCGCCCCTGCGCATCGGCGGTGCCGGTAAAATGGCACGCCAGGCAAACCTGCAGGGTTTCCGGCGGGCCTTCCCGGTGTTTCTTCTGCGGGTAGTAACGCGCCCAAAGCTGCTCCAGATTCATGTGGATCAGCGTCAGGATGCTCAGCAGCGTAAGCGACAGGTAGGCAACCAGCCCATTGCCGAACTGAATGTCGGCATATTCCTTCACTTTGATGGCGGCGACGGCCATACCGATCAGATAGACATCCAGCATGATCCATTCTTTCAGCCGGGCCAGCATCAGCAGCACCGGGCGCAGGTTCATGCCGAAAGTATGGCCAATGCGCAGGTAGAGCAGGGAAAGCACCAGCGTCAGCGGGGCGCCGAGGGTACAAAAGGCAACCATGCTGGCGGTGAGCGGGTTGCCCTGGCTGCTCATTTGCCAGATGCCTTGCAGCAGGCTGGCGTTGATACTGGTGCCCAGCAGATGAATGTTAATAAGCGGTTCGGTAAAGGCGAACGGCATCAGCAGCAGCATCGCCACCGCGATGGCGGTCAGACGCGTCATCGACCAGTCGCGCCCGCGCAGGGTTTTGGCGTTGCAGCGCGGGCAAAAGGCCGCCTGGTTCGCCGCCAGCGGTGGTACGCAGAACAGCAGATCGCATTCGCTGCAGCGTTGGTAGCGCGGCTTAAGCGGTTGGCTGGTGATTGCGTGTATTTCCATCATGGGAAAACGGCTCTACGGGTTGGTGATGATAAACCGCTGATAACGGTGCATATTGATTGCGGCGCGGGCCTGGCATTGCCTGTTCAGCGTAGCCGGAAGTTGCGCTGCCTGCCGCGATTAATGGTAAAAAAGTGTCACTTCTGCCGCAGCCAAACATACCCTGAGGCAGAGGGTTTTGTGAAGCAACGGATGATTGGCCTTGTGACGATACGCATTTAATGCTTATTTATACGGGTTATGCTTCGGTTATCTACAGAACAGAGTGTTATGGTTAATAAATGAACAAAGAACAAAGCTATGCAGAATTGGCGCGCGATTTGGCGGCGTTGCTGGATGGAGAACGCCATTTTATTGCCGCCCTGGCGAACGCCAGCGCGTTGATTAATGAGCGACTGGATGACGTCAACTGGGTGGGCTTTTACCTGATGGACGGCGCCCAACTGGTGCTGGGGCCTTTTCAAGGCAAAATCGCTTGTGTGCGTATTCCCGTGGGGAAAGGTGTGTGCGGAACGGCCGTGGCGGAAAACCGGGTGCAGCGCGTTGATGATGTGCATGCTTTCCCTGGCCATATCGCCTGCGACGCGGCCAGCAATGCAGAAATTGTCCTGCCGCTGGTGGTTGGCGGGAAAATTATCGGCGTGCTGGACATTGATAGCACAGTTTATCAACGCTTCGACGAACAGGATGAGTTAGGGCTGAAGGCAGTGGTGGCGGGGCTTTGCGCGCAGTTGGAGCAGTGTGATAGTGAGAAATACGTCACTGCAACGGTAAGTTGATCGACAGTTAACGTGGCAATTACCGATGGCGTCATTATAATGACGCCTGTTCATGCCTGCGCTGGTTGGCAAACCCGTTGTAATCAGGAAATTTCATGGAAAATCAACCTAAGTTGAACTCTAGTAAAGAAGTCATTGCTTTTCTTGCCGAGCGTTTTCCGCTCTGCTTTAGTGCCGAAGGCGAAGCACGTCCGCTGAAAATCGGTATTTTTCAGGATTTGGTAGAGCGTGTGCAGGGCGAAGAAAACCTGAGCAAGACACAATTGCGTTCTGCTTTGCGCCTGTATACCTCAAGCTGGCGCTACCTGTACGGTGTCAAAGTAGGCGCACAGCGCGTTGATCTTGACGGTAACCCTTGTGGTGAGCTGGAACAGCAGCACGTCGATCATGCCCGCCAACAGCTTGAAGAAGCCAAAGCGCGCGTTCAGGCACAGCGTGCCGAGCAAAATGCCAAGAAGCGCGAGGCCGCTGGCGCCGCTGCTGCGGATGCACCACGTCGCCCACGCGCCGCCGGCAAACCGCCGGTTGCACGCCGTGAAGCCGGGGCTGCGCCGGAAGGCCGCAAGCCGCGCTCACAAGCCCGCCCGCAGCAAGCACGTCAACCTCGTGCGGCAAAAGAGGAACGTCAGCCTCGCCCAGTGCCAGTTACGGATATATCGAAACTGCAAATTGGTCAGGAAATCAAAGTCAGAGCTGGCAAGAACGCTATGGATGCCACCGTGCTTGAAGTCGCTAAAGACGGCGTACGTGTGCAGCTATCTTCCGGTCTGGCGATGATTGTGCGCGCAGAACACTTGCAGTTCTGATACGGAGGCCAACTAAGGCATGAACAAATTTGTCAGATTGACCGCAGTGGCTGGCCTGCTGTGGGCTGGCGTCAGTTTTGGTGCGGATACCGCCAACATCCGCATTGATCAACTGCCGCAGCTCCATCAGGAACCCCAGCATGCGACAGTGAGTGAGCGCGTGACTTCGCGCTTCACCCGCTCTCATTACCGCCAATTTTCCCTTGATGCAGAGTTTTCAGGCAAGATCTTCGATCGCTACCTGAATATGCTGGATTACAACCATAACGTGCTGCTGGCATCCGACGTGGCGCAGTTCGCAGACAAGCGCAACCAGATCGGCGAAGAGCTGAAAAGCGGCAAGCTGGATACCGCCTACGCGCTGTACAATCTGGCGCAGAAACGCCGTTTCGAGCGCTACAGCTATGCGCTAACGCTGCTGGATAAACCGGTGGCGTTCACCGGCAACGACACGATCGATATCGATCGCAGCAAAGCTCCGTGGCCAAAAGACAAGGCCGAGCTAGATCGCCTGTGGGATGCGAAGGTTAAGTACGATCGTCTCAACCTGAAGCTAGCGGGCAAAAACGACAAAGAAATTCGCGAAACGCTGACCAAACGCTATCAGTCGGCCATCAAGCGCCTGACGCAGAGCAATAGCGAAGACGTTTTCCAACTGATCATGAATGCGTTCGCGCATGAAATCGATCCGCATACCAACTATCTGTCGCCGCGCAACACCGAGCAGTTCAATACCGAGATGAGCCTGTCGCTGGAAGGCATCGGCGCCGTGTTACAGATGGATGATGACTACACCCTGATCAACTCCATGGTGCCGGGCGGCCCGGCGGCCAAGAGCAAAGCGATCACCGTGGGCGATCGTATCGTTGGCGTTGGCCAGACCGGCAAGCCGATGGTGGATGTCATCGGCTGGCGCCTGGACGACGTGGTTTCCCTGATTAAGGGGCCGAAGGGCAGCAAGGTGCGCCTGGAGATCCTGCCGGCCGGTAAGGGCACCAAGACCCGCGTGGTGACCTTGACCCGTGAGCGTATCCGCCTGGAAGACCGAGCGGTGAAAATGACCATCAAAACCGTGGGCAAAGACAAAGTTGCGGTGATGGATATCCCGGGCTTCTACGTTGGCCTGACCGACGATGTGAAAGTCCAGTTGCAGAAGATGGCCAAGCAAAACGTGAAAAGCCTGGTGATCGATCTGCGTTCCAACGGCGGTGGGGCACTGACCGAAGCGGTTTCGCTTTCCGGCCTGTTTATCCCAAGCGGCCCGGTGGTGCAGGTGCGTGACAACAACGGCAAAATCCGTGAAGACGCCGATACCGATGACGTTATCTACTACAAAGGCCCGCTGGTGGTGCTGGTTGATCGCTTCAGCGCTTCGGCTTCCGAGATTTTCGCCGCCGCCATGCAGGACTATGGCCGCGCGCTGATCGTCGGCGAGCCGACCTTCGGGAAAGGCACCGTGCAGCAGTACCGTTCGCTCAACCGCATCTACGACCAGATGCTGCGCCCGGAATGGCCGGCGTTGGGCTCGGTGCAGTACACTATCCAGAAGTTTTATCGCATTAACGGCGGCAGCACCCAGCGCAAAGGGGTGACGCCGGATATCCTGATGCCGACCGGTATCGATCCGGCTGAAACGGGCGAAAGCTTTGAAGATAACGCCATGCCGTGGGATAGCATCAATGCGGCAACCTACACCCGGTTTGGTGATTTGAAACCGTTTGAGCCGGAACTGCTGAAAGACCATGAGCAGCGTATCGCCAAGGATCCGGAGTTCCAATACATCGCCCAGGATATTGCGCGTTACAAAGCGCTGAAAGACAAACGCAACATCGTTTCTCTGAACTATGCGCAGCGTGAAAAAGAGAACCACGATGACGACGCAACCCGGCTGCAACGGATTAACGATCGTCTGGCGCGCGCCGGCAAGAAACCGCTGAAGTCGCTTGAGGATTTGCCGAAGGATTACCAGGAGCCCGATCCTTACCTGGATGAAACCGTGCATATCGCGCTTGATCTCTGGCGGCTGGAAAAACAGCCGCAGCCGGCGAAATAACCTAAAATATAACGCTCCTTCGGGGGCGTTTTTCTTTCTATTTGGATTTGGGCTGTTATGCGCAGTCATTTTAGCCACGCTGCGTGTTACCTTGCCGCCATCATTCATTCCAATGTTGGTTTAGTGCGATCTAATTCGCTAAATTTTACGTTTTAATGCAACAACCGTTTACAATTGGCAATCTCCAGCGAAAGCGCTGATTTTGTAAAGTTTCGTATTTTTAGTAGGTTAATCACAGGTAGCTCTTGAAATTGTGACAGATGCCCATACGATCAAGGGTATCTTTGGCAGCATTTGTTAACATTTACGAGGAAGCAAACATTTTATGATGCGTATAGCTCTGTTCCTGCTCACCAACCTGGCGGTGATGTTGGTTTTCGGACTGGTGCTCAGTCTGACAGGAATCCAATCCAGTAGCGTTCAGGGCCTGATGATCATGGCCGGCCTGTTTGGTTTTGGCGGTGCGTTTGTTTCACTGCTGATGTCCAAATGGATGGCGCTGCGCTCCGTGGGCGGAGAAGTGATTGAACAGCCGCGTAATGAAACCGAACGTTGGTTGGTAGACGTAGTCGGCCGTCAGGCGCAGCAGGCGGGTATCGCTATGCCGCAGGTCGCTATCTATCACGCACCGGATATCAACGCCTTTGCGACCGGCGCACGCCGCGACGCATCGTTGGTTGCGGTGAGCTCCGGGCTGCTGCAGAACATGAGCCGCGATGAGGCCGAGGCGGTGATTGCGCATGAAATCAGTCACATTGCCAATGGCGACATGGTGACCATGACGCTAATCCAGGGGGTGGTGAACACCTTCGTGATCTTTATTTCGCGCCTGATTGCGCAGGTGGCCGCCGGCTTCTTGGGCAACCGTGACGGCGAGGGGGAAGGCAACGGCAACCCGATGATTTATTTTGCCGTATCGATGGTGCTTGAACTGGTGTTCGGTATTCTGGCGAGCATCATTACCATGTGGTTCTCGCGCTACCGCGAATTCCACGCCGACGCCGGCTCTGCCAAACTGGTGGGCCGTGAGAAGATGATCGCCGCGTTGCAACGGCTGAAAACCAGCTATGAACCGCAGGAAGCGGGCAGCATGATGGCTTTTTGCATCAACGGTAAATCCAAGTCGTTCAGCGAGCTGTTCATGTCGCACCCGCCGCTGGATAAACGTATTGAAGCGCTACGTTCCGGCCAATATCTGAAGTAACGCCAGCCGTTTCGGCTTGCAGAAAAACCGCTCGCTTAGGCGAGCGGTTTTTTTGTCTATAGAAAACCCCCAGCTAGGCTGGGAGTTCCGGAAAGCTTTCAGCTTTAAGCCAGTTATAAAAACCCCTTTTGATTTGTTAAAACACCTTGCGGTCTGGCAACTGCAAAAGTTCAACAAGAAATCAAAAGGGGGTCCCAATGGGGGACGAAAAGAGCTTAGCGCACACCCGATGGAACTGTAAATATCACATAGTTTTTGCGCCACAATACCGAAGACAAGCGTTCTACGGAGAGAAACGTCTGGCGATAGGCAGCATTTTAAGAAAGCTGTGTGAGTGGAAAAACGTACGGATCCTGGAAGCTGAATGCTGCGCAGATCATATCCATATGCTTGTGGAAATCCCGCCTAAAATGAGCGTATCCGGATTTATGGGGTATCTGAAAGGGAAAAGCAGTCTGATGCTTTATGAGCAGTTTGGCGATCTGAAATTCAATTACAGAAACAGGGAGTTCTGGTGCCGGGGGTACTACGTAGATACGGTGGGGAAGAACACTGCGAAGATACAGGAATACATAAAGCACCAACTTGAAGAGGATAAAATGGGCGAGCAGTTATCGATCCCTTATCCGGGAAGCCCGTTTACGGGCCGTAAGTAACGAAGTTTGATGCAAATGTCAGAACGCATGCGCCTGTTAGGGCGCGGCTGGTAAGAGAGCCTTATAGGCGCATCTGAAAAACCTCCGGCTATGCCGGAGGATATTTATTTGGCCTACACGCGCCGCGCTAGCGGTTTTCACCCTGGCTTCCCGCCTGTGATGCGCGTGGCTGGGTGATCCGCAGGCTACTGACCACGGCGGCCACGGCGGCAAAGATACCGGCCAGCACCAGCGATGCGTGCGTGCCCGAATGGGGGAACAAGTTGAACATCAGTGCCACGAGCGCGGCGCCGGAGGTCTGGCCCAGCAAACGCGCGGTGCCGAGCATCCCGCTGGCGCCGCCGCTGCGGTTAGGCGGTGCGGAGGAAATAATCGTGTGGTTATTGGGCGACTGAAACAGGCCAAAGCCCGCGCCGCACAGCACCATACGCCAAATGATATCGATGTTGGTCGGTTGCGCCGGTAGCAATGCCAGCAAGAATAGCCCCAGGGCAAAGACACAAAGGCCAATGCCGCCCAACAATCCCGCATGAATATGTTCTATCAGGCGCCCAGCGATGGGCGCAACCACGATAATCGCCAGCGGCCATGGCGTTAGCAGCAGCCCCGTTTCCACCTCGGTGCGCCCCAGGGCGATTTGCAGGAAGAAGGGCAGCGAAACCATCGCCAGCATCTGGGCGGCAAACGAACAGATGGAGGTGCCCATCGACAGTGAGAAAATAGGGATGCGCAGCAGATCCACCGGCAGCAACGGATACGCCTGGCTGAGTTGGCGGCGCACGAAGAAATAGCCGATAACCAGCAGCAGCGCCAATTCACCGGCGATCAGCCGCAGGCTCATACCCTGGGCATAGCCGCTGATGGCGCTGATCAACAGCCCGAAAGTCAATGCATTCATCAGTGCGCTGATCAGATCAAAACGTTTATTGTTGCTTTTCTGGCTGTTGGCCGGCAGGAATCGCAGGCCCAGCAGCAGCGCCAGGATACCGATGGGCAGATTAACGGCGAACAGCCACTGCCAGGAGGCAACTGAAAGGATTGCTGAGGCGATAGTCGGGCCTGCCGCAGAGGAGAAGGCGACAATCAGCGAGTTGATGGCGATACCGCGCCCCAGGATCTTTTGTGGGTAGATGATACGGATCAGCGCAGTGTTGACGCTCATGATGGCGGCGGCGCCAAACCCCTGCAGCACGCGGGCGATGGTCAGAGTGAGCAATGAGTCCGCCAGCGCGCAAAACAGCGAGGTGATGCTAAAGACCAACAGCCCGGTTTGATAAACGCGGCGGTAGCCAATCATATCGCCCAGCGAGGCCAACGAAAGCAGTGAAATGACGATCGCCAATTGATAGGCATTCACCACCCAAATCGAGGCTGCCGGGCTGGCGTTAAGATCGCGCGCGATCGTCGGCAACGCAACGTTGGCGATGGCGCCGTCCAAGACGGAAACGGTAATGCCGAGTGCGATACACAGAATCGCGCCATAGCGCTGGGGAAGGGGAAGCCCATCGGTACAAGAACCCATATCAGTCCTGAGGTGGTTAATCCGGGAGAAAGTTAACATGCTAATCATAATCGCCGATGAAATCACTCTTCTGTGGCGCGCTAATTGTAAATAGCGATGATGAGCGCCGCTATATTGGCCGCATGGCGATGTTGCCGGCAGCCTGATTGCTGGCGGCGGGCGATGCCCCTATACTGCATCCTGGTTTAACTTGATAAAACAGAACGTTCGTAAGGAAAAACGATGACCAATGCACAGCCAGACAAACAACCCGACGCGGTGTCATCGGTGCTGAAAGTATTCGGTATCCTGCAGGCGCTCGGCGACGCGCGCGAACTCGGTATTACCGAGCTTGCCCAGCGGGTGATGATGTCCAAGAGCACGGTTTACCGTTTTTTGCAAACCATGAAGGCGCTGGGTTATGTGGCGCAGGAAGAAGATACGGACAAATACTCGCTGACGCTTAAACTGTTCGAGCTGGGTGCCTTATCGCTGCAGAACGTTGATTTGATCCGCATTGCGGATGTTCAGATGCGTGATCTGTCAAAACATACCCGCGAAACTATTCACGTCGGGGCATTGGATGACGACAGCATCGTGTATCTCCATAAAATCGATGCGCTGTATAACCTGCAGATGTATTCGCGCATCGGCCGCCGTAACCCGTTATACAGCACGGCGATAGGTAAGGTGCTGTTGGCCTGGCGCAG
Organism: Gibbsiella greigii; assembly: GCF_039540155.1. NCBI lineage: Bacteria > Pseudomonadati > Pseudomonadota > Gammaproteobacteria > Enterobacterales > Yersiniaceae > Gibbsiella > Gibbsiella greigii. Next base: position 200,040 of record NZ_BAABEM010000022.1, read on the forward strand.
CCGGGCGGAGGCGAGCGCCATCCTTGCTGACGTGGTCTTTACGCGCAGCACGCCGAACACCCTGAGCAGCGTTGCCGAGCTGCTGCCGGCGCTGGAACAGGTGCGGCAACAGGGGTTTGCCGAAGATAATGAAGAGCAGGAAATTGGCCTGCGCTGTATTGCGGTGCCGATTTTCGACCGCTTCGGCGTGGTGATTGCTGGTTTGAGCATTTCATTCCCGACCATTCGGTTTTCTGAACAGATTAAAGCGGATTACATTACGCGGTTACAGGCGGCGGGGCGGAAAATTTCTGAACAAATGGGCTACGGGGATTATCCGTTTTAAGCGCGGCGGCAGCGAGGGGGAAATAGCGCCTCTCCCGTTCGGGAGAGGCGGTTAAGTGGTAGGTTTAACGATGGGCCAGCTCGACGTCGTCTTCGCTGTTCATCACGGCCTTGTCCGTTTGCTTCATCAACTGGCTGGTCAAGGTGCCTGCCGTCATCGAGCCGCTGACGTTCAGCGCGGTACGGCCCATATCGATCAGCGGTTCCACGGAAATCAGCAGGGCGACCAAGGTGACCGGTAGACCGAGCGCCGGCAGGACGATGAGCGCGGCGAAAGTTGCACCACCGCCTACACCGGCAACGCCGGCGGAGCTGATGGTCACAATCCCCACCAGCGTGGCGATCCAAACCGGATCCAGCGGGTTGATGCCGACGGTCGGCGCGACCATCACCGCCAGCATGGCCGGATACAGGCCCGCACAGCCGTTTTGGCCGATGGTGGCACCAAAGGACGCCGAAAAGCTGGCGATGGATTCCGGCACGCCCAGGCGGCGGGTTTGCGCTTCCACATTTAGCGGGATGCTGGCGGCGCTGGAGCGGCTGGTGAAGGCGAAGGTCAGTACCGGCCACACTTTCCGGAAGAACCGGGCCGGGTTCACGCCGGTGAGTGACAGCAGCAGGGCGTGCACGACGAACATAATGGCGAGGCCCAGATAAGAGGCGACCACAAAGCTGCCGAGCTTGATAATGTCCTGAATGTTAGAACCTGCCACCACTTTGGTCATCAACGCCAGCACGCCGTAAGGGGTGAGTTTCATCACCATGCGTACCAGCTTCATCACCCAGGACTGCAGAGTGTCGATGGCGGTCAGCACACGTTGGCCCTTGGCCGCGTCATCTTTCAGCAGTTGCAACGCCGCCACGCCCAGAAACGCGGCGAAGATCACGATGCTGATGATAGAGGTTGGGTTGGCACCGGTCAGATCGGCAAACGGGTTTTTCGGTATGAAAGACAGCACCAATTGCGGCACGCTCAGATCGGCCACTTTGCCCACATAGTTGGTTTCAATTGCGGACAGGCGAGCGCTTTCCTGTGCCCCTTGCACCAGCCCTTCGGCGGTTAGGCCGAACAGATTGGTGACCAACACGCCGACCAGCGCGGCAATCAGCGTGGTAAACAGCAGGGTGCCAATTGTCAGCACGCTGATTTTCCCAAGCGAAGAAGCATTATGCAGCTTGGCGACCGCGCTCAGAATCGAGGCGAATACCAACGGCATGACAATCATCTGCAGCAGTTGCACATAGCCGTTACCGACAATGTTAAACCAACTGATAGAGGCTTTCAGTACCGGACTGTCCGCACCGTATACCCATTGCAGGCCCAGGCCAAACAGCACGCCGATCACCAGACCCACCAAGACTTTTTTCGCCAGGCTCCATTGCTTATGACGGGTTTGCGCCAACAGCAGCAGCAGGGCGACAAAAACCAGTACGTTGACAACGAGTGGTAGATTCATCCCGATTCTCCATAATATTTACTTATTTCAATATAGCTACGCACCAAACTGTAGCAAGCCGCGTATCCTAACAGTTCGGCGTTGGCGCAGCTTATACTTGAATGGAATTAAATATAATTTTTTGCTATTTCCAGAGCAGGGCGCGCGCAGGATTAAAACCTGAAGTTTTTTATCTGTTCGACATACGATTGAACCGGGAAGGTATAGCCGCCCTGCCAATAAAGCGCAAAAGCCACCAGGCACAGGCACAGCGCGCGCTCCAATTGGTTCCCTTTTTGCGAATTCAGTAGCGGCAGGCAAAAACGCCAGCGGCAGGGCCACAGCAACGGCACGCCAGCAGGCGTGAGCATATCGGCCAGCAGGTGGCTGAAATAGCCGATGATCATGGCATGCAGGGCGTCGGCCGGGATAAACCAACCGCGGGGGATATTCATGTGGAAAAGCGCGATGCCGCCAAGGATAGCCAACAGGCTGTGAGTAAAGCCGCGGTGACCGAAGGCACGGGCAATCGGCGCCGAAACCCAGCGCAGCCGCTGCCCCAACACCGAATTGGGGTGATCGATATCCGGCAGCAGCGACGTCAGCAAGGCGCCAGGAATGATGTGCCACCAGTCGCCGCTGGCGATATCAGGCGTCACTTCCGCCTTCTTGGCCAAGATCGCGCAAGCGACAGAGAAAATAAGGTGCCCTTCCGCGGTCATGCAGTGATTATTCCGGATGTTGAGCTGGTAATTTATCCAGTATAATGTAAATTCATCGGCAGTAAAAGCCGTGACGCTGTAACTAATCGTGTATTTTTAGCTGATTTTATAACGGCTTGGTGCATTTTTGATTGAAAGCGGCATAGCGAATGAGCAATGCATGGCGGGCAGCACCACGTTGGCGCATCGGCCGTATGGTGCCTGCACGGGAATGAGGTTAAGACAGGTGCTCTGCGGTGAGCTCGGTGAGGGCGTTCAGTTTGCTGTCGGCCAACGCCCAGCGGGCATCATGGCGGTTTTCCACGGCGGGAACCACGATGGAGCGCATGCGCGCCGCCTTAGTGGCAATCATGCCGTTGAAGGAGTCTTCCAGCGTTACGCAGCGCAGCGGATCGGTGCCCAGGCGCTCTGCGGCCAGCAGGTAGACCTGCGGGTGCGGCTTGCTGTATGGCAGGTATTCGGCAGAAACCAGTTGATCGAAATAGTTTTCCAAATCGAACATTTTCAGCACCTGTTGCTGCATATGCAGCGGGGATGCGGAAGCCAGCCCGATATTCAGATCCAGGCTGCGGCACAGCTCCAGCGCATGGCGCACACCGGGTAACAGGGGGCGCTTTTCGTTAACCAGCTCAATCACGCGTTCGATGATCCGCTTGGTCACTTCTTCCTGTGACGCACCTTGCCATGGCATCGCCTGGTACCACAGTTTTACCACCAGATCGATACGTAAGCCCAGCGTATCCGGCAGTTTGTGGCGCTCGGACAAATCCAGCCCCAGTGCGCCAAAGGTATCCAGTTCGGCCTGCAGCCACAGCGGTTCAGAATCAATCAATAGACCGTCCATGTCGAAAATAGCGGTATCAATACGGTGCGAATAAGCCATTAAGGTCAACTCCTGTGGGCTTGGTGAGTGGGGCTGCTACTCTACCACCACGGCCCGCCAGACTAAACTTTTTGCCCGCCTCCGCGCCATGATCCTGCTATAAATCAAGAAAACGGTGGGCGCGGTTTGCCAACTGCGGGTAAACTTAGCCTCTCGACTGCGTCGCTAACAAGGGGAAGGAATGACGTATCAACAGGCAGGGCGTATCGCCATTGTGAAACGCATTTTGGGGTGGGTGGTTTTTATCCCGGCACTGCTCTCAACGCTGATTTCTCTGCTGAGCTTTGTTTATCAGCACAGCGAAAAAACCAAGGGCATCAATGCGGTTATGCTGGATTTTATTCACGTCATGGTGGATATGGTGCGCTTTAATACGCCGTTTCTGAATATTTTCTGGTACAACTCGCCGGTACCGGACGTTGATAAAAGCGTATTCAGTGGCGCCAACCTGATGTTTCTTGTCATCTATTTTTTGATCTTCGTCGGGCTGGCGCTGCAGGCTTCCGGCGCGCGCATGTCGCGCCAGGTGAAGTTTATCCGTGAGGGGTTGGAAGACCAAATGATCCTGGAGCAGGCGAAGGGCAGCGAAGGGCATACGCGTGAACAACTTGAAGCGCGTATTACGCTGCCGCATCACACCATTTTCCTGCAATACTTCCCGCTGTATATCCTGCCGGTGGTGGTGGCGCTGGTGGCCTATTTTGTGCTGAAACTGCTGGGCCAACTGGCCGCCGGTTAAGCGCCGGGCGCGGCGGCGCGTTATGCGCCATTGTGCAGCAAGGCTTCCACCGCCCGCTGTGCCGCCACCAGGTGCTGGCCGCCAAACAGGTTGCTACGGTTGAGCAGATAATACAGCTGGTACAACGGCTGGCGTTCAATAAACGCCGCCGGCAGCGGCCATACGCTCTGATAACCGTCATAAATCTGGGCGGGCAGTTCCGGGTATAGCGGCAGCATCGCCAGATCGCATTCGCGATCGCCCCAGTAACAAGCGGGATCAAACAACAGCGGGCCTTGCGCCGCCAGGGCGCAGTTGGCAGGCCAAAGATCGCCGTGCAGCAGCGAGGGCTGGGGCTGATGGTTTTGCAGGCGCTGGTAGACGATATCGACAATCTGGTCGATATCGCCGAAGGTCATGCCCTTTTCCGCGGCGAGCTGTAACTGCCAACCGATCCGCTGTTCCGCATAGAATTGCGCCCAGCGCCGCTGCCAGGCGTTGGGCTGCGGCGTGGTGGAAAGATCGTTATCGAAATCCAGGCCGAACTGCGGCTGTTCGCTCCACTGGTGCAAGTGGGCCAACTGTTGGCCCAGGCAGTAAGCGCCGTGGGCATTCAGCGGTTTTAGCGCATGGTATTCCAGCAGAAGAAAACTGTAGTCGCGCCCGCTGCCCACGCCATACACCTGCGGCACATTCACGGTATTGCTGCGCGCAAGCAGGGCCAACTGATCGGCCTCGGCGGTGAAAACCGGCAACAACTCGCGGGTGTTGCACTTCACAAACACCTCATGTTCACCATAGCCGACGCGCCACGCCGGGTGGATTTCCCCGCCGGGGAGTTCGGTTCGTTCACGGATCTCTGCACTGCCAAGGTGTTCGCCTAACAGACGGCTAATAGCTTGCCACATGGTCTTCCCCTCCGTGTTGCCTGCTGTTTCATTAGCTTAACGTCTTTAACTGCGGTGAGAATACGAAGCGGCGCACAGACTGAGATCATCGGCAGCCCTTATTTCGCCCCGCGGCGCATTAGCACTGAATATATACGTGATCGGTTAAATTAAGTACAGCCCTGGCTCGCAATATTGGCCGTTAAGGGCGGAGGAGTGAAAATCGGCGGCGCGGGGCCGCCGGGGGAAGCATGCGTCGGAACGTGCAATCGCTAGCTGAATGAGTGACGTTGTAACTTACTTAAGCGATCGTAGAGCAGGGTGATGACAAACAACACCGCCTGCACGATAACAATGCACGGGCCGGTCGCGCCATCGATATGGAAGCTGATCAATGTGCCAAGCACACAGGAGAAGACGGAAACTACCGTGGCGACAATCAGCATGCGATCAAAGCTGCGGCATAGCATGAAAGCGATAATGCCGGGGGCAATTAGCATGGCGATGACCAAAATAACCCCTACCGCCTGCAGCGAAGCGACAATGGTCAGAGCCAGCAGGCAAAGCAGACCATAGTGCAGCAGCTTCACTGGCAGCCCGATAACGCGTGCATGGTTGGGATCGAAGCAGTACAGCATGAAGTCTTTGCGCTTCAACAGCACCACCGCCAGCGTAATTCCGGCAATCAGCAGGGTCTGCCGCAGCTCACCGTCGGTAATGCCCAGCATGTTGCCAAACAGGATATGCGCCAGATGCTGATCCGTGTCGATACGGGCAAAGAGCACCAGGCCCAGCGCGAACATGCCGGAAAACACAATGCCCATCACCGTGTCTTCTTTCACCCGGCTGTTTTCCTTCAGATAGCCGGTGGCCACCGCGCAGAAAATGCCGGAAAGAAAGGCGCCGATCGCCAGCGGAATACCCAGCACAAACGCCAGCACGATGCCAGGCAGCACCGCATGCGAAATGGCATCACCCATCAGCGACCAGCCTTTTAGCACCAGATAGCAAGACAGCACGGCGCACACCACGCCGGTAACGATGGCGGCAATGATCGCCCGTAGCATAAAGGGATAGGCGAAAGGCTCGCTGAGCAGTTGATAAAGCGTCTCCATCAGTTGTCCTCCGCATGTTCAGCGCGCGCTACGCGGCGCCGGTTGGCTAGCAGGCCATGCTTGGGCGCCAGAACGAACGCCAACAAGAAAACCAGCGTTTGCAGCGTAACGATCACGCCGCCGGTGGCGCCATCCAGGAAGAAGCTGATATAGGCGCCAATGCCGCTGGTGAACGTGCCGATCAGAATTGCGATGGCAACCAAGCGGCTGAAGCGATCGGTCAGCAGATAGGCGGTGGCTCCCGGCGTGATCACCATGGCAATCACCAGTATCGCCCCGACGGTTTGCAAGGCGGCGACGGTGCAGGCGCTGAGCAGGGTGAAAAACAAGATTTTCAGGCGCAGTGGAGAAAGACCGATCGAGACGGCATGATTCTCATCAAAGAACACGGCCAGCAAGTCTTTCCACAGCAGACACAGGATCACCAGGGAAACCCCGATGATGATCTCGACCTGCAATACATCTTCATCGGCAATGCCGAGAATATTACCAAAGATGATTGACTGCACATTTACCGAGGTGGGGTTAAGAGAGATGATCAACAGCCCCACGGCGAAGAAGGTGGAAAAAATAAAGCCGATGATTGCATCTTCCCGCAAACGGGTCACATGGCGCACCAGCGTCATCGCCAGCGCCGCCAGCATGCCGGTAAAAAACGCGCCGGCGGCATAGGGCAGGCCAAGGGCATAGGCGCCCGCCACGCCGGGCACCACCGAGTGGGACAAGGCATCGCCCATCAGCGACCAACCTTTCAGCATCAGGTAGGCGGAAAGAAAGGCGCAGGCTGCGCCGACTATCGCACTGACCCAGATGGCCTTCACCATGTAATTGTAATGAAAGGGTTGCAGCAGCAGTTCCATCATCAGGGCTGTTTCTCCGTTGATTGGCGCTGGGTTGGCGGATCGCTCTTGGTGTGGCCATAAAATACCGCCGGGCGTTCATCATCGGTCAGCACCGTGACGCTGCGCGCATCATTATCGTCATGCAGTGCGGAGCCGGAGAGGTTGATGTGGCGTAAAACGCCGCCAAAAGCCTGCTCCAGATTGCTTTGGGTGAAGGTGGTTTCCGTCGGGCCGGCGGCCAGTACGGTGCGGTTGATCAGGATCACCCGATCGCAAAACTCCGGCACACTGCCCAGGTTATGGGTGGACACCAGGATCAGGTGGCCTTCATCGCGCAGCGCGCGCAGCAGATCAATGATGGCATTTTCGGTTTTCACATCCACGCCGGTGAACGGCTCGTCCAATAACAGCACCGAACCTTGCTGGGCCATGGCGCGCGCCAGAAATACGCGTTTCTTCTGGCCGCCGGAAAGCTCGCCGATCTGGCGTTGGCGCAGTTCGCTTAGGCCCACGCGCGCCAACGCGTTATCAACGCGCAGCCGATCTTCCCTGGCGGCAATACGCAGAAAATTCATTTTGCCGTAGCGGCCCATCATCACCACGTCTTCCACCAGCACCGGGAAGTTCCAGTCAACGTCTTCGGTTTGCGGCACATAGGCGATGGTGTTTTTCTTCAGCGCCTGTGCCACCGGGCGATTATTGAGCCGCACACTGCCGCGGGTGGGGTGCACCAGCCCCATGATGCTTTTGAATAGGGTGGATTTACCGCTGCCGTTTACCCCCACCAGTGCGCAGATGGTGCCGCCGGCCAACGTAAAGCTGGCATCAAAAATCGCGGTGTGGCCATTATTATAGGTGACGGTAACGTTATCAACGTGCAGTTCCGGGCGTATGAAGGTCCCCTCTGTCTTCATTGGTTGAATCCTTTGGCGATGGTTTGTACGGTCACGTTCAGCAGATCTATGTACGTCGGCACCGGGCCGTCGGCGGCGGACAGTGAATCGACATACAGTACACCGCCATAGTTGGCGCCGGTCTCTTTTGCCACCTGGCGGGCGGGCTTGTCGGAAATGGTGCTCTCGCTGAATACCACGGGGATATTATTGGCGCGCACGGCGTCGATCACCCGGCGCACCTGCTGCGGCGAACCCTGTTCATCGGCGTTGATCGGCCACAGGTAAACTTCTTGCAACTGATAGTCTTTTGCCAGGTAGCTAAATGCGCCTTCACTGGTCACCAACCAGCGTTGGCCGGCAGGGATGCGCGCCAGGCGCTCACGCAGCGGCGCATCCAGAGCGGCGATTTTGGCGGCGTAGACCTTGGCATTGCGATTGTAGGTTTCTGCGTTGGCTGGATCATATTGCACCAACGCTTTACGGATGTTTTCGATATAAATCTGGGCATTGCTCGGCGACATCCAGGCGTGCGGGTTAGGGTTACCGTTATACGGCCCTTCGCGGATTGGCAATGGCGTGATGCCATCGGTCACTACAACGGCCGGCACCTGTTTGATGTTATCGAAGAAACGCTGGAACCAGCGTTCCAGATTCATGCCGTTCCACAGGATCAGATCGGCATGCTGTGCTTTAACGATATCACGCGGGGTGGGCTGATAATCGTGGATCTCCGCCCCAGGCTTGGTGATGGATTCGACGATCGCGGCATCACCCGCCACGTTTTGCGCAATATCCTGAATGATGGTAAAGGTGGTGACGACGCGCAGTTTCTTTTCAGCGAACGCGCCTTGGCTGGTGAAAAGGGCACAACACAGCAGGGAGAACAGCACCAGAGGGCGCAAAAGGGATGGTGATTTCAAAAACATGATGACTCCTTTCGTCTTAAATGAAAATGATTATCAATATCAATTGAGCTGAAGTCAAGAGCCGATAGCGCGAGTTTGAATGTTGCTTTTGGGTTAATAACACGTGTTCATCGGCGAATTTATACCATGTTGTGTGTCAGGGTGTAACTCATTAAGCTTCTGCGGGCTTGGCATCGCCTGAGAATAATGAAATAGCGCCGCAAAACAGGCGCCTGCTGATTGACTCAAAAATCCTCCCTTGGTATATGAATAGCGTGAGATCAGTCTAATAAATCAATACTGGCATTCTTATTAGCCGGATATGCTGCGCAATTTATTGAAAGGGGTTACGAATTCTGTGAATTTAAAAATAGGCTGCCTGGTGGCGATCATGGTTTTAGCGGGGTGCGCGCAAGGCCCGCGAACGGCGGATAATAATTCAGGCAGCAAGCCGCGTAACGGCTGGCTAAAGCCACCACAGAGCGGGGCAAATAACCATACCGGTACGCCCGTTGCTTATAATGACTACATCCGCCAGGCGGCAAACAACTATGGCGTTGATGAAACCTTGATTAAGGCGATTATTCAGGTTGAGTCTGGGTTTAACCCAAACGTGGTCAGCACATCCAATGCGGTGGGGCTGATGCAACTGAAGGCATCAACCGCCGGCCGCGATGCTTACCGTATGAAAGGTAAAAACGGCCAACCAAGCTCGCGTGAACTGAAGGATCCCGCGGTTAATATTGATCTGGGAACCGCCTATATCAATATTATTCAAAACCAACAGCTTGCCGGTATCAGCAACCCGCAGACCCTGCGCTACGCCACCATCGTTTCTTATGTCAATGGCACCGGTGCGATGTTGCGCACGTTTGCCCAAGATAAACGGGTGGCGGTGAACCGCATCAATCAGATGAGCCCGGAAGCGTTTTACCAGCATATTCAGCGCAACCATCCTGCGCCGCAGGCGCCGCGCTATTTGTGGAAAGTGAACACCGCTTACCAGGCGATGGCGATGCAGCAGTAAAGCGCCAAACCTTCCATGCTAAAACCGGCCGTTCAGGCCGGTTTTGTTTTTTTCACGCCCCGTCGGGCACTGTTCAAAACACCGGCTAATCCCACACTGTTAGTGAAAAAACGCACTAAAAGCTAAATTTACCTTAATAGAGAAAACTTTACGTTCATTCAATAAGTTACCGGTAACGTCACTGTTAACGTTCACATTTAGGCATCCAATAAATAGATAAAAAAGTTACAAATTGTGTTCAAAACCCGCATAAGCAACAAGGTTGAGGTTAAATAGTTGTGATTATCTTTGGATGGAATGTGATATGTCGGACAATATAACTCATAATTCACGGCGCGATTTTTTATTGAAATCGATGACCTTAATCCCCGCAGCAGTGATCGGCAGTGGCAGCGTAGGGGCGCTGGTGGCCCCTGCGGCGGCGCAAGCAGCCAACGCCACGCAAACCAAAAATGACTATCAGCCTACGTTCTTTACTCCGGAAGAATGGGCCTTTATTCAGGCCGCCGTGGCCCGCCTGATCCCAGCAGACGAGCACGGCGCCGGCGCGTTGGAAGCCGGCGTGCCGGAGTTTATCGATCGCCAAATGAATACGCCCTATGCCACCGGCGCTATTTGGTATATGCAGGGCCCGTTTCACCCGGAGGCGCCGAAAGAGCTGGGCTATCAACTGCCGCTGGTGCCGCGCCAAATCTACAATCTGGGCATCGCCGATGCGCAAACCTATAGCAAAAAAACCACCGGCAAAGCCTTTAATGAACTGGACGGCGCACAGCAGGATGCGTTGCTGAGCCAATTCGAATCCGGCACGGCGCAGTTTGAGCAAGTGCCTTCCGCGCTGTTTTTCTCTTACCTGCTGCAAAACACCCGTGAAGGCTTCTTCAGCGATCCTATCCATGGCGGCAATAAAGGCATGGTGGGCTGGACGCTGATTAACTTTCCGGGCGCACGCGCCGATTTTATGGACTGGGTTGAGCGAGGGGAACGTTATCCCTTCCCACCGGTATCAATTCGTGGGGAGAGAGGATAACGATGGCCAATTTAATGAAGAAAAAAGACGTGGTGATCGTTGGCTTCGGCTGGGTTGGCGCCATCATGGCGAAAGAACTGACCGAAGCCGGCCTGGACGTAGTGGCGCTAGAGCGCGGCCCAATGCGCGATACCTACCCGGACGGCTCCTACCCGCAGGTGATCGACGAGTTAACTTATAACATTCGCCGCAAACTGTTCCAGGATCTATCGAAAAGCACGGTGACCATTCGCCACAACACCAGCCAGACCGCCATGCCGTATCGCCAACTGGCGGCCTTTTTGCCGGGCACTGGCGTGGGCGGGGCGGGGTTGCACTGGTCCGGCGTGCATTTTCGCGTTGATCCAATTGAACTGCGGATGCGCAGCCACTATGAAGAACGTTACGGCAAGCATTTTATCCCGCCGGACATGACCATTCAGGACTTCGGCGTCAGCTACGACGAACTGGAGCCGTTCTACGACAAGGCGGAAAAGGTGTTTGGCACCTCCGGCACCGCGTGGACGGTGAAGGGCAAACTGGTTGGCAAAGGCAAAGGCGGCAACGCGTTTGCACCGGATCGCTCTGACGACTTTCCGCTGCCGGCGCAAAAAAACACCTTCTCGGCGCAACTGTTTGAAAAAGCGGCGTTGGAAGTGGGCTACCACCCGTATAACCTGCCTTCGGCGAACACGTCTGATTCCTATACCAACCCTTACGGCGCGCAGATGGGGCCGTGCAACTTCTGCGGCTACTGCAGCGGCTACGCCTGCTACATGTATTCCAAGGCTTCGCCGAACGTCAATATCCTGCCGGCGTTGCGCAGGGAAAAACGTTTCGAACTGCGCCCCAATTCCTATGTGCTGAAGGTCAACCTGACCGACGATAAAACCCGTGCCACCGGCGTTAATTACATTGATGCTCAGGGGCGTGAGGTTGAACAACCGGCGGATTTGGTGATCCTGGGCGCATTCCAGTTCCACAACGTGCACCTGATGCTGCTGTCGGGCATCGGCAAACCGTACGATCCGCTGACGGGCGAAGGTGTGGTCGGGCGTAATTTTGCTTACCAGAACATGACCACCATCAAAGCGTTCTTTGATAAAGACACCTTCACCAACCCGTTCATCGGCGCCGGCGGTAACGGCGTCGGGGTGGACGATTTCAACGCGGATAACTTCGATCACGCGCAGGCCGGTTTTGTGGGCGGATCGCCGATGTGGGTCAACCAGGCGGGCACCAAACCGATTTCCGGCTTGCCGACCCCGCCGGGCACCCCGGCGTGGGGCAGCAAATGGAAGGCGGCAGTGGCGGATGCCTATACCCATCATCTGTCGATGGATGCGCACGGCGCGCACCAGTCCTATCGCCAGAACTACCTGGATTTGGATCCCAACTATAAAAACATCTACGGCCAGCCGTTGTTGCGCATGACGTTCGATTGGCAAGAGAACGACATCCGCATGGCTCAGTTCATGTATGAAAAAATGGCGCCGATCGCCAAAGCGATGAAGCCGAAATTGATCACCGGCAGCCCGAAAAACGCCAACAGCCATTTTGATACCACCAGCTACCAGACCACCCATATGAATGGTGGGGCGGTGATGGGGGAAGATCCGAAAACCAGCGCGGTGAACCGTTATCTGCAAAGTTGGGATGTGCACAACGTTTTCTCCATCGGCGCATCCGCGTTCCCGCAGGGGCTGGGCTATAACCCAACCGGCACCGTAGCGGCACTGGCGTATTGGTCTGCGCGTGCCATCCGTGAGCAATATCTGAAGAACCCAGGCCCACTGGTACAGGCATAAGGACGGCTGATGATGAAAGTTTTTGCACCCGCACTGCTGGCCAGTGCGTTAAGTTTTTCGGTCTGGGCGCAGGACGCCACGGTCAGCAGTGAACTGATCCAGCGCGGCGAATATCTGGCGCGCGCCGGCGACTGCGTGGCCTGCCACACCAATGGCGGCAACGGTAAGATTTTTGCCGGCGGCCTGGCGATGGCAACCCCGATCGGCACGATCTATTCCACCAACATCACGCCGGATAAAAAAACCGGTATCGGCGATTACAGTTTTGAAGATTTTGACAACGCGGTGCGTAAAGGCGTTGCCAAAAACGGCAGCACGCTATACCCGGCGATGCCGTATCCGTCTTTTGCCCTGGTGAAAGAAGACGATATGCGCGCGATGTATGCCTATTTCATGCACGGCGTGGCGCCGGTGGAACAGGCGAACCGGGAATCCGATATTCCATGGCCGCTGTCTATGCGCTGGCCGCTGAGTATCTGGCGCGGTATTTTTGCACCTGCGCCGGCGGATTTTGTTGCTGATGCCAATGCCGATCCGGTGATTGAACGCGGCCGCTATTTGGTGGAGGGGCTGGGGCACTGTGGCGCCTGCCATACGCCGCGCAGCATCACCATGCAAGAAAAGGCGTTGAGTAATCAAGACGGGGATGAGTATCTTGCCGGCAGCAATGCGCCTATCGACGGTTGGGTGGCTTCCAGTCTGCGTGGCGAGCACCGTGATGGCCTTGGCACCTGGAGTGAAGATGAACTGCGCGAGTTCCTGAAAACCGGGCGCAACGATAAGTCGATAGTGTTCGGCGGCATGAGCGATGTGGTCGAGCACAGCTTGCAATACTTAAGCGATGACGACATCACCGCCATCGCCCGTTATCTGAAAACGCTGGCGCCGAAGGGTGGTCAGTCACAGGCGGTGCCGGTTGAGGATAGCACCTCCAGGGAACTGTGGCGCGGTAATGACAGCAAGCCCGGCGCCGCCGTGTACGTGGATAACTGCGCCGCTTGCCACCGTACCGATGGCATGGGTTACTCGCGCGCCTTCCCGGCGTTGAAAGGGAACGCAGTGGTGCAGACGGACGATGCGACGTCGTTGATTCATATTGTGCTGACCGGCAACACCACGCCGGCGGTGCAGGGTGCCGTTTCCAATATCACCATGCCGCCGTTTGGCTGGCGTTTGGATGATAATCAGGTAGCGGATGTGGTGAACTTTATCCGCAGCAGTTGGGGCAATAAGGCCAAACCGATCACCGCTTCAGAGGTTGCCAAAGTGCGTAACGATCGTTCAATGGTCGGTGACGCCAACGCTATGGGCAGCGCCCAGGTGCAGGAGCATCCCGAGGCGACCAGGTAGCGGTGATTATCGCTGGGTAAGCGGCCGATCTCGCCCAACTGCCAGTATGATGCCAGTCAGTTCATCCTGACTGGCATTTTTTCGTGGCCGTGGCGCCAGCCAGACAACGCTCAGTCTGTTCTTCCTCTTGCGTGAAATGTGTGAAATTTGCATTTTTTTACTCAACCATAATTGATAATGATTATCGTTTACAATATAATAATCTTATTGGTTGCGCGGGTATGTCTGAGGGCCCGCCGCAATGGCGTTGAGCGCGTTGCCGTATGGCTGGAGGTAGGATGGTCGATCACTCGGAAAGGCACAGAAAAAAGTTGCTGAAGGCGCTGGGCCGCTTATCGCTGAACCCGCTTGTGCAGGATGTGCCTGCTCAGCAGGCCGGTGTTGAATACGCGACTTTCAGTGCCGGCAGTGCGCGTGTATTGGTGCATATCATTGGTTTCGCCAACCCGGTAAACCGTAATGGAGGGGCATCATGAATAACCCCGCAGTAACATCGCTGATTATCCTGGCTTATATTATGTTGATTGTGCCGGTGCTTTCCTTGCTGGATTCACAACTGACGGTGACCCGCATCGGTACGGATCGGTTGTTGAGGAAAACGGTGCAGACCGTGGTTATCATCGTGCTGACGCTGCTTTTTTTCTGGCTGATGGCGTTTTTTAAATAGCCGTTTTGCCATGCCCGGCGGCCCGTTCAGGCCCGCCAGCCTGGTGACTCCCGTCGCCTGGTTTTTCTTTGTGTTTGCCAACCCACCTACCGTTATTGCCGTTCCCGGCCGGGTATTTCTACCCGTTTTTTTGATTATTAAGTGCCCGGTTAACCACCGAAACATAGACCCCGCAACCATTTTTATTTATGCTTTGCCGTCCTTTCATCATGCGCAAGAATCAATTAATTCTCTAACGCACTGTTTTCAATAAATTTTACGAATAAGGATATTCCATTGAGCGCAATCGTTGTCGCTATAGATTAAGGTAAGCTGTCCTAATGAGTACAATTTCCTCCGATTCCAACACGCTGGCGGCGTCCCGGCCCGGCAAGTGGAATAAAACCGACACCGTATGGATGTTCGGCCTATATGCAACGGCAGTGGGGGCGGGCACGCTGTTTTTGCCGGTCAACGCCGGGTTGAATGGCCCGCTGGTGTTGGTGCTAATGGCGCTGTTCGCGTTCCCGTTGACGTATCTGCCACACCGCGCGCTGTGCCGCTTTGTGCTTTCCGGTTCCAGCCGCGACGGCAACATCCATGATGTGGTGGTGGAGCATTTCGGCGTGCTGGCCGGCAAACTGATCATGGTGTTGTATTTTCTGGCCTTTTTCCCGATCGTTTTGGTTTACAGCATTTCGATCACCAATGCGCTGGATAATTTCCTGATCCACCAGTTCCATATCACGCCGTTGCCGCGCGTCTGGCTCAGCCTGGCGGTGATTATCGTGCTGAATCTGGTATTGCTGCGGGGCAAAGATACCATTGTCGCTGCGATGGGCATGCTGGTGTTCCCGCTGTTGATATTCCTGATGGGCCTGGCCTTGTACCTGGTGCCGACCTGGCAGACGGCGAATTTCGTTGATGGCCTGGTGAATACCCGTTTTGATAGCCCCGGCCTGTGGCACTCTCTGTGGCTGGCGGTGCCGGTGATGGTATTTTCATTCAGCCATGCGCCGATCATCTCTTCGTTTGCATCGACGCAGAAAAGCCTGTACGGCGCACGCGCCGAACGTCGCTGCGCACGCATCATGCGCTACAGCTACGTGTTGATCTGCGTTACCGTGCTGTTTTTCGTTTTTAGCTGCGTGCTCAGTCTATCCCACCAGGAAATGGCACAGGCGAAAGAACAGAACATCACGGTGCTGACCACCCTGGCGAACAAGTTCTCCAACCCGCTGATTGCCTATCTGGCGCCGCTGATGGCGATGCTGGCGATGGCGAAATCGTATCTCGGCACGTCGCTGGGGGTCACCGAAGGGGCCACCAGCCTGATTGACGGCCTGACGCGTGCGCTAGGCACGCCCTTGAGTTCGCGCGTCACCCACCGGCTTTCCGGCGTACTGCTGTTCTTGCTGACCTGGGGAGCGACCGTATGGAACCCCAGCGCACTGCATATTATTGAAACCATCAGCGGGCCGCTGATCGCAGTGATTTTGTTTATTTTGCCGATGTATGCCGTGCGCGCAGTGCCTGCCATGCACCGTTACCGGGCGTTGAGCAATATCTTCGTGTTGGTGATGGGCGTTATTGCGCTGTCCGCGCTGATTTATGGTTTGATCTGATCCCGGCGGCGTGCGGGCCACCGCGCGCCGTTTATTGATTCACCTGTGTAAACCGCTGGCTGACGCGAGTGGACCGCACGATGCCATCTGGCTATTGGGGATAGGTGGCAATAATCTCCAAAATGCCGTTGATAATAAACTGTACCCCCATACACACCAGCAAGAAGCCCATCAGGCGCGAAATCGCCTCAATACCGCTTTGGCCGACCAGCTTCATGATGGCGCCGGAGCTGCTCAGGCATGCCCACAGAATCAACGATACCGACAGGAACGTGACCACCGGCGCGACCATCAGCACCCAATGCGAAAACCCCAGGGTGTTTTCCTTGATGCTGGAAGCCGTACTGATGATCATCGCGATGGTCCCTGGTCCGGCCGTGCTCGGCATTGCCAGCGGTACAAAGGCGATATTGGCCGAGGTTTTTTTACGCAGTTCGGTATTTTTGCTTTCCACCTCCGGCGCCTCATCGGCTTTTTGCTGTGGGAACAGCATGCGGAAACCGATAAACGCCACGATAAGCCCACCGGCGATACGCAGGCCGGGGATGGAAATGCCAAAGGTTTTCATCACGAATTGCCCGGCATAAAACGCCACCATCATGATGAAAAAGACATAGATTGACGCCATGCGCGACTGTTGCTGGCGTTCTTCGCGGGTCATATTGCCGGATAACCCCAGTAGCAGCGCTACCGTGGTCAGTGGGTTGGCCAAGGGCAACAATAACACCAGGCCAAGGCTGACGGCCTGGAACAATTGTAAAATGCTCGACATCAAAACAGCTCCCTCATGCTAAATCGCACCATGTTTAAAGGATGCAGGTTAGCCGTTGTTAAACGGCAGGCAAAATACTATTTGCCGCCTGGGTTGTTTTTGCCGCTGCCGGTGCGGGTTGGGGCCGGGGTAGCGAGGGATGAAAATACATTAGAAATGGGCATGTTATTAAGTTTGTTTGTTTATTTTCACCATTTCCTCCCTGGTTTTTTCAACTAATCCTATACTAATAAAGAATTATGGCGGTTCTGCATAATCGAAAACTTAAAAGGAGTTTTACTATGGAAGTGGCAAATGAATTTGCAACAGTAAAAAAAATCTCATGGGGGAGCGTGATTGGCGGTGTGATCACCGTACTGGCGGTGTCGCTGTTGCTGTCAACGTTGGGCACCAGCCTGGGTTTTTCTATGGTTGAGCCAACGTCTGACGATCCGGTTAACGGCGCAGGCACCGCAGTGGCGGTTTGGTCTGCGGTTTCAATTATCATCAGCCTGGCGGCAGGTGCCTTTATCGCCGGCCGTTTGGCGGCGAATGATGGCCTGATCCACGGTTTCCTGGTGTGGGCGACGGCGCTGATTGTGGCCGCCGTGTTGGGCGGGTTGTTGGTGGGTTCTGCCGTAAAGGCAACCGGCAATGCACTCGGCGCGATTGCATCCACCTCTGGCAGCCTGCTTTCCGGCGCCGGCTCGGCCATCGGCAAAGGCGCTTCTGGGCTGGCGGACGCCGGCGGCAAAGCCTTTGAACAGCTGGGTATCGACACCACGCTGCAGCCGCAGCAGGTACAGGGCGATGTGGTGGCCGCGCTGAAAAAAAGCGGCATCCCTTCGCTGCAGCCGGAATTCATGCAGCAGCAACTGAACGCGGCCAAAAACGATGTGGCCGATGCGGTGAAGGCGCTGGCGCTTCGGCCGGACAACAGCGACGCGATTATTCAGGATTTGCTGGCCAAGCTGAAAATGCACGGTACCGCGATTTCACAGGATGTGGATGAGGACGCGGTGAAAAAAGCGCTGGTGGAGAATACCGATATGACCCCGCAGCAGGTGGATCAGACGGTTAAAAACCTGGTTGAAGCGAAAAACAAAACGGCAGAGATAGTCAATCAGCGTTTAAACGACGCCGATGCGAAAATCAACCAGGCCAAACAGGAATACACCGAACTGAAACAGCAGGCGCGTGAACAGGCGGCCATTGCTGCTGATGCGTTGGCCCATGCCGCACTGTGGTCGTTCTTTGCGCTGTTGATCGGTGCCGTAATCAGTGCGCTGGCAGGGTTGTGGGGGGTTAAGACTAACGCCCGCCGCGTAGTGGTAAAATAACCGCATACCCCGGCCCGTTTGCGCGTCTCAAAGCAGGGATGAGAGGCCGGTTCTTCACAAAGTGGAGTGGCAGCCAGGAAAGACTGGCAAGCCCCGGCAGCGATGCCGGGGTTTTTCTTGTTTCGCTTGGTGGCGACAAGGCCGTTTATTTATCCAGAAGAAATTTAGTGATACTATCCACTTAGCCAAATGCGGCTGTGAAGGTATGCTTGCCACGCTGTGTACCAAGTTAGAAAACAATCTGGCAATTGTGGGCGAGATCTGCAATCTAACTGACTAAATCCAAACCCAATTTTCGTACTGCATGTGATCTGTCGTGTGGGTCACCACTGTAGATAAGGAATTTTTAATGCCTGTTATTACCCTTCCTGACGGAAGTCAACGCCATTACGATCGTGCCGTTTCCCCTCTGGATGTCGCCCTTGATATTGGCCCCGGCCTGGCGAAAGCCTGTATTGCCGGGCGGGTGAATGGTGAGCTGGTTGATGCCGGTGACCTGATTGAATCCGATGCGCAACTGGCGATCATCACCGCCAAAGATCCTGAAGGCCTGGAAATTCTGCGCCACTCCTGTGCGCACCTGTTGGGCCATGCCATCAAACAACTGTGGCCGGATACCAAAATGGCCATTGGCCCGGTAATCGACAACGGTTTTTACTATGACGTTGATATCGACCATACCCTGACGCAGGAAGACCTGGATCTGCTGGAAAAGCGGATGCATGAGTTGGCCAACAAAGATTACGACGTCATCAAGAAAAAGGTCACTTGGCAAGAAGCGCGTGACACCTTTGTGGCGCGCGGCGAAAACTACAAAGTGGCGATCCTGGATGAAAATATCAGCCATGACGATCATCCAGGCCTGTATCACCACGAAGAATACATTGATATGTGCCGTGGGCCGCACGTGCCGAACATGCGTTTCTGCCACCATTTCAAACTGCAGAAAACCTCCGGCGCCTACTGGCGTGGCGACAGCAAAAACAAAATGCTGCAGCGTATCTATGGCACGGCCTGGGCGGATAAAAAGCAGCTTAATGCTTACCTGCAACGCCTGGAAGAAGCCGCCAAACGCGATCACCGTAAAATCGGCAAACAGCTTGATCTGTACCACATGCAGGAAGAAGCGCCGGGCATGGTGTTCTGGCACAACGACGGCTGGACGATTTTCCGCGAGCTGGAAGCCTTTGTGCGCATGAAGCTCAAGGAATACCAGTATCAGGAAGTGAAAGGGCCGTTTATGATGGACCGTGTGCTGTGGGAAAAAACTGGCCACTGGGACAACTACAAAGACGCCATGTTCACTACCTCGTCGGAAAACCGCGAGTACTGCATTAAACCGATGAACTGCCCGGGCCACGTGCAGATCTTCAACCAGGGCCTGAAGTCCTACCGCGATCTGCCGCTGCGCATGGGCGAGTTCGGCAGTTGCCACCGCAACGAGCCTTCGGGTTCTCTGCATGGGCTGATGCGTGTGCGCGGCTTTACCCAGGATGACGCACATATTTTCTGTACCGAAGACCAGGTGCGCGCTGAAGTCAACGACTGCATCAAGATGGTCTATGACATGTACAGCACCTTCGGCTTTGAAAAGATAGCGGTGAAGTTGTCCACCCGGCCAGAGAAGCGTATTGGTACGGAAGAAATGTGGACCCGCGCGGAAGACGATCTGGCCGCCGCGCTGACTGAAAACGGCATTCCGTTTGAATATCAGCCGGGTGAGGGCGCCTTTTATGGGCCAAAAATTGAATTTACTCTGCATGATTGTTTGGATCGCGCCTGGCAATGTGGTACCGTGCAGCTCGATTTCTTCTTACCGGGCCGTTTAGGCGCGTCGTACGTTGGCGAAAACAACGATCGCGTGGTGCCGGTAATGATTCACCGTGCTATTTTGGGCTCCATGGAGCGTTTCATCGGTATCCTTACCGAAGAATACGCCGGGTTCTACCCAACCTGGATTGCCCCGGTACAGGTGGTGGTGATGAATATCACCGACAGCCAATCGGAATACGTCGAGCAATTGACCAAAAAACTGCAAGATGCAGGCATTCGGGTCAAAGCAGACTTGAGAAATGAGAAGATTGGCTTTAAAATTCGCGAACATACTTTACGTCGGGTGCCTTATATGTTGGTCTGCGGTGATAAAGAAGTCGAAGCAGGCAAAGTTGCCGTTCGTACTCGCCGCGGCAAAGATCTGGGTAGCCAAGACGTAAACGCATTTGTAGACAAGCTGCTGACAGAAATTCGCAGCCGTAGTCTTCATCAACTGGAGGAATAAAGTATTAAAGGCGGAAAACGAGTTCAAACGGCGCGTCCTAATCGCATTAACAGAGAAATTCGCGCGCAAGAAGTTCGCCTAACCGGCGTCGATGGCGAGCAGATTGGTATTGTCAGTCTGAATGAAGCTCTTGAAAAAGCTGAGGAAGCGGGCGTTGATTTAGTCGAAATCAGCCCAAATGCCGAACCGCCAGTTTGCCGAATTATGGATTACGGCAAATTCCTCTACGAGAAGAGCAAGTCGACGAAAGAACAGAAGAAGAAGCAAAAAGTTATTCAGGTCAAGGAAATCAAATTCCGTCCTGGTACCGATGATGGCGACTATCAGGTCAAACTACGCAACCTGGTTCGCTTTCTGGAAGATGGCGATAAAGCCAAAATCACCCTGCGTTTCCGTGGGCGTGAAATGGCGCACCAGCAGATCGGCATGGAAGTGCTTAACCGCGTCCGTAAAGATCTGTGTGAAGATATGGATCTGGCAGTGGTCGAATCCTTCCCAACGAAGATCGAAGGCCGCCAGATGATCATGGTGCTCGCACCCAAGAAGAAACAGTAAGGCTTCCAAGTAATCAGGCCCGCGCAACGCTTGCGCTGTGTGGGCTTTATTCGCCTCACTGATTCGTTGTTTAACAATGCGAAGTGGATTTAATTAAAATGCCAAAGATTAAAACTGTACGTGGTGCAGCCAAGCGCTTCAAAAAAACCGGCAGCGGTGGTTTTAAGCGTAAACATGCTAACCTGCGTCATATTCTGACCAAAAAAGCAACCAAGCGTAAACGTCACCTGCGTCCGAAAGGCATGGTAGCGCATAGCGATCTGGTACTGGTTGTTGCGTGCTTGCCGTACGCATAAGCCCTTTTTTTGAATCAAGAATAAGACTTTAGGAGAGAGCATATGGCTCGCGTAAAACGTGGTGTAATTGCACGCGCACGTCACAAGAAAATTATGAAGCAGGCGAAAGGCTACTACGGTGCCCGTTCGCGCGTATATCGTGTTGCCTTCCAGGCAGTAATCAAAGCAGGTCAGTATGCTTACCGTGACCGTCGTCAACGTAAGCGTCAGTTCCGTCAGCTGTGGATTGCACGTATTAACGCAGCTGCTCGTCAGAACGGCTTGTCTTACAGCAAATTCATTAACGGCCTGAAAAAAGCCTCTATTGAAATTGACCGTAAGATCCTGGCTGACATCGCGGTATTCGACAAAGTGGCCTTCGGCGCGCTGGTTGAAAAAGCGAAAGCAGCTCTGGCGTAAGTCAGTGGAAGAGGGAGCTTGCTCCCTCTTTTATCCTGTATTTTTAACCTATAGACTTCTGTTAGCTGGCGCTTAATCACATCACGCCGCGTAACTCAGAAAGGTAATGCAAGCATGAACGCTGCTATTTTCCGCTTCTTTTTTTACTTTAGCGCCTGAATTCAGGGGGCTTGCGCGTAAGAAAAGAAACGGAAAGTAGCGCCTAAGCCTCCCTAAGCGGAGGCTTTTTTGTTTCTGGCTATCAAATAAATTACTCAATCACTACTTAGCGGCCATAGCGGCCCAAGAAGAGGAACACAATGCCACATCTCGCAGAGCTGGTTGCCAATGCCAAGGCAGCCGTAGAAGATGCCCAGGATGTAGCCGCGTTGGATTTGGTGCGCGTCGAATATTTAGGCAAAAAAGGCCATTTCACCTTGCAGATGCAGTCGCTGCGCGATCTGCCGGCGGAAGAGCGCCCGGCCGCGGGGGCCGTGATCAACCAGGCCAAACAACAGGTGCAAGAAGCGCTCAATGCGCGTAAAAGCGCGCTGGAATCCGCCGCACTGAATGCCCGCCTGGCAGAAGAGACCATCGATGTCTCCTTGCCAGGGCGCCGCCTGGAAAATGGCGGCCTGCACCCGGTGACCCGCACCATCGATCGTATTGAAACCTTCTTTGGCGAGCTGGGCTTTTCCGTGGCGACCGGCCCGGAAATTGAAGATGACTACCATAACTTTGACGCGCTGAACATTCCAGGCCACCACCCGGCGCGCGCCGATCACGATACCTTCTGGTTTGACGCCAAACGCTTGCTGCGTACGCAAACTTCCGGCGTGCAGATCCGTACCATGAAAGATCAGCAGCCGNATCAGTTTCACCAACCTGAAAGGCACATTGCATGATTTCCTGAAGAACTTCTTTGAGGAAGATTTGCAGATCCGTTTCCGCCCTTCATATTTCCCGTTTACCGAGCCTTCCGCCGAAGTGGATGTTATGGGCAAGAACGGTAAGTGGCTGGAAGTACTGGGCTGCGGCATGGTGCACCCGAACGTACTGCGTAATGTTGGTATCGATCCGGAAGTATACTCCGGCTTTGCCTTCGGCATGGGTATGGAGCGCTTGACCATGCTGCGCTACGGCGTAACCGATTTGCGCGCATTCTTCGAAAACGATTTGCGTTTCCTCAAACAGTTTAAGTAAGGCGGGAATATCACATGAAATTCAGTGAACTTTGGTTGCGCGAGTGGGTAAACCCGGCCATCAGCAGCGAAGCATTAGCAGAACAAATTACCATGGCCGGCCTGGAAGTGGACGACGTGGAGCCGGTTGCCGGCGCATTTAACGGCGTTGTCGTTGGCCAGGTGATGGAGTGTGCGCAGCACCCCAACGCCGATAAGCTGCGCGTGACGAAAGTCAACGTCGGCGGCGATCGCCTGCTGGACATCGTTTGCGGCGCGCCGAATTGCCGCCAGGGCCTGAAGGTGGCAGTGGCTACCGTTGGCGCGGTACTGCCGGGCGATTTCAAAATCAAACCTGCCAAGCTACGCGGCGAACCGTCTGAAGGGATGCTGTGCTCGTTCTCTGAGCTGGGCATTTCCGACGATCATGACGGCATCATCGAACTGCCGGCAGACGCGCCGGTCGGCAGCGATATCCGTGAATACCTCAAGCTTGACGATGTGGCCATTGATATCAGCGTCACGCCAAACCGCGCTGATTGCCTGGGCATTATCGGTGTTGCACGTGATGTTGGCGTGCTGAACCAGGTTGCGCTAACCGCGCCGGACATGAGCCCGGTGGCCGCTACCGTCAACGACACGCTGCCTATTCAGGTTGAGGCGCCGCAGGCGTGCCCGCGCTACCTGGGCCGGGTGGTGAAAGGCATCAACGTCAATGCGCCAACGCCGCTGTGGATGCGCGAGAAGCTGCGCCGTTGCGGTATTCGTTCTATTGACGCGGTGGTGGATGTCACCAACTACGTGTTGCTGGAATTGGGCCAGCCGATGCACGCCTTTGATTTGAACCGTATTGACGGCGGGATCGTCGTGCGTATGGCGCAGGAAGGTGAAACGTTAACCTTGCTGGACGGCAACGAAGCCAAATTGAATGCCGATACCTTGGTGATCGCCGATCGGCAAAAAGCGCTGGCCATGGCCGGCATTTTCGGCGGCGAACACTCCGGTGTGAACGCTGAAACGCAAGACGTGTTGCTGGAATGCGCTTTCTTCAATCCGTTGGCCATTACCGGCCGCGCTCGTCGCCACGGGCTGCATACCGATGCCTCCCACCGTTATGAACGCGGGGTGGATCCGGCGTTGCAGCACCAGGCCATGGAACGCGCCACGCGCCTGCTGATCGACATCTGCGGCGGCCAACCGGGGCCGGTGATTGACGTCACCGCCGAGAGCGAACTGCCAAAACGCGCCACCATTACCCTGCGCCGCGAGAAGTTGGATCGCCTGATTGGCCATGTGGTGCCGAGCGAACAAGTGAGCGATATTCTGCGCCGTCTGGGCTGCCAGGTGACAGAGCAGGGGAATGACTGGCTGGCGGTGGCGCCAAGCTGGCGCTTCGATATGGAAATCGAAGAAGATTTGGTGGAAGAAGTTGCGCGTGTTTACGGTTACGACAACATTCCCAACGTACCGGTGCGTGCCGATCTGGTGATGACCCACCATCGTGAAGCGGATCTGGCGCTGAAACGCGTTAAAACGCTGCTGGTGGATCGCGGCTTCCAGGAAGCGATTACCTACAGCTTTGTCGATCCGAAAGTGCAGGCGTTGTTGCATCCGGCTGAAGAAGCGCTGATTCTGCCAAGCCCCATTTCGGTTGATATGTCGGCGATGCGTCTGTCGCTGTTGAGCGGCTTGTTGTCCGCCGTGGTGTACAACCAGAACCGCCAGCAAGGCCGTGTGCGCCTGTTCGAAAGCGGCCTGCGCTTTGTGCCTGATACTACGGCAGATCTGGGTATCCGTCAGGATGTCATGCTGGCTGGCGTGATCGCCGGTTCCACCCACGAAGAACATTGGGATCTGGCGCGCAGAGCGGTAGACTTCTATGATTTGAAAGGGGATCTGGAATCTGTGCTTGAATTAACGGGTAAATTATCCGAAATTCAGTTCAAGGCAGAAGCGAATCCTGCTCTGCACCCGGGGCAAAGCGCCGCGATTTATTTGCATGGTGAGCGTGTCGGTTTCATTGGTGTTGTGCATCCGGAACTTGAGCGTAAACTGGAACTTAATGGCCGCACCGTGGTGTTTGAGCTGGAGTGGAACAAGGTTTCAACCCGCGTGGTGCCTCAGGCGCGGGAGGTTTCTCGCTTCCCGGCAAACCGCCGTGATATCGCCGTTGTGGTCGCTGAAAACGTGCCTGCAGAAGATATTTTGGCAGAGTGTAAGAAAGTTGGCGTAAATCATATAGTTGGCGTAAACTTGTTTGACGTGTACCGTGGTAAGGGCGTGGCAGAGGGTTATAAGAGCCTGGCTATCAGTCTGATATTGCAGGATACCGCTCGTACACTGGAAGAAGAGGAGATAGCCACTACCGTTGCAAAATGCGTAGAGGCTTTAAAACAGCGATTCCAAGCATCCTTGAGGGATTGAACCTATGGCGCTTACTAAAGCTGAAATGTCAGAACACCTGTTTGAGAAGCTTGGGCTTAGCAAACGGGACGCCAAAGACTTGGTGGAACTGTTCTTTGAAGAGGTCCGTCGGGCCCTTGAGAACGGAGAACAGGTAAAACTGTCAGGTTTTGGTAACTTTGATTTACGGGACAAGAACCAACGTCCGGGGCGTAACCCGAAAACTGGCGAGGACATTCCGATTACGGCGCGCCGTGTGGTTACTTTCCGTCCAGGGCAAAAGTTGAAAAGCCGAGTGGAGAACGCCAATCCAAAAGGCTAATGGCTATAAAACCAAAAAGGTCGCTTTTGCGGCCTTTTTTCTTTTCTAATATATATTTCAGTTTATTCCTAAAAAAGCAGGTATGAATTAGCGGTGAGTTTTAGCAAAAGTGGTTAATTAAAATTGACAGACTGCTTTGCGGATTATTCTTATATATATTTATTGTTTCCTGTAAATAAAAAAAGGGCCGTAGCCCCTTTTAATAACTTAGCGATCAAAATGATGACCGTGGCCACCACCGCCGCCGCCACCATGGCCGCCGCCAGGCCCCCCCCATGGTGGGAAGATGCAGCCACTTAGCGCTGTTGCCAGCACCGTTACGGTCAGGAACAATCCAATACGTTTCAACATAATATTATCTCTGGGTTGTGGGGATAAACTGATTATAAATAGATTAAATAATCACAGTACATCAGTAAATCGTTAATCGTTGTTAGCAGCTATATTAATTAAATAAGAAAGAATTGATTGTAAGTATTTTGTAAGTTATGTGAAAGCAAACTGAAAATGAGCACAAATGAGATAGTCGGTAAATAATTGCCTTGTTATAACCTTTCTCAGCGTCAAATAACGTGAGAGTTAAATATGAAAAAGATCCTGTTACTGGTGTGTTTACCGCTGATGCTGCCATTGGCTGCCAGCGCTGATGTCTCTATCGACATTAATGTGCCGGGGGTATCCGTGCATCTGGGGGATCGGGATAGCCGCGGTTATTACTGGGATGGCTATGACTGGCGTCCACCGCAGTGGTGGCATGCGCATCAGGGCCACGGCATTGGCGAGCGCAACGGCCATGGCATGTACTGGGATGGCGGCCGCTGGCAGCCACAGCCGCCGCACGGCCAAAACAATGCCCCGAGAGGCGGCAACCCGTTCCGTGGCGAGCACGGGCATGACAACGGTGGCGATCGTCGTGATAACCACGGCAATGATAAAGGCCATGGTAATGATCGCGGGCACGACAACGGGCCGGGGCAGCAACAGTACCCGCAGAGAAACAACGGCCCGCATAACTAAAAAATCAAGCGCTGCTGGTTTTGCCGTCACCGTAGCGTGGCAGGCAAGGCCAGCAGGCTTGCTCCTTTATGCGCCGCTAACTTCGTTTGGCTACGTTGGTGGTGCTTTAGGCAGACTGATTCCCTCCACGTGTAATTGCCTGCGCTTATAGCCCCTGCGTTTTCCGTATCTCTTATCTCTTTGGTATGAAGGCCATGCCCGAGCCAGCATTGCGTGTTGCAGGCTAACATCCTACTATTTGGCATCGCTCATTCACGTTTGTGCTGTTTTATCGCCGCCGGGAACCTGTTTGTTTATGCCAACCAAGCCCACTTTTACCACTCTTTTGCAACAGCAACGCTCCCACGATCAAAAACACCTGTCTTTGCTGGCGTTCGGCACCTTGGTTATTTTCCTTATCAGCCTGTGCGCCGGCGATAGTTGGATCTGGCCGTCGCAGTGGTTGAGCGATTCGGCGCAATTATTTGTTTGGCAACTGCGCATGCCGCGCGCGCTGGGGGTGTTGGCCGTGGGGGCGAGCCTGGCGGTGAGCGGTGCAGTGATGCAAGCGCTGTTCGAAAACCCGCTGGCGGAGCCGGGGCTGCTTGGCGTGGCTAACGGGGCCGGGGTGACGCTGGTGCTCACCGTGTTGTTGGGGCATGGTGTGTTGCCGGTTGCGTTGATGAGCCTGAATGCGATTATCGGGGCTCTGTTGATAACCTTCCTGCTGCTGGCGTTTGCCCGCCGCCGCGTGACCAACGCGCGTTTATTGCTGGTGGGCGTGGCGCTCGGCATCGTGTGCTCCGCGATCATGACCTGGGCGGTCTACATCAGTACCAGTCTGGATCTGCGCCAACTGATGTATTGGATGATGGGCAGTTTTGGCGGTGTGGACTGGCGGCAAAAATGGCTGGTTCTGGCGCTCTTGCCCGTATTGCTGTGGCTATGCCGGCAGGGCAACGTGCTTAATGTGATGACGCTGGGCGAGGTGCAGGCACGGCAACTCGGGTTGCCTTTATACCTGTGGCGCAACTTGCTGGTGTTGGCGGTCGGCTGGCTGGTTGGCATCAGCGTGGCGTTGGCCGGTGTGATAGGCTTTGTTGGCTTGGTTATCCCCCACATATTGCGTCTGATTGGGCTGACCGATCAGCGCTACCTTTTGCCGGGTTGCGCCTTGGCCGGCGCCGGCGTTTTGCTGGCTGCAGACGTGACGGCTCGGGTTACCCTGGCCGCAGCCGAATTGCCTATCGGTGTGGTCACCGCTACGCTGGGGGCGCCGCTTTTTATCTGGTTACTGCTGCGGGTAAAAAGCGTAAGGTAATGGCATCGATACGCTACGCATTGGCCGCTGCGCCGTGCCCCGCGTATCTTCACCTGCAAATACACAGAAAGGAAGGGTTCCGATGAGTCAGCCAATAAACGCGATACCACTGCAAACGATTGATAACCGTGCAACCACGCTGGCGGAGTATCAAGGCGACGTTTTACTGGTGGTCAATGTGGCCTCACAATGCGGCCTGACCGACCAGTATGAAGGTTTGGAAGCGCTGTATGAAAACTATCGCGATCGCGGTTTTGCTGTGCTGGGCTTTCCGTCCAACGAATTTCTCGGGCAGGAACCCGGCAGCAACGAAGAGATTCTGGCGTTTTGCCGCGGCACGTTCGGCGTGCAGTTCCCTATGTTCAGCAAGATTGAAGTCAACGGCGCAAACCGCCATCCGTTGTATCAGGCGTTGATTGCCGCCAAGCCTGAAGCCGTGTCGCCAGCCGGCAGCGAGTTCAAGGCGCGCCGGATCAGCAAAGGGCAGGGGCCAAAGCAGCCCGGCGATATTCTGTGGAATTTTGAGAAATTCCTGATTGGGCGCGATGGCAGCGTGCTGGTGCGTTTTGCCCCGGATATGAAGCCGCAGGATCCCGCCATTGTCACCGCCATCGAACAGGCGCTGGCGCAGTAATTCGCGATGCTGGAGCTTAATCAGGTCAGCGTTGATCAACGCTTATTCCCGTTGTCTGCCCGGGTGGCGCCAGGCAGGCAAATACACCTGATTGGCCCCAATGGCGCCGGTAAAAGCACCCTGTTGGCGCGGGTAGCGGGGCTGCTGCCCGGCGGCGGCCAGGTGCTGCTGGATGGGCAGCCGCTCAGCCACTATTCGGCGGGGCAGTTGGCACGCCGGCGCGCCTATTTGGGCCAGCAACAGCCGCCGGCGGCATTCATGCCGGTTTTTCAATATCTGGCGCTGCATCAGCCGCCGGGGTGCGCCGCCGCCGTTGTGGAAGAGACTCTGGGATATCTGTGCCGGCAGTTGAAGCTGGCGGATAAGTTGCCGCGCACGCTTGCCCAACTTTCCGGTGGCGAATGGCAACGGGTGCGCCTGGTTGCCGCGCTGCTGCAGGTTTGGCCTGCGGTCAACCCATTGAGCCGGTTGTTGCTGCTGGATGAGCCGGGCAATAGCCTGGATGTGGCGCAGAAAGCCGCATTGGATCGGTTATTGCACGAGTTTTGCCAACACGGGCGCAGCGTGTTGGTTTGTGCGCACGATCTGAACCAGACATTGCAGCAGGCCGATCAGGTGTGGTTATTGAGTGCCGGGCGGGTGGTGGCGCAAGGGGCAAGCCATGATGTGATGGTGCCGGCGTTATTATCGCCGGTTTATGAGATTGGTTTTCACTTACAAATGGTCGGCGAGCAGCGTTGGCTTATGACGCGTGATGCTTAAATTTTAAGTTGCTTTTGATTTGCACTATAAATAGAAGTTAAACAAAACGAATATAAATGAAATTGAATTTGCGGAATATGAATTTTTCTTCAAGACTTTCTTATTTTTGCGACAAGAACAAGAGAACAATCGGCGATTAAACTATCTTTTATTAAGGTTGTATTAAGTTAACAAAATAAATTAATATTTGCTTGGTATTTTTATTCAATACAATCATATGCATGGATTAATATTGTTACGATTCTAATTGCGGTGGTTAACTATACTTACAGAAATTCACCTTTCATAAAATATTATTGGGTTGTTCCTTTGTCGTTTAATCTTCATTAAATAATAGCGCCCTATAATTGCCTTATCGCAAACTCGATATGCTTAGGGTTAACTATGGCTCAGGAACAATTCTTGCCATTCTCTCGTCCATCCATGGGTGAAGAAGAAATAACGGCGGTTGAAAAGGTATTACGCTCCGGTTGGATTACCACCGGTCCGCACAACCAACGTTTGGAAACGGATTTTTGCGCCGCCTTTGGCTGTAAATACGCGATTGCCATTAATTCTGCCACGGCGGGTATGCATGTCACGCTGATGGCGTTGGGCATTGGGCCGGGTGATGAGGTCATTACACCTTCAATGACCTGGGTTTCTACGCCGAATATGATCGAGCTGCTCGGCGCCACGCCCGTGATGGTTGATGTGGATCGCGATACACTGATGGTTAGCGCAGCTGCGGTCGAAGCGGCTATCACGCCGAAAACCAAGGCGATTGTGCCGGTGCATTATGCCGGTGCGCCGCTGGATATCGCCGCGCTGCGCGACGTGGCGCAGCGGCACAATATTCCACTGATTGAAGATGCGGCCCATGCGGCCGGCGCCCGTTATCGCGGCGAGTGGGTGGGCGCGCGCGGCACGGTGATTTTCTCTTTCCATGCGATCAAAAACATGACCTGTGCCGAAGGCGGCCTGATCGCCACCGATGATGACGCACTGGCGGCGCGCCTGCGCAGCCTGAAATTCCACGGCCTGGGTGTCGATGCGTTCGATCGCCAACAGCTAGGGCGTAAACCCCAGGCGGAAGTGATCGCGCCGGGCTACAAATACAATCTTTCCGACGTACATGCGGCCATTGCCGTGGTGCAACTGCAACGATTGCCGCAGCTTAACGCCCGCCGCAAATCACTGGCGGCGCGCTACCAGGCGATGTTGCAGGATTCCCCCTTCCAACCGCTCGGTCTGCCGGATTATCTGCACGACCATGCCTGGCATCTGTTTATCGTACGCGTCGATCCCGAACGTTGCGGCCTGGACCGCGATCGGCTGATGCAGCGCCTGCAAGAGCAGGGCATTGGCACTGGCCTGCATTTCCGCGCGGCACACACGCAGAAATACTACCGCGAACGCTATCCGCAGCTTTCATTACCGAATACTGAATGGAACTCGGCGCGGTTGTGCTCGTTACCGTTATTTCCTGATATGCGCGATGAAGATGTCGATCGCGTCGTTAATGCCTTGTTTTCAATTGTGGAGTCAGAACGTGCCGCGGGTTGAACCTATTAATAACGTATCGGTGGTGATCCCGGTCTACAACGAACAGCAGAGCCTGCCGGCGCTGATTGAACGTATCACCGCCGCCTGTCAGCAGTTGCGCCAGGCCTATGAAATCATTCTGGTTGATGACGGCAGCAGCGATGACTCCGCCGAGATATTAACCGAGGCCGCCGATCGCCCGGGCAGCCATATCGTCGCCGTGCTGCTGAACCGCAACTATGGCCAGCATTCGGCGATCATGGCGGGTTTTAACCAGGCGCACGGCGATCTGGTCATCACCCTGGATGCCGATCTGCAAAACCCGCCGGAAGAGATCCCCCGGCTGGTGAGCGTGGCCGAAGAAGGCTATGACGTGGTCGGTACAGTGCGCGCCAACCGCCAGGATTCCTGGTTCCGCAAGAGCGCATCGCGCGTCATCAATATGATGATCCAGCGCGCCACCGGCAAATCGATGGGCGATTACGGCTGCATGCTGCGTGCTTACCGCCGCCACATCGTCGAGGCGATGCTGCATTGCCATGAGCGCAGCACTTTTATCCCGATCCTGGCCAATACCTTCGCCCGCCGCACGACGGAAATCGACGTCGAGCACGCAGAGCGTGAATTCGGCGATTCGAAATACAGCCTGATGAAGCTGATTAACCTGATGTATGACCTGATCACCTGCCTGACGACCACGCCGCTGCGCCTGCTCAGCGTGGTGGGCAGCGTCGTAGCGCTGTCCGGTTTCACACTGGCGATAGTGCTGATCGCCATGCGGCTGATCTTAGGCACCCAGTGGGGGGCCGAAGGGGTATTCATGCTGTTTGCCGTGCTGTTTACCTTCGTTGGCGCCCAGTTTGTCGGTATGGGGCTACTCGGCGAGTACATCGGGCGTATCTACAACGATGTGCGCGCCC
This sequence comes from Gibbsiella greigii, assembly GCF_039540155.1. Classification (NCBI taxonomy): domain Bacteria; kingdom Pseudomonadati; phylum Pseudomonadota; class Gammaproteobacteria; order Enterobacterales; family Yersiniaceae; genus Gibbsiella; species Gibbsiella greigii. The sequence continues at coordinate 231,894 of NZ_BAABEM010000022.1, forward strand.
GCCCACGTTATTTTGTTCAGAAAGTGGTTGGCGCCACGCCAAACCACCACATTCAGGAAGAAGAGTAATGAAAACTATCGTATTTGCTTACCATGATATCGGTTGCGCCGGTTTAAAAGCGCTGACGGAGGCCGGCTATGACGTGCAGGCCGTGTTCACCCATACCGACGCGCCGGGTGAAAACCATTTCTTTTCTTCCGTGGCGCGGTTGGGCGCAGAGCTGAATCTGCCGGTTTATGCGCCAGAGGACGTCAATCACCCTTTGTGGGTTGAACGTATTCGCGAACTGCAGCCGGATGTGATTTTCTCGTTCTACTACCGCAACATGATCAGCGAAGAGATCCTGGCGCTGGCGCCGATGGGGGGCTTAAACCTGCATGGATCGCTGTTGCCGCGCTACCGCGGGCGGGCACCGGTCAACTGGGTGCTGGTTAACGGCGAAACCGAAACCGGGGTCACGCTGCATAAAATGGTTAAGCGCCCAGATGCCGGCGACATCGTTGCCCAGCATAAGGTCGCGATTAGCGAGGATGACACGGCGTTAACCTTGCACGGTAAACTGCGGGAAGCCGCGCAGAGCCTACTGAACGACACCTTGCCGCAACTGAAGAACGGCAGCGTAACCTTCACCCCGCAAAACGAGGCCGAAGCCAGCTATTACGGCCGCCGCACTGCCGCCGATGGCGAGATTCAGTGGCATAAATCCGCGCGGGAAATCAACAACCTGGTGCGTGCGGTAACCGATCCTTACCCGGGTGCGTTCAGTTACCTGGGCCAGCAGAAAGTGATTGTCTGGCAGGGGCGCGTGCTGAATACACCGCATGACAAACAGCCGGGCACCGTGCTGGCCACTGCACCGCTGACCATCGCCTGTGGCGAAGGCGCGCTGGAAATCGTCGCCGGCCAGAGCGAGGCGGGGCTGTATGTGCACGGCGTTCGCCTGGCAGAAGAAATGGGCATCGTGACCGATGTGCGCCTGGGCGCCAAGCCGACGAGCACCGTTAAACGCCGCACCCGGGTGCTGATTCTGGGGGTGAACGGTTTTATCGGCAACCACCTGACCGAACGCCTGTTGCGTGACGGCAACTACGATATCTATGGGCTGGATATCAGCTCCGACGCCATTTGCCGCTTCCTTGACGATCCGCATTTCCACTTTGTGGAAGGGGACATCAGCATCCACTCCGAGTGGATTGAATATCACATTAAAAAGTGCGACGTGGTGCTGCCGCTGGTGGCCATCGCAACGCCCATCGAATACACCCGCAACCCGCTGCGTGTGTTCGAGCTGGATTTCGAAGAGAACCTGAAAATCGTGCGCGACTGCGTGAAATACCACAAGCGTATTATTTTCCCCTCCACCTCCGAAGTTTACGGCATGTGCGACGATCAGCAGTTTGACGAAGACTGTTCGCGCTTAATCGTTGGGCCGATCAGCAAGCAACGCTGGATCTACTCGGTCTCCAAACAGCTGCTGGACCGGGTCATCTGGGCTTACGGCGTGCAACAGGGGCTGAAATTTACCCTGTTCCGTCCGTTCAACTGGATGGGGCCGCGGCTCGATAGCCTGGATGCCGCACGCATCGGCTCTTCCCGCGCGATTACCCAGTTGATCCTCAACCTGGTGGAAGGCTCGCCGATCAAGCTGGTGGACGGTGGGGAGCAGAAACGCTGCTTTACCGACATTAACGACGGTATCGAAGCGCTGTTCCGCATTATCGAAAACCGCGACGGCCAGTGCGACGGCCAGATTATCAATATCGGTAACCCCACCAACGAAGCCAGTATCCGCGAACTGGCGGAAATGCTGCTGGATTGCTTCAACCAGCACCCGTTGCGTGACCGCTTCCCACCGTTCGCCGGTTTTAACGCAGTGGAAAGCAGCAGCTACTATGGCAAAGGCTATCAGGACGTTGAGCACCGCACGCCAAGCATCAGGAATGCGCAACGCCTGCTGGATTGGCAACCGACGATTAAAATGCGCCAGACGGTGGCCGAAACGCTAGATTACTTTCTGCAAACCAACGTTCAGGAAAAGGGCGTTAGCCGATGATAAAAGTCGGCCTGCGGGTAGATGTCGACACGTATAGCGGCACCCGTGACGGTGTGCCGCGCCTGTTGGAATTGTTCGAACAGTATGGGATCACGGCCAGCTTTTTTTTCAGCGTTGGGCCAGACAACATGGGGCGCCACGTGTGGCGCCTGCTGCGGCCGGCATTTCTGCGCAAAATGCTGCGTTCACAAGCCGCTTCGCTGTATGGCTGGGATATCCTGCTGGCCGGCACCGCGTGGCCGGGGCGCAACATCGCCCGCGCCTTTGGCCCATTGATGAAGCAAACGGCGCGCGCCGGGCATGAAGTGGGGCTGCATGCCTGGGATCACCAGGGCTGGCAGGGCAAGGTGGCGCGCTGGTCCGAGGCCGAACTGGCGCGCCAGATTCAGCTTGGCGTCGGGGCTTTGCGCGCCTGCATTGAACAGCCGGTGAAGTGTTCTGCGGTGGCCGGCTGGCGTGCGGATCAACGCGTATTGTCGGTGAAGCAGCGCTTTGGCTTTCATTACAACAGCGATTGCCGCGGCACGCACCCGTTCCGCCCGCTGTTGGCGGATGGTCGCATCGGCACGGTGCAGATCCCGGTGACCTTGCCGACGTTCGATGAGGTGATTGGTCATGAGGTCAGCCTGGCGGATTACAACGACTACATTCTGCAGCGGATGTTACACAGCCGCGGTGTGCCGGTATACACCATCCACACCGAAGTGGAAGGCATGTCGCAGAGCGCGATGTTCGAACGTCTATTGCAACAGGCGGAACGCCTGGCTATTCAATTTTGCCCACTCGGCGCACTGTTGCCTGTTGATACCACGGCGCTGCCGTTAGGGCAGATCATACGGGCGCCGTTCCCTGGGCGAGAGGGCTGGTTGGGCTGTCAAACCGAAGTGAAGGGTACTCCATGAAGGCGAGAAAGAGTGCTTGGGCCGCGATTCTGGCCGTTTTTTTTACCCTGGTTTACCTGATTCCGCTCAACGGGCGTTTGCTCTGGCAGCCGGATGAAACCCGTTATGCCGAAATCAGCCGCGAGATGTTGCAGCGTGGGGATTGGCTGGTGCCGCATCTGCTCGGCCTGCGCTATTTTGAAAAACCGGTGGCAGGCTATTGGTTCAACAATGTCAGCCAGTGGCTGTTTGGCGACACACTCTTCGCCGTGCGCTTTGGCGCGGCGTTCAGCACCGGCTTAACGGCCTGCCTGATTTTCACGCTGGCGTGGCTGATGTGGCGCAATACGCGCCGGGCCGGTCTTGCCGCGCTGATTTTCCTTTCCATGACCCTGGTTTTCAGCATTGGCTCCTACAGCGTGCTGGATCCAATGATTACGCTCTGGCTGACGGCCGCGATGGTCTGTTACTACCTGGCGCTGGAGGCGGCGTCGCGTAAAGCCCGGTTGGGGGCTTATGTGTTGCTGGGCCTGGCCTGCGGTATGGGGTTTATGACCAAAGGGTTCCTGGCGCTGGCCGTGCCGGTGATTGCCGCATTGCCGATCACCATCCAGCAACGGCGTTTTAAACAACTGCTGTGCTATGGCCCGATAGCGGTCTGCGCCGCCGTGCTGATCAGCCTGCCGTGGGCGTGGGCGGTGGCTCTGCGTGAGCCGGATTATTGGCACTATTTCTTCTGGGTTGAGCACATTCAACGTTTTGCTGAAGACAACGCCCAGCATAAAGCGCCGTTCTGGTATTACATCCCGATCTTATTGGCCGGGGTGTTGCCGTGGCTTGCGCTGCTGCCTGGTGCGTTGGCCGCGGGCTGGCGTGAACGCCTTCAGCATCCGCAGCGTTTTTTCCTGTTGAGCTGGGGCATCATGCCGCTGCTATTTTTCAGCATTGCCAAGGGGAAACTGCCGACGTATATCCTGCCGTGCATGGCACCGCTGGCGCTGTTGATCGCCGCATATGCCGAAGACTGCGCCGGCGCGTTGCGTTACCGGGTGTTTAAAGCCAATGCCGTGTTGAATGGTCTTTTTGGCCTACTGGGGATGCTGGCGCTGCTGGTTATCGCCTTGGGGTTGTTGCCGGATGTGCGGCTGTTTGCCCCCGATGAGTGGCCGAAAATGATTATCGGTATGATTGCTTTTGGCGGTTGGTTGCTGTTTGCACTGCTTTCATTGGGGGATCATGGCCGGCGCTGGCCTTTGGCCGCCGGTTGCCCGCTGCTGCTGTGTCTGCTGATTGGCGGCGCTATCCCGCAGCAGGTGATTGACTCGAAACAGCCGCAGAACTTCATCGCTGCCAATCGGCCGGCGCTTGGCCACAGCCGCTACGTGCTGACCAATAGCGTCGGTATTGCCGCCGGGTTAGCGTGGGAGCTAAAGCGCAGTGATATCACGATGTACCGCGAAAAAGGGGAAGTGGAGTACGGCCTGGCGTATCCGGATGCCGCCGGCCGTTTCATCAGCGAAGATGATTTCCCTCGCTGGTTGGCCCAGGCGCGCAGCCAGGGGAATGTGGCACTGGTGCTGCATCTGCCGCGCGGTGATTCCGTGCCGGATGGGCTGCCGAAGCCGGATCAGCAGGTGGTGATGAACCGGTTGGTGCTGTTATGGTATGCACAACGGCCATGATGGGTTATCTACTGATAATTATGGTTAGCCTGCTGACCTGCGCCGGGCAACTGTGCCAAAAACGGGCGGCGCAAAGCTGGCAACTGCCGCCGGCGCAGCGGATCGGCGCAACGCTGCGTTGGCTGTGGCTGGCGGTGGCGTTGCTGGCCACCGGTATGGCGTTATGGCTGAACGTGCTGCAACGGCTGCCCCTTAGCCTGGCATACCCCATTCTTAGCTTCAATTTTGTGTTGGTGACGCTGGCCGCGCGTTGGCTGTTCGGCGAGGTAGCTTCGTTGCGCCACTGGTGTGGCGTGGCGGCGATTATGCTGGGGATCGTGTTGATGAGCGTAGGCGCATGAAAGGCAAAGGGTATCTGTGGGGTATCGCCAGCGTGCTGCTGGTGACGGCGGCGCAATTGCTGATGAAATGGGGAATGGGGCAGATCCCGCTGTTGGACTATGCGGATATCAGCGTACTCACCATCTGGCTTTACCAATGGCAATTGTTGGCGGTGGCCAGCGGGGTGCTGGGCTATGCGTTATCGATGTTGTGTTGGTTCTTTACCTTGCGCTATTTGCCGCTGAACCTGGCCTATCCGTTGCTTAGTTTGAGCTATGCGCTGGTTTATGTGTGCGCCGTGTTGCTGCCCTGGTTTCACGAATCCGCGACGCTGCTCAAGACGCTGGGCATGCTGTTGATTCTGCTCGGCGTCGGGTTAATCAGCAGCCACCGTGGCAATTGCGCCGCCAAAAGCCGGTGAAAATCTGACCCGGTTCGATTATCTCTTTCACAATGCTTGCCTTTTTCTTATGGCCGGGGATAAATTAATGCCAAATAGCGCTTTCCCTTGCGGGCGGCGGCCGGGCGGCGATCGTTATCCCCTGTGCCGGCGCTGGCGCAACGTATTCACTGTAAGGATATTAACGGATGCGTGTTTGGTTTTTATTCGCCTGCCTGATTCTTGCCGGTTGCAGCAGCCATGCGCCACCGCCCAGTGGCAAACTGGCTGACTCGATCGTGGTGGTCGCCCAATTGAATGAACAGCTGCGCCAATGGTACGGCACGCCTTATCGCTACGGTGGGCTGGATCATGCCGGTGTGGATTGCTCGGGTTTTGTCTACCGCACGTTCCGCGATCGCTTCGATATGCAACTGCCGCGTTCAACGGAAGAACAAACCGCGCTTGGCACGCGTATCTCGCGCGATGAATTGATGCCGGGCGATCTGGTTTTTTTCAAAACCGGCTCCGGTGAAAATGGCCTACACGTGGGTATTTATGATACCAACGATCAGTTTATTCATGCCTCGACCAGCCGCGGGGTGATCCGCTCCTCGCTGGATAATGTCTACTGGCGAAAAGTGTACTGGCAGGCTCGCCGCATTTAGCCGGGCGTTTGCCCGGCACACACCGTTTTTTTCCCGCTGCTCCCCGGTTTTGTTCGCGCTATCGTGCTTTTTCCCCTGTTTTTATCATTTTCATGCGCCTTAATCGGCAGGTTGAAACACGCAGTACGTCACCGCGTGATTATTAACGCGCCAATGATTTTTCATTAAATTATCTCATGGCGGTGACAGCAATTTTATGTCACTTTTATACGGGAATTCTTAAAAAATAAAAAATCATTAACTAATTCATTGGGTTTGAGTAAGCGAATAGGGTAATATCTGATATCCTTAATAGTTAATATCTATCGAATTATATTAATTGATCATTAAAGACGATCATATATAATGAATACTGATAATGAGTCGTGACGGGGTGGGAAAATTGAAAATTCTTTCTGTTGAAGAGGTTAGGTTCATTTTTGAGCCTATTGTCTTCCCTTCAGGAGACTTTTTTGCCTTTGAAGTATTAACAAGATGCGACAATGGCCCCCAAGGGAGTTGCTTGACGTATTACGATCTGGATATAGACACCCGCCGACAGATATTTATCAAACAGATTCAATACATAAGCCAGTATGCGGATCTTTTTGTTGCCAAAGGCGTGCTGGTTTCCGTCAACGTTGATGCTGACTGCGCGACATTGATACTGGGCTCGCACCATATTTTCAAATTGATCAAAAAAATGCCCTTCGTCCGGTTGGAAATCAATGAGTTTTTCCCGGGCATTAACGAAGGGGTGGGCAACAGGCTAATCGCACAGTTGTATAAGCACTTTACGCTCTGGCTGGATGATTTTGGTAAAGGTGCTGCCGGCATTCAAGCCATACGCCATCGGGTTTATGAGTTTGTGAAGGTGGATAAAGACTTTTTCTGGAAATACCATAATAGGCCAATATTCCCGCTTGCGCTTGCCAAAATTAAAAAATATGCCGGTAACAAAGTGATTATCGAAGGCGTTGAGTCAACGCAGTATTTGGCGCAGGCGCAGCAAAGCGGGGAGTATTTAATGCAGGGCTATTTATGGCACTGCTACACGCAACAGGATATCGCCAATTCATTGCTTCCTTCACGGCAGCGTAACGCCTAATGCCGCCATTCTCCTTGCAGTTACTTTATGTTAATCCTTCCAGGTGCTATACACGTCATCCTTCAAACTGCCTCTTTGTTGGCTGCGTTCAGAAACCCCGGTCACATAGCTATCTATGCTCCCGGGGATTTTCTCACTTGCCGCCTCGATGCATCTTGAATGATTTTGTGTATACACTTATGGCTATTACGTTGATTTTATATCGCCCTGCGTGGGTGCCTGATGCTTCATGGCGGGCGATAAATAGCTGAACGGGGAGCCTATGCCGCAGTTTGATAACAGTTATTACACGCAGTTGCCTGGTTTTTATACGGCATTAGCACCGACTCCGTTGAAAAATGCGCGCCTGCTGTATCATAGCCAACCACTGGCGCGTGAGCTGGGGCTGGCTGAAAGCGAGTTTAGCGCAGAGAAAAGCCCTCAATGGGCCGGTGAAACCCTGTTGCCGGGAATGCAACCGCTGGCACAGGTCTACAGCGGTCACCAGTTTGGCGTATGGGCCGGTCAGTTGGGTGACGGCCGGGGGATTTTGCTCGGTGAACAAATATTGCCCGATGGGCGCCGTATGGACTGGCACCTGAAGGGTGCCGGTTTAACCCCGTATTCGCGCATGGGGGATGGGCGGGCGGTGCTGCGCTCGGTGATCCGTGAGTTTCTGGCTTCGGAAGCGCTGCACCATTTAGGGATCCCGACCACCCGGGCATTAACGGTAGTCACCAGCGAACAGCCGGTGTTTCGCGAACGGCCGGAGCGGGGCGCCATGCTGATGCGGATGGCGGAAAGCCATGTGCGTTTTGGGCATTTTGAGCACTTTTACTATCGCAAACAGCCGCAGCAGGTAAAACAGCTGGCGGACTATGTGATCGCGCACCACTGGCCGCAGTTGGCCGGTGCGGCAGACCCTTACCCGGCATGGTTTACTGATGTGGTGGAGCGCACCGCGCGCCTGATCGCGCAGTGGCAGTGCATTGGCTTTGCGCACGGCGTGATGAACACAGACAACATGTCGATTCTCGGCATCACCATCGACTACGGCCCCTATGGATTTCTGGATGATTACCGGCCGGATTACATCTGCAACCATTCGGATCATCAAGGGCGCTATGCGTTTGACAACCAGCCGGCGGTGGCGTTGTGGAACCTGCACCGCCTGGCGCAGGCGCTGTCTGGTTTGATGAGCACAGAGCAACTGCAAACCGCGCTGGCGGCCTATGAACCGGCGCTGATGCGGGCATACGGTACGCAGATGCGCGCCAAGCTGGGCTTTTTTACCGAAAGCAAACAGGATAACGATCTGCTGACCGGGTTACTCGGCCTGATGGCGCAGGAAGGGCGCGACTATACCCGCACGTTTTATTTATTGAGCGAAGTGCAGCAGGGGCAGGCGCAATCACCATTACGCGATGAGTTTATCGATCGTGCGGCGTTTGACGGTTGGTACCAACGTTATCGCCAACGGTTGCAGCAGGAAGGTGTGAGCGATGCTGAACGCCGGCGGGCGATGAAGGCGGCCAACCCGAAGCTGATCTTGCGCAACTACCTGGCGCAGCAAGCGATTGACGCGGCAGAGCAGGATGATGCCAGCGTGCTGGCCCGGTTACATCAGGCGCTGCTGGCGCCGTTCGCAGATGATCCGCAGTATGACGATCTTGCCGCCTTGCCGCCGGAATGGGGAAAACGCCTGGAAGTTTCCTGTTCCAGTTGATGAATGGCCTCATGGCGGGGCTGAATGCCGCCGCCATGAGGCACTGCGCGTGTTACTGGCGCAAGTAGACCTGCGGCAGGCACATTTCCGGGTGAGCGCCAACGCCAAGATCCGCCTGATACCAGCGGGTGAGGATTTCGGCCTGCAGCACCTGCGCCGGGGTGCCGGCGGCAACCAGGCGGCCCTGGTGTAACAGCAAAATGCGATCGGCATACAGCGCGGCCAGGTTCAGATCGTGCAGCACGCAGCATACCGCCAGCGGTTGGCTGCGCGTCAAGCCGCGCAACAGGCGCAGGCTATGCTGCTGGTGATACAGATCCAACGCCGACGTGGGCTCATCCAGGAACAGCCAGGCCGGCGTTGGTTCCGGCTGCCAGAGCTGCGCCAAGACCCGCGCCAACTGCACCCGCTGTTGTTCCCCGCCGGAAAGCTGGCGATAGTCACGCTGCGCCAGGCTAAGGCAGTCGGTGTGTTGCAACGCTTGTTGCACCGCCTGTTGCATGTTGCGCTGGCCGTAGGGCGCACGCCCCATCGCCACCACTTCTTCCACGCTGAACTGGAACGCCAAACTGCTGTGTTGGCGCATGACCGCCCGCACCTTGGCCAGTTGCTGTGGCTGCCACTGCGCCAACGGCTTGCCGAGCAGGCGGCATTCCCCGCTGCCGGGCGCCAGGTAGCCGGTCAGCAGGCGCAGCAAGGTGGATTTCCCTGCGCCATTCGGGCCAATGATGGCCACCATTTCACCGCTGGCGATAGTCAATGACACATCATCAATCAACCGCCGTGTACCCAGGTTGTAACAAAGCTGGCGTGCCGCCAGCAGCGTTGTGCTCTCAGCCACCGGTACGCTCCCGCTGGCGCATCACCAGCCATAAAAAGTAAGGGCCGCCGAGCAAACTGGTTACCAGCCCAACCGGCATCTCCGCCGGGGCGACCAGGGTGCGCGCCAGTGTATCGCCCACCAACAGCAGACAGGCGCCGCCCAGCGCCGAAGCCGGCAGCAGCCAGCGGTGATCGCCGCCCAGATGCATCCGGATCAGGTGCGGCACCACCAGGCCGATAAACCCGATCACGCCGCTCATCGCTACGGCGGCGCCGGTCAACAGGGCGCTAAGCAGCAGCAGATGCAGCTTGGTGCGTTGCACGTCAACCCCAAGGTAGTGGGCTTCTTCATCGCCTAACTGCAGCAGGTTGAGTTTTCTGGCCTGTTGCAGCGTCAGGAATACGGCTGGCAGGATAAGCGATGCCGCGACGGTTAATGTCGGCCACTGCGATTGGTTCAGGCTACCCATCATCCACAGAGAGAACTGACGCAGTTGCTGATCGCTGCTGAGATAAGACAACACACCGACGGCCGCCATGCACAGGGCATTGATGGCGATACCGGCCAACAACAGGCGGGACAAATTGCCGTGGCCGCTGCGGCTGATGCCGAAGATCACAACCGACACCACCAGGCAGCCGAGGAACGCCGCCGCCATATGGCTATAGAGGGCGATGACCGGCGGCAATGCGAAAGGAACCACGATGACCATCGCCACCATAAAGGCGCCGCCGCTGCTGATGCCCAGCAGGGTGGGATCGGCCAGCGGGTTGCGAAACAGTCCCTGCATCACCGTGCCGGCGACGGCCAGCGCGCAGCCGATCACCACCGCTAACAGCACGCGCGGCAGGCGGATATTCAGCCAGATTTGCCAAGCGGTGTCGCTAAATGGCATTTGCCACAGGGTGCGAAAAGAGAGCGACAGCGCCCCCATGTTCGCCGCCCCCAACACCAAAACGGTGAGCAACAGCAGCAGGCTGCTGATGGCCACGCGCGGAGTTACACGGTAACGCATTATTTTTGCTCCGCCGCATTACGCAGTTTTTGCAATGCGGCCGGCGTTTCCAGACCAAAGCCCAGCAAGGCCATATCATCAATGATCAAAACCCGGTGGTTTTTACCCGCCGGCGTGAGCGCCAGGCCCGGCAGTTGCCACAGCTTTTCCATCCCACCGATGGAGCTCACGCCGTCGGTGGTGATCAATAACAGATCCGGCTGGCCGGCGATCACGCCTTCCTGTGACAGCGGGCGGTAGCGGGTAAAGCCTTGCATGGCGTTTTTCAGGCCGGCGGCGTTAATAACGGCGTCGGCGGCCGTGTGCTGGCCGGCGGCCATTGGCGAAATTCCGCCGTGGCTCATCACGAACAAGACTTTGACGGGTAATGGCGTTTTGGCGACGGCGGCCAACTGCTGGCGATAGCGCTCGGTAAGCTGTTGGCCTTGAGCCGCGCGGTTAACCGCTGCGGCGATCACACTGATTTTTTGCGGCACGGCATCCAGTGTGCTGTCACCGGGGACGCGTACCACTTTAACGCCGCTTTGTTCAACCTGTTGCAGCGCCAACGCCGGCTCTGCCAACTCGCTGGCCAGTACCAGCGTCGGCTTGAGGGCAAGAATACCTTCCGCATTCAATTGGCGCATGTAGCCCACGTCCGGTAATTTCGTGACGGCGGTTGGGTGCAGGCTGGTGCTGTCACGGGCCACAACTTCATCGCCTGCGCCTAACGCGAAGGCGATTTCTGTGACGTCGCCCCCGATTGAAACAATGCGCTCAGCGGCGGCGCCGGTGAACGGTAATGCCAGTGCGATACAAAGCGCCAGGCGGCGTGTCAGAGAAGATTTCATGCGGCAATTTCCTTGGGTTGCGATATGGCGAACGATTCGCGCCACGATATTGTTCTGTTGGCCAGCAGCATGCCAATATGATTTTACAGGCGATAATGCAGTGGCAGCAAAATGGTAATTAATATCAAACTGATAATTATTATCATGTGAACAAAGGGCGACAGCAAGGGAAATTTGCGCCGCTGAACGGGCCGTTAGCCGTTGTGCGGCAGGCGTTGCGGGGAGAATAAACCGCTCACAACGAGCGGGATGATGCCAGTAGGGTTTCAATATGATCGAACAGCCGTTCGGGTTTGGTGACCGGTGCGAAACGTTTAACCCGTTGGCCGTCGGCGCTAAGCAGGAACTTGGTGAAATTCCATTTTATCCGCTGGCTGCCAAACAGCCCGGGCGCACGGCGTTTGAGTTCGCGAAACAACGGATGCGCCGCCGGGCCGTTGACGTTGATCTTGCTAAACAGCGGAAAGGTTACCCCGTAGTTGAGCGTGCAAAAATTGGCGATCTCCAGCGGATCGCCCGGCTCCTGGGCACCAAACTGGTTGCACGGGAACCCCATCACCACCAGGCCGCGTGCACGATAATACTGCCATAGGTTTTCCAGCCCCTTGTATTGTGGGGTAAAGCCGCATTTGCTGGCGGTGTTTACGATGAGATAGGCGTTGGCCGGGAAGTCCGCCAGTGTGGTGGCCTTGCCTTGCAACGTATTGCAGGGAATGGATAACAGCGATTGATTCATAGGGGCTCCGTAGCCTGCCGCATGGGCGCTCCCGGGCGGGATGGCCATGATGTAAGACAAAGACGGCATTGCCCGCCGTTGCTGGGCAATGCGCGTCATTATAGCAAAGTTAATCCTCCATTTGCTTGATTTGCCGATTAAAAGCGGCTGTCTACGGCGTCCGCCAGCATCGCCAACAGCCGCTCGCTGTCCGCCCAGCCGAGGCAGGGATCGGTAATTGACTGGCCATAGGTTAGCGGTTGGTCTGCATCGACGTGCTGTGCGCCTTCCTGCAGGAAACTTTCCGCCATAATGCCGGCGATGCTATCGCTGCCGCTGCGGATTTGCTCGCAGATGCTTTGTGCCACCGCCAGTTGCCGCTGGTGTTGCTTTTGGCTGTTGCCGTGGCTGAAATCGACCACCACGCGTTCCGGCAGGCCAACGTCGCCCAGCGCCTGGCAGGCGGCGGCGATATCCTGCGGGTGGTAATTGGGGGATTGGCCGCCGCGCAAAATGATATGGCCGTGCGGGTTTCCGTGGGTTTGATAGATGGCGATCTGCCCATGTTCGTCCTGCGCCAACTGCATATGGCCCGCGCGCGCGGCGCGGATGGCGTCGATGGCGATGCGGGTATTGCCGTCGGTGCCGTTTTTGAACCCCACCGGGCAGGGTAACGACGACGCCATTTCCCGGTGGATCTGGCTTTCGGTGGTACGCGCGCCAATTGCCGCCCAACTGATCAGATCGGCGATGTAGTTGCCGGTGACGCTATCGAGGAATTCGGTCGCGGCAGGCAAACCAAGCTCATTAACCGCCAGCAGCAGCCGGCGGGCGGTTTCGATACCGCGGTTGACCTGGTAGCTGCCGTCCAGATCGGGATCGGCTATCAGTCCTTTCCATCCCACCACGGTACGCGGTTTTTCAAAATAGACGCGCATCACAATTTCCAGCCGATCCTGATAGCGTGGGCGCAGTGCGTTCAGACGGGCCGCGTAGTCAATGGCGGCTTCGACATCGTGGATGGAGCAGGGGCCGATGATCACCAACAGGCGTTTATCCTCGCCTGACAGGATTTTTGCAATGCGATTTCGTGACGATGTCACGTTTTCGATGAGGTTTTCAGTTGTCGGCAGCTTGCTGGCCAATGTGTGCGGGCTAACCAGGCTACCGATACGCGTCCTGCGCGGTTGAACTGTGTTATGCATGATTTTCAACTCTAAAAGTGGCTCTTCAACGGCAAGGAATGCCGGAAGTCATGACGCTCACGATATCGCAATAGTGGCTGAATTCAACCGTGTAAACAGTGTTATTTTAAGCAATGGCGGGATAAGGCAATAAAATAAGCTGGATAAGGCGAAAATGGCAGAAGTTAACGCTGGTGTGTGGCGGTGTGCCGCCGCAGAGAGGGCGGCGGCGTGGGATGCGGCCTAGTACATACGGCGGCTCATCCCTAAAATATCCAGGATACGGGTGGAGATCTCTTCCACTGAATAGTTGGTGGTGTTGAGGTAATTGATCTGGTTCTTGCGAAACAGCGCCTCCACTTCGGCGATTTCCATCCGGCATTGGCGCAGCGACGCGTAGCGGCTGTTTTCCCGCCGTTCTTCGCGGATGGCCGCCAGCCTTTCCGGGTTGATGGTCAGGCCGAAGAGCTTATGCTGAAACGGTTTTAGCGCCGCCGGCAGTTGCAGGTTGTCCATATCGTCGGCGATGAACGGGTAGTTGGCTGCGCGGATACCGAACTGCATCGCCAGATAAAGGCTGGTGGGCGTTTTACCGCAGCGCGAAACCCCCAGCAGGATTACCTGGGCCTGATCCAGGTTGCGCAATGAAATGCCATCATCGTGCGCCAGCGTATAGTCGATTGCCGCGATACGCGCGTCATATTTGCCCAGGTTGCTCTCGGTCAGCCCGTGGGTGCGGTTGGGCACCGGCGTTGGCTCCACCCCCAATTCACTCTGCAGCGGCGCGACCAGCGCCTGAACGATATCCTGGCAGAAGCCTTCGCTTTGGGTAATCACATTGCGCACTGCGGGTGAAATGATGGAGTAAAATACCAATGGGCGCACCTGGGTTTGGTGGTAAATATCATTGATTTGCTGGCAAACGGCGCGGGCGCGGGCCTCCGTTTCGACAAACGGCAGCGTAAAGGGCGAGGCTTTGACCGGGAATTGCGAAAGGACCGCATGGCCCAGCACTTCTGCGGTGATCGCCGTGCCGTCCGAAATATAAAAAACGCTTCTTTCCACCCGAGACTCCTTAGCTAATAACGTTAACCTTATGGCCACAGTTGGGCTGCACGTGGTAATGCATAATGGGCTTTGGTTTGGCCTGGGTAAAGAGAGTAGCAATAAGTTTGCAATTATGCCGATTCACCCGCTAACGAGCCAATGACGATAAAACGAATTGACTGCGTTTCACACGTACCCCATGGATTAACCTTCATGATTTAAAGGTCTTTGCGGTATCGGCGATTTCTTTAATTTAATTGCTTGAAAAAATAAAATTTTATTATTTAGTTATCCTTTATTTTAGCCGTCTGGCGTATTAGGTCATTCTCCTAAAAGTGTTTTTTTTCATCTGATTGATCGATTCACCTTTCCATTTGTTAGGGATTAATGTGCTAGGCTGAATTTACTCTGTTGTTGAGAGCAAAAACGCTAATACCCTACTGATAGCAATAAGGATTGTCTCGATGTCCAACAATGGCTCTGATTTGCATAATGTGCTTTGGTACAACCAGCTAGGTATGAATGACGTTAACCGCGTCGGCGGCAAAAATGCCTCGCTCGGTGAAATGATCACTAACCTTTCCGATCTGGGTGTCGCCGTGCCAAATGGCTTTGCCACCACCGCACAGGCATTCAATGATTTTTTGGAACAAAGCGGCGTTAACCAGCGCATTTACCAACTGCTGGATCAAACCAACGTTGATGATGTAAATCAATTGGCCGCTGCCGGTGCAAAAATCCGTCAGTGGATAATTGATACGCCTTTCCATCCTGAATTTGAGCGTGAAATCACCCAGGCCTATCAGCAACTGGCCGACGGCCAGGCGGAAGCCTCTTTTGCCGTGCGTTCTTCGGCAACCGCGGAAGACATGCCGGATGCGTCTTTCGCCGGCCAGCAGGAAACCTTCCTCAACGTTCAGGGCATCGATGCCGTGATGGTGGCGATCAAGCATGTGTTTGCTTCGTTGTTTAACGATCGCGCGATTTCATACCGGGTGCATCAGGGGTATGACCACCGTGGCGTGGCGTTGTCCGCCGGCGTGCAGCGCATGGTGCGTTCCGATCTGGCTTCGTCCGGCGTGATGTTTACCATTGATACCGAATCGGGCTTCGACCAGGTGGTGTTTATCACCTCGGCTTACGGCCTGGGTGAAATGGTGGTGCAGGGCGCGGTGAACCCGGATGAGTTCTATGTGCACAAGCCCACGCTGCTAAATGGCAAACCGGCCATTGTGCGCCGCAATATGGGCTCTAAGAAAATCCGCATGGTGTACGCGCCATCCCAGGAGCATGGCAAGCAGGTGCGCATTGAGGATGTCGAGGAAGCGCAGCGCAACCGGTTCTCATTGACGGATGATGAGGTGCAGGCGTTGGCGCACCAGGCGTTGCTGATTGAAAAACACTACGGCCGCCCGATGGACATCGAGTGGGCCAAAGACGGCCACACCGGCAAACTGTTGATTGTGCAGGCGCGTCCAGAGACGGTGCGTTCCAATGAGCAGGTTATGGAGCGTTACCAGTTGAACGGCAGCGGCAATGTGCTGGTCGAGGGGCGTGCCATCGGCCACCGCATCGGCGCCGGCCCGGTGAAAGTGATCCACAATATCAATGAAATGGATCGTATTCTGCCGGGCGATGTGTTGGTTACCGACATGACCGACCCGGATTGGGAGCCGATCATGAAGAAAGCTTCGGCGATCGTGACCAACCGCGGTGGCCGAACCTGCCACGCGGCGATCATTGCGCGTGAGCTGGGTATTCCGGCGGTGGTGGGTTGCGGCTCGGCGACGGACGTGCTGAAAGATGGCCAGAAGGTCACCGTTTCCTGCGCTGAAGGCGATACCGGCTACGTCTACAGCGATCTGCTGGATTTCGATGTGCAAAGCGCCGAGATCAACGAACTGCCAGCGCTGCCTTTGAAGATCATGATGAACGTCGGCAACCCGGATCGAGCTTTCGATTTCGCGCGCTTGCCGAACGATGGCGTGGGCCTGGCGCGGTTGGAATTTATCATCAACCGCATGATTGGCGTCCACCCGAAAGCGCTGCTGGAATTCGATCAGCAAACGCCGGCATTGCAGAATGAAATTAAAGCGTTGATGCATGGCTATGACGATCCGGTCGAATTTTACGTTGGCCGCCTGACGGAAGGCATCTCTACGCTGGGCGCTGCCTTCTGGCCGAAACGCGTCATCGTGCGCCTGTCAGACTTTAAATCGAATGAGTACGCCAATCTGGTCGGCGGCGATAAGTACGAACCGCATGAAGAGAACCCGATGCTGGGCTTCCGCGGCGCCGGCCGTTATGTCGCCGACAGCTTCCGCGCGTGTTTCGCGCTGGAATGTGAGGCGGTGAAGCGGGTGCGTAATGAGATGGGGCTGACCAACGTCGAAATCATGGTGCCTTTCGTGCGTACCGTGGCGCAGGCGCAAGCGGTGGTTGAGGAGCTGGCGCGCCAGGGCCTGAAACGCGGC
This sequence comes from Gibbsiella greigii, assembly GCF_039540155.1. Taxonomy (NCBI): domain Bacteria; kingdom Pseudomonadati; phylum Pseudomonadota; class Gammaproteobacteria; order Enterobacterales; family Yersiniaceae; genus Gibbsiella; species Gibbsiella greigii. The sequence continues at coordinate 248,758 of NZ_BAABEM010000022.1, forward strand.
GAGGACGGCTTGAAAGTGATCATGATGTGTGAGATCCCCTCCAATGCACTGTTGGCGGACCAATTCCTGGAGCACTTTGACGGCTTCTCGATCGGCTCCAATGACATGACCCAGTTGGCGTTGGGCCTGGATCGCGATTCCGGTGTGGTGTCTGAGCTGTTTGATGAGCGCAACGACGCGGTGAAAGCACTGTTGTCTATGGCCATCCAGGCAGCCAAGCGCCAGGGCAAATACGTCGGTATCTGCGGCCAGGGGCCATCCGATCACGAAGATTTTGCTGAATGGCTGATGGATCAGGGCATTGATAGCCTTTCGCTAAACCCGGATACGGTGGTGCAAACCTGGCTGAATTTGGCAAATAAAAAATGATAGCCAGGCATAAATGAGTTAACTGATAAAAAGCCGTAAGTAATATTACGGCTTTTTTTTAAGCCGCGCGTTAAATATGACAAAACGTAAATGGGCGTGCAAAAAATAAAAAAAAAGCCCATCGTAGGAGACGGGCAAAGACTACACACAGCAATTTACATGTATGGCATTACACAGTGAATTTGTGCTAAGCATATGCCTGTAATATTAGGCAGTTATGCCGGCTGCGTCATTAAGAATCCTCCTAATAGATTGAACGCTATTGCCGGTTATCCAGCGGAGAGTTTATTGGCGTAATAGACGGTTTTTTTAATTTCACAGCGTGATTAAGTGGGGAAGCGTGTTGTTTTCAATATCGTTTTAATTTATTAGTCAGACCAGCGGAACCGCGGGCTGATTAATAAATTGCCCGGCTAACCGGGCAATTTTTGCAATGGTGGAGTGGCGTACGGCTATTATTCTTTTTCCATGTCCCTGGCCACATCTTCCAGCGCATTGGTGGGTTTCGGCGCTTCATCGATCCAGGCGCTAAGCAGGCGGAAAGAAACCGCCAGCACCACCGGCCCGATAAACAGCCCGATCATACCGAAGGCCAGCAGGCCACCGATGACGCCAGAGAGGATCAGCAGCATCGGCAGGTTGGCGCCCATGCGGATCAGCACCGGCCGCAGGAAGTTATCCAGCGTGCCCACCACACATGCCCAGACCAGCAGCACGGTTCCCCAGGTGGTATCACCGCTCCAGTACAGCCAGATGATGGCCGGTATCAGAACCAGCAATGGCCCCAACTGCGCCACGCAGCAGATAAACATCAGCACGGTCAGCAAGGTGGCTGCCGGGATACCGGTAACCGCCAGGCCAATGCCGCCTAATACCGACTGCACCAGTGCGGTAACCACCACGCCCAGCGCAACGGCGCGGATTGCTTGGCCGGCCAGCACCACGGAGGCATCGCCACGGTCTGCCGCCAGGCGTATGGCAAAGCGGCGGATCCCCGTGCCCACTTGTTCCCCACGGGCATACAGCAGCACGCTGAACAACAGCATCAGACCACAGTGCAGCAGGAAGCGGCCGATGTGTGCCGCCTGTGCGACGAACCAAGTGGCGGTCTGGCCGAAATAGGGTTGAACCTTGGCCAGCAACGCCGTACCGCCGGTGTTCACCAGAGTATGGTAGCTGTTGTAAACCTTGGTGCCGATCATCGGGATATCCTGCAGCCAGGCCAGATCGGGAATATGGAATTGCCCTGGCTTACTGGCCCAGGCAACGATGGGGGCGCTATTGTCCACAATGCTGCTAACCAGCAAAGAGATGGGCAGCACAAACAGCAGGATCAACAGCAGCGTCATCGCGGCGACGGCCAGCGAGCGCCGGCCCCAGAACAACCGTTGCAGTTTGATCAGTAACGGCCAGGTTGCGATAACCACCATGCCGGCCCAGGCAAAACCCAGGATAAAGGGCTGGATCACCCAAAAACAGGCCAGGATCAAAATGGCGATAAACAACACGCCGAAAATGATGGTGGCCAAATCGTACCGGTCTCGCGGGAGTGTCATGAAAGCGTTCTCATCCTATTTATGTTAGTTCCTTCAGCCGATTAATCATGATGCATTTTTCACGGATTTCACAGTATTACGCGCGATATTAATTCGCGGCCGCCATGCGTAGCGATTTGTCGGCCACGGCGGCTCCGTTGGCAATAAATGGCCGCGACAGTGGCGCCCGGCAGGAGTAAATTAATGCGGCGGCGCGTGCAGGCTACACCGCGTCATTTCTTATTAATTCATCGATTTTACTTTAATAATAAGAACATGAATCCGCCTGTATGGGGTGCTTCGGGGCCGGAAATGGCAGAACGGAACAACTTGTGGTAAAACGGATAGGTATCAACATATTGAAATGGAAATAAAAAAAATACTCACGTCTTCCATTCCAATATGCGGCTTTTAACGATAACAAAAAGCAGGGTAGGCTTGGCAACGGGCCTGGGTTAGCGTGCATCACGCATTAAAGACAGACAGAGTATAAAAAGCGAATGATCCCACAGATTTCTCAGGCACCCGGTATTGTTCAACGGGTGCTCGATTTTTTGGACGCACTGGAACAAAACGGCTTTAGCGGTGATACCGCCACCAGTTACGCAGACCGCTTGACGATGGCAACGGACAACAGCATCTATCAGCTGTTGCCCGACGCCGTGATCTTCCCGCGCTCTACCGCCGATGTGGTGCTGATTGCCCGCCTGGCCGCGGATGAGCGCTTCAGCAGTTTGATCTTCAGCCCGCGCGGCGGCGGTACCGGCACCAACGGGCAGGCGCTGAATAGCGGCATTATCGTTGATATGTCGCGCTACATGAACCGCATCCTGGATATCAATATCGAGCAGGGGTGGGTGCGGGTCGAGGCGGGGGTGATTAAGGATCAGCTTAATCAATACCTGAAGCCGCTGGGCTACTTTTTCGCGCCGGAACTTTCAACCAGTAACCGGGCAACGCTGGGCGGCATGATCAATACCGATGCGTCCGGCCAGGGTTCGCTGGTGTATGGCAAAACCTCAGACCATGTGCTGGGGCTGCGCGCGGTACTGCTGGGCGGTGAAATGCTCGATACGCGCCCAATGCCCACCCCTCTGGCGGAAGCGCTGGCGGCTGAAGAAACCACCGAAGGGCGTATTTACCATACGGTGCTGAACCGTTGCCGCGATCAGCGGGCATTGATCCTGGAAAAATTCCCCAAACTTAACCGCTTTCTGACCGGTTATGATTTGCGGCACGTGTTTAGCGACGATCTGCAAACCTTCGATCTGACGCGCATTCTGACCGGTGCCGAAGGCACGCTGGCGTTTATCACCGAGGCAAAGCTGAACATTACCCGGCTACCCAAGGTGCGCCGACTGGTGAACGTGAAATACGATTCTTTCGATTCCGCACTGCGCAACGCGCCGTTCATGGTGGAAGCCAAGGCGCTGTCGGTGGAGACCATCGATTCCAAAGTGCTGAATCTGGCACGGGAAGATATTGTCTGGCATTCGGTAAAAGAATTGATTACCGACGTGCCGAACAAGGACATGCTCGGTTTGAACATCGTCGAGTTCGCCGGCGACGACAACGCGCTGATTGAGCAACAGTTAGAAAGTCTGTGCCAGCGCCTGGACGATTTGATGGCGGCGCATCAGGGCGGTGTGATTGGCTACCAGATCTGCGGCGATCTGGCGGGCATTGAGCGCATTTATAACATGCGTAAAAAGTCGGTCGGGCTGTTGGGCAACGCCAAGGGGCAGGCGAAGCCGATCCCGTTTGCCGAAGATACCTGCGTGCCGCCGCAGCATTTGGCCGACTACATCGCCGAGTTCCGCCAACTGTTGGACGACCATCATCTGAGCTACGGGATGTTCGGCCACGTTGACGCCGGCGTGTTGCACGTGCGCCCGGCGCTGGACATGTGCGATCCGCAGCAAGAGATGTTGATGAAGCAAATCTCCGATCAGGTGGTGGCACTGACGGCCAAATACGGCGGTCTGCTGTGGGGTGAACACGGCAAGGGCTTCCGTGCCGAATACAGCCCGGCCTTTTTCGGCGAAACGCTGTATGAAGAGCTGCGGCGCATTAAAGCGGCGTTCGATCCGCACAACCGCCTCAACCCAGGGAAAATCTGCCCGCCTTTCGGGGTGGAGGCTCCGATGATGAAGGTGGATGCGGAAAAGCGCGGCACGCTCGATCGCCGCATTCCGCTTGCGGTGCGCACCTCGTTCCGCGGTGCGATGGAGTGCAACGGCAACGGTTTATGCTTTAATTTCGATGTGCGCAGCCCAATGTGCCCGTCAATGAAAATCACCGGCAGCCGTATTCATTCGCCTAAAGGGCGCGCGGCGCTGGTGCGTGAATGGCTGCGGCTGCTCAGCGAGCAGGGCGCCGATCCGGTGGCGCTGGAGAAACAGTTGCCGCAGCAGCGTTTGAGTTTCCGGGCAATCATCGACAAAACGCGCAACACTTGGTATGCCAACAAAGGGGAGTATGACTTCTCTCACGAGGTGAAAGAGGCGATGTCTGGCTGCCTGGCCTGTAAAGCCTGCTCCACCCAGTGCCCGATCAAAATTGATGTGCCGGGCTTCCGTTCGCGTTTTTTGCAGTTATACCACACCCGCTACCTGCGGCCGCTGCGCGACTACATGGTCGCCGGGGTGGAAAGCTACACGCCGCTGATGGCCAGAGCGCCGAAGGCGTTCAACTTTATGTTCCGCCAGCCGTGGGTGCGGGAACTGAGCCGCAGCACGCTGGGGATGGTAGACTTGCCGATGCTCTCAAGCCCTACGCTGCGCCAGCAGCTTTCCGGCCATAGCGCCACCGCGGTCACGCTGGAGCAGCTTGAAGCGCTGGATGAACGCCAGCGCCAGGATTACGTGCTGGTGGTGCAGGATCCGTTTACCAGCTATTACGATGCCAACGTCGTCGCCGACTTTGTTCGGCTGGTGGAAAAACTGGGCTACCGGCCGGTATTGTTGCCGTTTTCGCCGAACGGCAAGGCGCAGCATATTAAAGGCTTCCTGGTGCGTTTTGCCAAAACCGCGCGCAAAACGGCCGATTTCCTCAACCGTGTGGCGAAGCTGGGCGTGCCGATGGTCGGGGTCGATCCGGCGCTGGTGCTGTGCTACCGCGATGAGTACCGGGAAATCCTGGGCGAGGCGCGTGGGGACTTCAAGGTGCAACTGGTGCATGAATGGCTGCAACCAGTGTTGGCCGAGCGCGCCGAACAGCCGCTTGGCGGCGAGTCGTGGTATCTGTTCGGTCACTGTACGGAAAGCACCGCGCTGCCAACCAGCACCCAGCAGTGGATCGCGATTTTTGCCCGCTTTGGCGCCCGCCTGGAGAACATCAACGTTGGCTGCTGCGGCATGGCCGGCACCTATGGGCACGAAAGCAAAAATCTGCAGAATTCGCTCGGTATTTATGAGCTATCCTGGCATCAGGCGATGCAGCGCTTACCGCGCCAGCGTTGTCTGGCCACCGGCTACTCTTGCCGCAGCCAGGTAAAACGCATTGAAGGAAACGGGGTGCGCCACCCCTTACAAGCACTGTTGGAGATGATCGCGTAATGCTATGGAAACGTCAGACAACGCTGGAGGAGTTGAACAAAACCAGCGAAGGTTGCATGGTCGCCCATGTGGGCATTGAGTTTACCAAACTGGGGCCGGACACGTTGGAGGCCACCATGCCGGTCGACGGCCGGACCACTCAGCCTTTTGGCCTGCTGCACGGCGGGGCTTCGGTGGTGCTGGCCGAATCGATGGGTTCCATCGCCGGTTATCTGTGCACCGAAGGGGATCAACAGGTGGTGGGGTTGGAAATCAATGCCAACCATATTCGTGCCGTGTTTGACGGGCAGGTGCGTGGCGTGTGCCGCGCGCTGCACGTTGGCCGCCGCCACCAGGTTTGGCAAATCGAGATCTTCGACAAGCGCGATCGCTTGTGCTGCACCTCCCGCCTGACGACGGCGGTGTTGGGCTAAGCACCAAGCCCGCGCGCCGGCGTGGCACATAACGGGTGCTACAGCTGAAACGGCACCCGTTTAACGAAGTCCTTCTGAAAGGCGTTGGCTTTGTCCCAGGTGCCTTCTATGGCGTACTGATGGCAAATCAGCTGCAGGGTATGGCGGGCAAAATGGTAGCTCTGTACGCGAAACAGCTGGCAGCGATCCGGGTTATTAATCTCCATAATCAATCGGTTATGCAATTTACTCAGCGCGTGCAGATAGCTTTCGTCATCGCCGTTTTCCTGGCACAGATTGGCCATGTTCAGGCTAACACTGTTGTAGCGCTTAAGGTGTTCGATATCGCATCCCGGCCGTTTCAGTGCGGCTTCCGCCATATAGAAATCGATCGTGGCGTCACGCACGCTGAATTTGTATTGATCAATCTTGTTCAGCAGCCACGCATTTATTGAAATAGTCATTGGCCCCACGCTTAATGCAGTTAAATGATAATCATTATCATATTTGCTGGCGCGATAACGATCAATTCCCTGGCAATAATATTTTCCGCAAATAGGGCTGTATTTTTGCGTTAGCGACCCAATTTATTGGCTAAGGACTAAACTTAATACAGATAAGGCGCATTATTACCACAAGATAAATAAGGATATTATCGCACCTGAACACAGAAATAGGTATTTTCTATGAATGTTCAGTATTATCTGCCCGCCAGGGGCTATGCGGTTTATCACCTCGCGGATGACACGGCGATAAATAGTGAATAATGCTGGAAAGTCATGGGGATGAAAACGCGTGCTGGCAAGGGTTTTGCCGTGGGCCAGAGGGTTGCCGGGCCGATTTATTGCCTGCCGGCGCCCAAAAGCGCATTTTTTGTTGCATACCCCTGTAAAACAAACGGTTGAAGTGATTATTGTTATCACTAACATAGTAAGTAAGCCAGATTGGCATGATAAAAAACAAGGTAAGAGGTAGGCCATATGCAAACGGAAAGTGTTGGCACGTTTTCGCTGGATGAAAATGTCTGGCAGGGCATTTCATTAAGCGACAGCGCGGCAAAGCAAATCAGCAAACTCATGCAGCAGGATCCGCAGGTGAAAGGGCTGCAACTGAGCGTGAAACAATCTGGCTGTGCCGGATTCGGCTACGTGCTGGATTTGACCCGAGCTCCGGCGGAAGACGACCTCTTGTTTGAACGTGACGGCGCTAAACTCTACGTGCCGCTGAAAGCAATGCCGTTTATCGATGGCACCACGGTGGATTTTGTCCGTGAAGGGCTGAATCAGATATTCAAATTTAATAATCCCAAAGCGCAACATTCCTGCGGGTGTGGCGAAAGCTTTGGCGTTTAAGCGATGTAACTAACATGACACGAAGCAATGTAGACCTTCCTAACGATGTACAGTCTTGGGTTGGTGACGGGCGTTACAAAGAAGGGTTCTTCACCCAATTGGCAACCGATGAACTGGCCAATGGCATCAACGAAGATGTGGTGCGGGCGATTTCGGCCAAACGTAATGAACCGGAGTGGATGCTGGAATTCCGCCTGGAGGCGTACCGTGCATGGTTGCAAATGGAAGAACCGCACTGGCTCAAGGCGCACTACGATAAGCTTGATTACCAGGATTACAGCTATTTTTCGGCGCCGTCATGCGGCAATTGTGACGATGCCTGCGGTTCGCAACCAGGCGCCGAACAGCAAACCGGCGCAGCGATGGCGGAAAAAAGCTATCTGACGCAGGAAGTGGAAAACGCGTTCAACCAACTGGGCGTGCCGGTACGCGAAGGCAGCGAAGTCGCGGTGGATGCGATTTTCGACTCCGTTTCCGTTGCCACCACCTACCGCGAAAAACTGGCCGAAAGCGGAGTGATCTTCTGCTCGTTCGGCGAAGCGATCCAGGAGCACCCGGATCTGGTGCGCAAATACCTGGGCCGCGTGGTGCCGCACAACGATAACTTTTTTGCCGCGCTCAACGCGGCGGTGGCCTCGGACGGCACTTTCGTCTACGTGCCGAAAGGGGTGCGCTGCCCGATGGAGCTGTCCACCTATTTCCGTATCAACGCGGCGAAGACCGGCCAGTTCGAACGCACCATCCTGATCGCCGATGAAGGCAGCTACGTCAGCTACATTGAAGGCTGTTCTGCGCCGGTACGCGACAGCTACCAACTGCACGCGGCGGTGGTTGAAGTGATTCTGCATAAAGATGCCGAAGTGAAATACTCCACCGTGCAAAACTGGTTCTCCGGCGGCGAAAGCAAAGGCGGGATCCTCAACTTCGTGACCAAACGCGCGCTGTGCGAAGGGGCGAACTCGAAGATGTCCTGGACCCAGTCGGAAACCGGTTCGGCCATCACCTGGAAGTACCCAAGCGTGATCCTGCAGGGGGATAACTCGATCGGCGAGTTCTTCTCTGTGGCCCTGACCAGCGGCCATCAGCAGGCGGATACCGGCACCAAGATGATCCACATCGGCAAAAACACCAAGTCCACCATCATTGCGAAGGGGATTTCCGCCGGGCACAGCGAAAATACTTATCGTGGGCTGGTGAAAATCCTGCCGGGCGCGGAAAACGCGCGCAATTTCACCCAGTGCGACTCGATGCTGATCGGGCCGGACAGCGGTGCGCACACCTTCCCGTATGTGGAGGTGCGCAACAACAGCGCACAACTGGAGCACGAGGCCACCACCTCGAAAATCGGCGACGATCAGCTGTTTTACTGCCTGCAGCGCGGCATCAGCGAAGACGATGCGATCTCAATGATCGTCAACGGCTTCTGTAAAGATGTTTTCTCCGAGCTGCCGTTGGAATTTGCCGTCGAGGCGCAGAAATTACTGGCGATCAGTCTGGAACACAGCGTGGGTTAACCCAGCATCGCGCGTTTATTTGAGTTGCACGTGCCAGAGCTTCACGGCTCATATGCAGCATACCCACCCCGTGTTGCTTCGCCATATCGGCAGGGCAAACGGGAGTCAGCACCATGGCGCGTCTTTAAGGACACAGAATGTTAAGCATCAAAAATTTAAAAGTCAGCGTGGAAGGCAATGAAATCCTCAAAGGGGTGAACCTGGAGGTGAAACCAGGAGAAGTGCACGCCATTATGGGGCCCAACGGCTCAGGGAAAAGTACGCTCTCGGCGACGCTTGCCGGGCGTGAAGAATACGAAGTGGTTGACGGCGAGGTGACGTTTAAAGGCAAACCACTGCTGGAACTGGATCCGGAAGATCGCGCGGGTGAAGGGGTGTTTTTGGCGTTTCAGTACCCGGTGGAGATCCCCGGCGTCAGTAACCATTTTTTCCTGCAGACCTCGGTCAATGCGGTGCGTAAATACCGCGAGCAAGAACCGCTGGATCGCTTCGATTTCGCCGACTTTATTGAAGACAAAATCAAGCTGCTGAACATGCCGGCCGATCTGCTGACCCGCTCGGTCAACGTCGGCTTTTCCGGCGGGGAGAAAAAACGCAACGACATCCTGCAGATGGCGGCGCTGGAACCAGATTTGTGCATTCTGGATGAAACCGACTCCGGCCTGGACATCGACGCGTTGAAAATCGTCTCTAACGGCGTTAACTCGCTGCGCGACGGCAAGCGCGCGTTTATCATTGTTACCCACTACCAGCGTATTCTGGATTACATCAAGCCCGACTACGTTCACGTGCTGTCGCAGGGGCGTATCGTCAAATCCGGCGACTTCTCGCTGGTGAAACAGTTGGAGGAGCAGGGCTATGGCTGGCTTACCGACCAACAATAATTCACAGGCGCTGCGCCAGCTTTACAGCCTGTTCGAAGCCCGTGGCGGCGAACATTCCGCCCATGCGTTGGCCCACTGGCAACAGGCGCTGCGTTTGGGCTGGCCGACGCGCAAACAGGAAAACTGGAAATACACACCGCTGGAGGGGCTGCTTGAACAGCAGTTCCTGGAGCCGCAGCCGCAGCAGGTTAGCCCTGCCGTGCGCGACGCGCTGGCGCTGGCGATTGACGCCTACCGCCTGGTGTTCGTCGATGGGCGTTTTAGCCCGGTGTTGAGCGACAGCGATCTGGGCGGCTATCAGTTTGAGCTGGCCGACTACGGCACGCTGCGCGCCTTGCCGGAGCCGATCCAACCCGAGATCTTTCTGCACCTGACGGAAAGCCTGGCGCAGCAGACCGGCATGATCCGCCTGCCGGCCGGCAAAGCCCCGGCGCGGCCGCTGTACCTGCTGCACATCAGCAGCGGGCGCGCGGCGGAAGGCGAGGTGAACACCGTGCATCACCGCCATCACCTTGACGTGGGCCGCGGTGCCGAGGCCGAAGTCATTGAGCACTACGTTAGCCTGGACGGTGCGGCGCACTTTACCGGGGCGCGCCTGACGGCCAACGTGGCCGATAACGCTGGGCTGCGCCACATCAAGCTGGCGTTTGAAAGCCAACCCAGTTACCACTTTGCCCATAACGATCTGGTGCTGGGCCGCGACGCGCGGGTGAAAAGCGACAGCTTCCTGCTCGGTGCCGGCCTGACGCGCCACAACACCAGCGCCCAGCTTAATGGCGAAGGGGCGACGCTTGCCATTAACAGCCTGGTGCTGCCGGTTGGCCAGGAAGTGTGCGATACCCGTACCTACCTAGAACATAATAAGGGCTACTGCGAAAGCCGCCAGTTGCACAAGACCGTGGTCAGCGACCGCGCGCGCGCGGTGTTTAACGGCATGATCAAAGTGGCTCAGCATGCGCTGAAGACCGATGGGCAGATGACCAACCATAATCTGCTGTTGGGGAAAACGGCCGAGGTCGACACCAAACCCCAGTTGGAAATCTATGCCGATGACGTTAAGTGCAGCCATGGTGCCACCGTTGGCCGTATCGACGCCGAACAGCTGTTCTATTTGCGCTCGCGCGGCATCAGCGAGCACGCGGCGCAGCAGATGATTATCTTTGCCTTCGCCGCTGAACTGACCGAAGGCATCGAAAACGAAGCAATCCGTGAGCGGGTGTTGGCGCAAATCGCCCCACGCCTGCCAGGGGAGGCAAAATGAGTTATCCGATCGAACGCGTTCGCAGTGATTTTCCCATTCTGGCGCGCCAGGTGAACGATCAGCCATTGGTCTACCTTGACAGCGCCGCCAGCGCGCAAAAGCCGCAGGCGGTGATCGATCGCGAGCTGGATTTTTATCGCCATGGCTATGCCGCCGTGCACCGTGGCATTCATACCATGAGCGCCGAGGCCACGAGCGAGATGGAGGCGGTGCGCGAGCAGGTGGCACGCTTTATCAATGCCGCCTCGGCGGAAGAGATTGTCTTTGTACGCGGTACCACCGAAGGCATCAACCTGGTGGCCAACAGCTTTGGCGGCCATCTGCTCCAGCCGGGTGATAGCATCATCATCACCGAGATGGAACACCATGCCAACATTGTGCCGTGGCAGATGCTGGCCCAGGCGCGGGGCGTCAAGCTGCGCGTTTGGCCGTTGCAGCCAGACGGTACACTGGACATTGCCCAATTGCCGGCGTTGATCGACGGCACCACCAAGCTGTTGGCCATCACGCAGGTGTCTAACGTGTTGGGCACCGTTAACCCGCTGCAGCAAATTATTCCGCAGGCCAAAGCGGCCGGGCTGAAAGTGCTGGTGGACGGTGCGCAGGCGGTTATGCACCAGGCTGTCGACGTGCAGGCGCTGGATTGCGATTTTTATGTATTTTCCGGCCACAAGCTGTATGGGCCTTCCGGTATCGGCGTATTGTACGGCAAGCAGCAGTTGCTGCAGCAAATGCCGCCGTGGGAAGGCGGCGGGGCGATGATCCAGCAGGTCAGCCTGAGCAACGGCACCACTTATGCCGAGCCGCCGTGGCGCTTTGAGGCCGGTTCGCCTAACACCGCCGGCATCATGGGGCTGGGGGCGGCGATCGCTTATGTCAGCGAGTTAGGGCTGGAGGCCATCCAGCGCTACGAGCAGGCGCTGATGCATTATGCCCATGAGGCACTGCAGCAGGTGCCGCAGTTGACGGTCTATGGCCCGGCGGAGCGCGCTGGGGTGATTGCGTTCAACCTGGGGAAACACCACGCCTATGACGTCGGGAGTTTCCTCGATCGCTATGGCATTGCTATTCGTACCGGCCACCACTGCGCCATGCCGCTGATGGATTTTTATCACGTTGCGAGCATGTGCCGCGCTTCGCTGGCGCTGTATAATACGCGCGAAGAGGTGGATCGGTTGGTTGCCGGTCTGCAGCGTATCCATACTTTGCTGGGGTAAGCCCCAGCAGAAGCCAGCCTGTTTCCTATTCTCTCTCAAGGATCGGCGTAAACATTACGCCGTGGCTGGCCTGATATTACGAGAAGGAGTTCCATGGCTACTTTGCCGGACAAAGAAAAACTGGTGCGCAATTTTTCCCGTTGCCTGAACTGGGAAGAAAAGTACCTGTATGTGATTGAGCTGGGCGCTAAGCTGCCGGCGCTTGATGAGGCCGATCGCCAGCCGCAAAACTTGATTTCAGGCTGCCAAAGCCAGGTGTGGATCGTCATGCAACTGGACGAGCAGGGGAATGTGGTGTTCAAGGGCGATAGCGACGCTGCTATCGTTAAGGGGCTGCTGGCCGTGGTGTTCAGCCTTTATCACGGTATGGGGCCGTGCGCCATCGTTGAGTTTGACGTGCGCCCGTTCTTCAGCCAACTGGCGTTGAGTCAGCACCTGACGCCTTCCCGCTCCCAGGGGCTGGAAGCGATGATTCGCGCTATTCGTGCCAAGGCGGCGTTGCTGGCCTGATTGCCCGTGCGCATTGGCGGCAACGCCGGTGCGTACCTGCCATTCTCCCTTCTAAGGTCATTCTGTTAAATCACTTCTGTTTCAGTTAGTTATCGCCGCTATCGGCTGGCCGGCTTACGCATTGCGCATGTTATAACACCTTGATTTCTAGGGGAGTTATTGCCTTTGGAAGCAGGGTTGCTACTATTAGTGCATGCCTCATGATGCGCGCTGAACGTTCAGCGTACGGCGTTTAATCAGGGCATTGTCTGATTTACCTGTCACCGGGCGCCAGAGTAGCCTCGAAGCCAAACCGTCATAATATAGGGAAAAGCATGAAACGTGCGTTGACTTTAATGAGCATGTTGTTCGCCACCGCGCTGGCCGGCGTTTCCGCCGCCAATGCGACCGAATACCCGTTGCCACCGGCAAACAGCCGCCTGATTGGGGAGAATACGACTTACGTGGTGCCGAATGATGGCCGTTCGCTGGAGATGATTGCCGCCGATTATAAAATTGGCCTGCTTGGGATGCTGGAAGCCAACCCAGGCACCGATCCTTACCTGCCGAAAACCGGCTCGGTGCTGACGATTCCAACCCAGATGCTGCTGCCCGATACCCCACGCGAAGGCATCGTGGTCAATCTGGCGGAACTGCGGCTGTATTATTATCCCAAGGGTGAGGACAAGGTGATTGTCTATCCGATCGGCATTGGCCAGGTTGGGATGCATACGCCGCTGCAAGTGACGCATATCAGCCAGAAGATCCCGAACCCGACCTGGACGCCGACCGCCAATATCCGCAAGCGCTATGCCGCGCAGGGCGAGATATTGCCGGCGGTGGTGCCGGCCGGGCCGGATAACCCGATGGGGCTGTTCGCCATGCGCCTGGCGATGGGCAAGGGGCAATATCTGATCCACGGCACCAACGCCAACTTTGGCATCGGCATGCGTGTCAGCTCGGGCTGCATTCGTCTGCGGCCGGAGGATATCGAAGCGTTGTTCAACCGTGTTCCGCAGGGCACCCGGGTGCAAATCATCAACGAGCCGGTAAAAGTGGCGGTGGAACCCGACGGCAAACGCTACGTTGAGGTGCATCAACCGCTGTCGAAGACTGAAAAAGACGATCCGCAAACCATGCCGATTGCGCTCTCAAGCAGCAAGCAGGCGTTTGTGAACGATCCACAGACCGATAAAAACGAGTTTGACAGCGCTATGGCGCGCCGTTCGGGGATGCCGGTGCTGGTGAGCAGCGGCAGTGCTGAAACGCCGTTTAACGGCTTTTAAGGCGTTTTTAGGGCCGGTTCCGGCGCCTTGCCGGCCTGGCCCGTTTCAGCCAACGGCAGGCAAAAAAAAACGGTGCACAATGTGCACCGTTTTCAATTACCAAAGCTATCTTACTTTTTGTAAGCGTGAGCCTGGTTGTCCAGACGCTGGTTAGCACGTGCTGCGTCGTCTTTAGCTGCTTGAACGTCAGAACGGATTGCGTTCACGTCGTTGCTCAGTTGGTCAACTTTAGCGTTCAGAGTCTGAACGTCAGAAGACAGCTGATCGATTTTAGCATTGCTAGAGCAGCCTGCCAGCAGAGTGGAACCCAGGATTACAGCGCCCAGTACCAGTTTAGTACGATTCATTATAACACCCTCTAGATTGAGTTAATCTCCATGTAGCGTTACAAGTATTACACAAACTTTTTTCGAAAGAGAATAATTTTTTTGTGTTGAGGCCCTTTATTTTGATCGTTCGCTCAAACTTGCATCTTGTTTTACAAAATAGTTAAAAAAGCGAGCTAAAACAGCCGGATTCTATCGGACAGCTCCGATTTGTTGTTTGCTAAATAATAAGCATCTGCAGCGGTTTTTTAGGCGGGATAGTTTACAACAGTTAAAAAAAACGCCGCAATGCGGCGTTTAGCGTAACTTGTTTTTGTCACTTTTCGATTAAAGCACGTGTACAGAGGCGGTATTGGTGGTGCCGCTTGGTACCAGAGCACCGGAAACCATCACTACAACGTCGCCTTTTTGTGCCAGGCCGCTGGCCACAGCCGCTTCTTTACCGATACGGTAGAAGTCGTCGGTGGAAGCGATTTCTTTCACTACCTGCGGGATAACGCCTTTGCTCAGGATCAGCTGGCGGGCAGTCACTTCGTTGGTGGTCAACGCCAGGATCATCGCGCCCGGGAAGTATTTACGCACGGATTTGGCTGATTTACCGCCGCTGGTGGCAACAACGATCAACGGAGCTTCCAGTTTTTCCGCCGTTTCAACCGCGCCGCGGCATACGGCTTCGGTGATGCGCAGTTTGCGGCTGTCATTCAGGGCGTCGATGCGGCTTTGCATTACGCGGTCGGTACGTTCGCAGATGGTGGCCATAATGGTCACCGCTTCCAGCGGGTATTTACCTTTTGCAGACTCGCCAGACAGCATTACTGCGTCGGTGCCATCGAGGATGGCGTTGGCAACGTCGCCGGCTTCCGCACGGGTAGGGCGCGGGTTTTTGATCATGGAATCGAGCATTTGGGTGGCGGTGATCACCACTTTGCGTGCGTGGTTGCATTTCTCGATCATCATCTTCTGTGCGAAGATCACTTCTTCAACCGGGATTTCAACGCCCAGGTCGCCACGCGCTACCATGATGCCGTCGGAAGCTTCGAGGATTTCGTCGAAGTTGTTCAGGCCTTCCTGGTTTTCGATTTTGGAGATGATCTGAATGTGTTCGCCGCCGTGTGCTTTCAGGTGCTCACGGATTTCCAGTACGTCGGAACGTTTACGGATGAAGGAAGCGGCAACGAAGTCTACGCCTTGCTCGCAGCCGAAGATCAGGTCGCGTTTGTCTTTTTCCGCCAGCGCCGGCAGTTGGATGGAAACGCCCGGCAGGTTAACACCTTTGTTTTCGCCCAGATCGCCGTTGTTCAGCACTTTACAAACCACTTCGCTTTCGGTCACGTTCAGCACTTCCATGCCGATCAGACCGTCATCAACCAGCACGGTATTGCCGATGCGCAGGTCGGCGGCGAAGCCTGGGTAGGTTACGGCAACGCGTTCGTTGTTGCCGATCACGCTCTGATCGGTGGTGAAGGTGAAGGTCTGGCCGGCAACCAGTGCCGCGTCTTTACCGCCTTCAAGCTTCATGGTGCGGATTTCTGGGCCTTTAGTGTCCAGCAGGATGCCGGCGTTTTTACCGGTTTTGGCCATTACGGCGCGCATGTTTTTAATACGGTTACCGTGTTCTTCGTAATCGCCGTGGGAGAAGTTCAGGCGCATTACGTTCATACCTGCGTTCAGCAGGTTGGTCAGCATTTCTTCTGATTCGGTTTTTGGGCCGATTGTACAAACGATTTTGGTCTTTTTCATGACGATGTTTTCTACAAGTTGTGATGGATTAGAGAAACAATAAACCGGAGGGTAAGCCACCGGGATGGAATAGGAATTGTGCCTGACGTTGCAAAATATAGTTAAGGATAGGTGACAGCGATAGCAACCGGGTGGAAAATTTTGGTCCGCGTATGGGAGACAGGACACCGCAAAAAGTGACGTAATCAGCGCATGTTGTTTTTGTATTTTCGCGAATCAAGGGCTGAAACCATTCAACTAAAAGACGCTGGCATTATAAAGCTATCGCCGCGTGAAACAAAATAAAAAACCGATGAGTGACGCAGCTTTAGCCAAAACGCCAGGAAAAACACATCGGAGTAACTTACGCTGTTGCGCAAAAAAACGCACGATGCGCAGGCTGTTTGCGCAGCGTTTACATCCTGTTCACCTGGCCGCTATTATCCGGCTCATCAATCAGGCGGAAATCTCCCATAGCCTGCCGCTAACCAGGCAAAAACAGCCGCTGGGGGTGTTGGCGGGGATAGTGACCGATTCGCCGGCAATCACGATAAAAACGTCATTACCTACCGTAAACTCAAATTCACCCGCGACAACCCGTTTCTGCACCGGATGGGGATGCTTGAGAAGTTGGCCGAACGCGCCCGCCGCGTAATCCAGCTGTTTTGCCGCGGTGCCGTCGCTGAGTATGCCGGTACATTGTTTCAGGCCGTTGCCCAGATCGGCGGGCGGCGTTTGTGCGGTAAATGTCAGCATGCAATGTTCCTGATAGCAGGGTATCTACGGGAATGCTGCCCGCAATGCCGAAGCAGGGCGGTAAAGCTGTGGCGTATTGGCGCGGTGCGGGAAGATAAGGCATAGACTTGGTGCGTCCGAGTGGGCTCGAACCACCGACCCCCACCATGTCAAGGTGGTGCTCTAACCAACTGAGCTACGGACGCACGTGAGTGAAACGATGCTGATATTGTGACCCGCTGATTGCTAAGGCTTTATTTGCCCGCCAACAACAGTGGAAGGATTATGGACTAACGCTATGGGCATGGCAAGCCGCGTCGGGCCGTTTGCACGGAAGTTATACGAAAGCGCTGCGGGCGGCAGGGCAACAATGCTGCTGGCCACCCGTAGATTAGGGCGATTGGATTACATAAACATAAAGCGATCGGCCAGGGGGACCGAACGCGCAACGCGCGGTTGCAACGAGTGCATCACATGATTTTCCAGATCTTCCGCACCGGTGGTTTTGCTGATGGCAGTATCGCTGTCTTCTTTTTCCATCAAAAAACCGGTCAGCAATTCAAGAAAACGGTTAATTTTTTGCATTTCCCACCCCATCGTCACACTAGCTAATGGGGCCATACTACGGCGCCGAGCGTATGATGGGAAAAAATTAAAAAACATATCTTAAGACAAAAAAAGCATATCTCGCCGGTGCTAGAGCATTGTGGCCAACCCGTCGATAAGGGCACCGCGCCACCAGGCATAGTCGTGGCCGCCGGTATAGACCGCAAGCTGGCTATCGACGCCAACGGTGCATAGCCGTTGGTGCAATTGCTCGACATGCGGAACCATTGCCCCTTCCAGTGCCCCCACGCACAGCCTGATCCGCACCGTCTGCGGCGGGCTGGACAATACCCGTTCGCTCACCCAAGAGGTATCGCTTTCTTTAAACATGATCGGGCGCCGGCTGTTGTCCGGCATCCACCACATGGAGGGGGAGGTGCTGATTACGGCGCCGAAAACGTCAGGCGTATGCACGGCGGCCATCAGAGCGGTTACGCCGCCCAGGCTCTGCCCGCACAGCACGGTCTGAGAACGGCCGGCCCAGGCTCTATCTGGGTGTGCAGTGCGCACCTGCGGTATCAGGCGCTCGGCAATGTCGATCACCAATTGGTTATTGCCGCCCAGGATTGCGGCGCGATCCCGCTCATCTTTATTGTCAATGCCCAGCACCGCCAGCGGGTGGATACGGCCGCTGGCTATGGCGGCGTCGATAGCGCCCAGAGCGCCGACGTGATCAAACCAGGTTTCAGCATCGGGCAATACCAGCAAACCTAAAGGCGTTGAGCTGGCGACATCGGGGATATAGAGGCGCACACGGCGCTGCTGCCCGGCAACCACGGGATACGATGTGGTAAGCGTGCCGCGGTGGGGTGCGGGGGTGGCGGCCCATTCGCACTGCTCGGGGGCCTGATCGAGGGCCAGAACAGAGACCCACGCCTCCCCACGCACGTTGATGCCTGGCGCTTTGCAGAAAGGATCGGCTTGCCCGATAAACGGCGTGAAGCGCCCACCAAGTTGTGAAATCTGCTCAGGCGAGGTTCCTTGCGGAATCTCCGTAATGGTGTATGAGCCGCGGTAACTGGCCGGCAAGCGCAGTTGCAGCGCCCAGATATCGCTGGAGGGAATATGGGTCATCATCCCTTTGGCAACGTGGCTTTTATCGGTCACACGGTTCAGGCAGAGATAAACACCCTGTAATACTTTTTCCGAGCGCCAGAGAAAAGTGACGTCACGCTCGCCGCGACTATCGTCGGCCACCGTCACCAGAGGAACATCGACAGATTCCACGTCATGCCAGAACTGAGCCACATCCAGCGATGTCGGGTTCGCCAGCTGTGCCAGTATGCGTTCTGTTGTACTAAGCTTATCGGGTGTGAAAGCGGTGACATTCTTCATTCTTGGCATTCCATGAAATATACGGGGTTTATTAATTTGGCCAATAAAATTATTTCAACGTTATATTAAAGTGTGTAAGAACTCGTGTCACGATAAAACATCGCCGTCTGATTTATTACTAATAAGCCGGGGAAATTAAATGGTTAATTTTGACATGGTAAAATTCCTATTATCGATTTAATTTTCACTCGTATTATAATTATATGCTAACGTAATGCGCAGAGTCCGCCAATGAAGGCTAAGACGGGCTCCAGGCAAATAGTCTCGCAAGCCGTAATATTAATGCGAGCTATTTAGGAACGCAGCAATGCTTACCACAGGTCTTTCCCATAATCTGAATAAGTGTAATATATCCTATTGTTTTTAATGTTAAAGATTCTATGGATTGCGGTGATTGCTATTGTCCACAATGTTTGAGGTAATTTCTAAATATAATGACAATGTATTTTGTGTCACTATTTTAGAAAGCGGGCATGTATTAATCGCTATTGTTCTTACGGAAGCGGAAAACATTATTCGCTAGTGACGTAGTGCACGGGGTAGGTAATAGCTTGCGTTGGTTACGGTTGCTGGGTCGTCGAAAATTTACCCCCATGACATTTCAACGGGGACTCAGCGCCGGTTGGCTGAATATTCGCTTGACTGGAAATCCATGGGCGCCTTAGCAGTCGGGGGCCTGCGCGACTTTCAGGATTTCACTGTGTCAGGCCGGAGATGAATTTTCTCATGCGTATTCTCTTTGTTGGCCCACCCTTATACGGTTTGTTGTATCCCGTGTTCTCGCTTGCCCAGGCTTTTCGTGTTCAGGGGCATGAAGTGTTGATCGCAAGCGCAGGCAAATTTGCGCAAAAGGCGGCGGAGGCCGGCCTGGTCGCGTTCGATGCCGCGCCCGGCTTCGATTCGGAGGCCGACTATCGGCGGCGGGAAGATCTGCGTAAAAAAAGCCATGCCGGCACTAAAATGGGTAACTTCTCGTTCTTCAGTGAAGAGATGGCCGATCGGCTGGTTGAACAGGCCGGGGCATGGCGGCCCGATCTTATCATCTATCCGCCGCTTGGCGTGGTCGGCCCGTTAATTGCGGCCAAGTATCATATCCCGGTTGTCATGCAATCCGTCGGGTTCGCCCACACGCCCTGGCATATCAAAGGGGTGACACGCTCGCTGGCCGATGCCTATAACCGCCACGGCGTCACTGCGCCACCGCGCGATCTTGCCTGGATCGATGTCACGCCGCCGAGCATGAGCATATTGGAAAATGACGGCGAGCCCGTCATTTCAATGCGCTATGTCCCCTATAACGGCGGCGCCGTCTGGCAAGACTGGTGGGCTAGATCGCCCGGCCGTAAACGCCTGTTGGTCAGCCTGGGCACCGTCAAGCCGATGGTTGATGGGCTGGATCTTATCTCGTGGGTTATGGATTCGGCCGATGAGGTGGATGCAGAGATTATCCTGCAGCTTTCGGCCAATGCGCGCTCAGATTTGCGCAAGCTACCGCCCAATGTGCGGCTGGTCGATTGGATACCAATGGGCGTGTTTCTCAACGGCGCCGATGGGTTTATTCATCACGGCGGGGCAGGCAACACCCTGACGGCCCTGCACGCCGGCATTCCGCAAATCGTGTTCGGCGAGGGCGCCGACCGGCCGGTCAACGCCAGGGCCGTGGTGGATCGCGGCTGCGGCATCATCCCCGGCAAGAACGGCTTATCGAGCGATCTGATCAATGCATTCCTGAGTAATGCCTCACTGCGTACTGCATCCGCGCAGGTAGCGGCCGAAATGGCTGCGCAGGCCAGCCCGGCGCAGGTTGCTGAACAACTTGTCGCCAAACTGAATTACGGCTGATTAGCGCCAACCTGTGACGTTATTGCATTGCGTCAGCGATGGCGTTGCCTTCACGCGGAAAGGAACCCGGAGGCAGCCTGTGCTGGCGCAGTTTTAATCGGATTTATGCTCAGGCAGATAAAGGAGGCTTGATGCCCACTGCTCATTCTTCAAAGGCAACTGATTCCTGGATTGTCCGTCTTGCCGGCGTGTGCTGGGAACGAAAGACGTTAAGCATTATTGTGATACTGGCTTCGGTATCGACGATTGTCCTGGCCGCGTTGGCGCCTTTACTTACCCGCCAGGCGGTTAACGATGCGCTGGCCGGCAACTCGGCACGTTTGCCATGGCTCGCCGTTGGTTTGCTGGTGATTGCGCTGTTTGATTTCATCGGCAACTACGTGCGGCGCGGATATGCGGGCGAGCTTTCGCTGTGGGTTCAGCACACGCTGCGCGGAAGAGCCTTCGACAGTATTCAGAAACTTGATGGCGCAGGGCAAGACGCCTTGCGAACCGGGCAGGTTATTTCGCGCACCAATAGCGATCTGCAGCAGATGCACATTCTGTTGCAGATGTGCCCGGTGCCATTGGCCGTCCTCACCTATTATATCGCTGGCCTGGCGGTGATGTTGTGGATGTCGCCGGCAATGACGCTCATCGTGGTGGTGGTGCTGGCCGGCCTTGCTGTTACGGCGCTGCGTGCGCGTCGTCGAGTTTTTGCCCAAACCGGCCAGGCTTCGGATCGGCTTGCCAACATGACAGAACACATGCGTGAGGTGCTGACACAAATCTCCATCGTCAAATCCTGTGTGGCGGAACTGCGCGAGATGCAGTGGCTGGATCGTCAATCGAGGCAGATAGTCCGCGTGCGCATTGGCGCGGCGATTTCCCAGGCGATGCCGGGCGCCACTATGCTGGCGCTTCCGGTGCTTGGCCAAATCGTGCTGCTGGGCTTCGGCGGCTGGTCGGTCATGGCGGGCCGGATCGATCTGGGGACGTTCGTGGCCTTTGCCAGCTTTCTGGCCATGTTGACCGGCCCGACCCGAGTATTTGCCTCGTTTCTGGTCATTGCCCAACGGACTCAGGCGTCGGTAGAACGTGTTTTCTCCCTCATTGATACCCGACCGCAAATGCAGGACGGCGATCAGTCCGTCGCCGGCAAGGTTATCGGCCTGGAACTGGATGGTGTTGGGTTCCACTACGGCAACGGCGTGGAGGTATTACGTGACGTGTCATTTTCCATGCGTGCGGGAGAAACCGTCGCGATCGTCGGCGCTTCCGGTTCGGGCAAATCAACACTGCTGATGCTGCTTGCGCGCTTCTACGATACCACCGCCGGGCAGATGTGGCTTAACACAGAGCAGGGCAGGCAGAACATTGCCGATCTCAAGCTGGCCGAACTGCGCCGGCAGGTCGGCGTGGTGTTTGAAGATACCTTTTTGTTTGCCGGCACCGTGGCTGAAAATATTGCCTATGGCCATCCGCAGGCCAGCGAAGATGACATCCGCCGTGCTGCCGATGCGGCCGGCGCCACGGGCTTTATTTCAGCGCTGCCAAAGGGGTTCAACACGCCGCTGGCAGAGCGTGCGGCAAACCTCTCCGGGGGGCAACGGCAGCGCCTGGCGCTTGCCCGCGCGTTGCTCACCGCGCCTGAGCTGTTGATCCTGGACGATACAACGTCGGCGGTGGATGCCGGTACGGAAGCGGAGATCAATAGCGCACTGGCACGCTATGCCGATGACGAGCACATGTTGTTGGTGATCGCGCGGCGCCGTTCGACGCTGCAACTGGCCGATAAGATTGTGGTGCTGGAAGCGGGGCGCGTTGCGGATATCGGCACACAGGCGGAGCTTGAGCAACGCTGCCCGGCATTCCGTGCGCTGATGTCCGGCACGGGAGATTTTCTGGAGCAACCGGCGGATTCGGCCAACGTGCTCTGGCCAGAGCCGAGCGCCTCGCCGGTGGACACTGAACGCGATGAACCGCGCGCGGCAGGGGCCGGCCTGGGGTTTAGCGAGCGCATGTGCCGCGTGCCTGAAAAGGCAGTGCGGTTGGCGCAGGCAGGCAAAGGGCGGCGGGTGGCATCGTTGTTGGCCCCTGTCGCGTGGCTGTTTGTGGCCGCTGCCATACTGATCGCCGTGGATTCGGCTGCGAGCGTCGGGGTGCTGGTGTTGCTGCAGCGCGGTATTGATATGGGCGTCGCCATGGGCAATCTGGCCACTATCGCGGTTTGTGCCGGTTTTGCCCTGTTGTTGGTGATCGTCAGTTGGTGCTGCTACTCATTGCAGACCGTGGTTTCGGCGCGTGCGGCAGAAACCGTGCAGCACACGGTACGGTTACGCAGCTTCGGCCATCTGTTGCGGCTGGGCCTGCCTTACCATGAACAGCACGCTGATGCGCGGCTCACCCGTATGACCGTTGATGTCGACGCGCTGGCGCGCTTTCTGCAAAACGGCCTTGCCGGCGCGGCGACCAGTCTGGTCACCATGCTCGCCATTGCGGTAACGATGTTCTGGCTTGATCCCGTGCTGGCCCTGGTGGCGTTAGGCGCGGTGCCGGTGATCGCCGCCGCGACGCTGATTTACCGCCGTTTGAGTTCCCCCGCCTATGCCAAGGCACGGATTGAGATCGGCAAGGTAAATAGTACCCTGCAAGAGAAAGTGTCGGGGCTCCGTGTGGTGCAATCGCATGGGCAGCAGGATGTAGAGGCCGCCAAGCTGCGGACGCTGTCGGATCGCTTTCGCGCCACCCGCGTGCGTGCGCAGAAATACCTCGCCGTTTATTTTCCCTTTCTCACCTTCTGTACCGAGGCCTCTTACGCTGTCGTATTGTTAGTGGGCGCATCCCGCGTTGCCGAAGGTGAGATGACCGCCGGCGTGCTGGCGGCATTCTTCCTGTTACTGGGGCAGTTCTATGGGCCGGTGCAGCAGTTGTCCGGCATTGTCGACGCCTACCAGCAAGCGACTGCCAGCACAAAGCATATTGACGAACTGTTGGCTACCGAAGGGGCGGAGGACGTGCAGCCTGCGGATCCATCGGTGCACGTGCCGCTGAAGGGTGAACTGACGCTGGAGGATATCACCTTCCGCTATCCCGGCAGCAGCGAGCTGGCCCTGGATACGTTAAGCCTGTCGATACCGCAAGGTTCGGTGGTGGCGGTGGTCGGGCCCAGCGGTGCCGGCAAATCAACCTTGGTGAAACTGCTGGCGGGCTTTTATACCCCCACGGGCGGCAAGATCCGCATTGGCGAACGCGCGGTTGACGAGATGTTACTTGCCGACTATCGCTCCCGGGTGGGGCTGGTTGAGCAGGATGTGGCATTGTTCAGTGGCGATATCGCCGGGAATATTCGCTATGCGCGCCCAGAGAGCAGTGATGCGGAGGTGGAAGACGCGGCGCGGCGGGCCGGGTTGCTGGCAACGGTGCGCGCGTTACCCCAAGGGTTCCGCACCCCGGTGAATAACGGCGGGGCGGGCTTATCGGCAGGGCAACGTCAGCTCATTGCGTTGGCGCGTGCGCAGCTTGCCAATGCGCATGTTCTGTTGCTTGATGAAGCCACGGCGCGCCTGGATCGTTCGGCTGAGGAGGCGCTGATGACGTCGCTGGCCGCAGGTGCCCGTAACCATGGGCAAACGGCGCTGGTGGTTGCTCATCGGCTCACTACCGCCTGCCGATGCGATTTGATCGCGGTACTGGAAGGGGGGCGCATCGCCGAATACGGCACTCATGCGGCGCTGCTGGCGGCGGATGGCCTCTACGCGCGGTTGTGGCGTGATAGCGCCGGCGCCGCTAAGGAAACCCGGGTGGAACAGATCTTTGATGAGGGGACAGAGGCGCTATCATCCTGACGATGAAACCGGTGCGGGGGTGTTGCGGTGGCGACACCCCCTCGCCGTCGGCGTTATTCAGTGGCGAATACCAATCAGGCCAGGCTGATTATCACTGGCATGCCGCCGGCGCGTCGCTTGCGGCATTTTTTGCCATATCCAGCAACGCTTGTTCAAAACCAACGTTAAACATCTGGCCATGCGAGTATCCGGGATACGACCAGAATGTCACGGGCAGCCCGGCGTGATGAAGGGACGTAAGGGTTGCGTGAACGTTATTCAACACCTCGGGGGCCGGGGCTTCGGGGTTCTGACTCGGTACGCCGCTCCCTTCACTTAAATACAGCTGTTTATCACAAAATTTTTGCTTATCTATCGCCGCCAACTGTTGTAATAACCCGACATAATCACGGTTTAACGACGGGCTGGCGGCGTAATAACGGTGAAAAAACGTGGAGGATAAATAAGCCTCCAACACAAAAACCCCGCCCAAAGAATGCCCCCAGATAGCGCGTTTGCGGTGGTCGATGTTCAGCCCTTTTTCTGCCTGTGGGGCTAGGGTTGTTTCAAGCAGATGGCGAAAGATTAGGCCGCCACCGGCCATTCTGCCATGCACGTTTTGCTGATTGCCCGCATTATTGTCGTTAACCGGCGGCGTGTAGTCATACGCTCTGGCGGGCAAATCAAACGGCAGCGCCGTCTGATAGCCGATGACGACCAGTACGGGGGGGGTTTGTGCCGCCAGTTGTCTGAGCAATGCATCCGATAACCTGTCCATGACGGCGTTGCCGTCCAGCATATAAAGAACGGGAAACCCAGCGGCCGGTGGCGGGCTGTTGGGGATCCCCGTCCACACTTTGTAATGCCTTTTCCCATCGGCAGAATCGAACTTGCTGACGGAGAAATGATAAAAAGAAGAGCCTTTATCCGCGATATTGGGGCCCAAAGGCGTCATATCCGGTCTGGAATAACTTTTGCCTGCGTACAGGCAGGTTAATAATGCGGCCAGGCATAGCGCACTGCGCCTGTTTTTGCTGCAAGATATTCGGTGATTCATTTACGCAGACACTCTGATGAATACTGTTTTAGTTTCAGAACCCTCTTTCATAGCCGTTAAGAATAACACCGTGGCTTGCCTTTTTGCGCATGAGAATGGCCTGTCTGTCCGGCTGAGGAGGAATCCCATAGCCATCATCGACAGGCCGTTATTGCGGTTGGATCAGAAGTGCAGCCCCAGTTCCATATAGTAGGTACGCCCCGACTCATTATAAGTTCGTGCGCCTGCGCCATAGGCATAGGTGCCGTTGGCGCCGGAAGTTAAGGCGTTGCCGGCCCGGAACTGGCGTTTATCGAACAGGTTATCAATACCCGCAGTCACATCAATATCCTTGTTAATGCTGTAAACGGCGCTCATACCAAATACGGCGTAAGGGGCGACCTGCCAGGTTTCACTGCCGGAAGTGGCGCCGCCCTGCGCATTATACTTCTGCGGTTTTTGCCTGCCATACCAGGTCATGGTTCCCTGTACCGACAGATCGCTGGTGGCTTGCCAGTCCAACGTCGAGTTAATGGTGTATTTCGGGATAATCGTCAGGTAATCGTTGGTGGTTTTGTTTTTATTTTCGATGATGTAGGTAAAGTTGTTGTTCATCTTCACCGTTTCGCTAATCGGGAAGTTCAGCGTTCCCTCCAGCCCCTCTACCACTGATTTAGGCACGTTTTCCCATTTATAGATGTTTGAGGTCCCGTTGTTGTACTCAGGCGAATAGCCCGCTTCAATCTTATTGTGGTAGTCGTTGCGATACCAGGTCAGCCCGGCCTGCACATCATCGTGGTGGTACTCAATGCCGATCTCTTTATTGACGCTGGTTTCAGCCTTCAGATCGCTGTTTCCCTGCAGATAGCAACTGGTTGAGCTGGCATAGCAGCCATTGCCGCTGCTGTATAACAGGTAGTTAGGGTTGGTCTGGTATAGGTTAGGGGCTTTCCAGGCGCGGGCAATCCCCATCTTCAGAGTGAAATCATCCCCTAGTTCTTGTGACAGGTTCAGTGACGGGCTGATATTACTGCCGGTGTCGCTCTGATAATTGAAACGTATCCCAGGAGTCAGCCGCGTTGAATCAGTGAGATCCATATTATCTTCGGTATAAACACCGTAAATGTCGGCCGAACTATATTCACTGCGCCCTGACGTGGATACGCCGTTAATCGTAGAGGTATTGGTCAACGTATTCGAGGTGGGATCTTTCATGGTCTGATGATTCATCTCCGCACCGAAAGTGACGGTCTGATTGACCCACCAGTCGAACGGAATATTCACCTCGGAATGCAGGTTGGTATCATTCAGGTTAATGGTCGAGAAACCTTCATCCGTGGTGCTGAAAAGCCCCTCCAGACCGCCGGACAGGCCTTCATTCAAACGGGTGTTGCGGGTTTTTTCGAACTGAATGTAGTTATTGGTTGTAACACCATTATCCCAGGCACCGGTGTATTTCAGCGACAGTGTCTGGCGATAAATGATATTGGTCTCTTTACCGTAGTTTTGTTTCACCAGCGTACTGCTGTTGGTGTTTTGCGTGTCGCCGGCATACAGGTTGCCCTGGCGGCTGAAACCGGCATCCAGTTCCAGCGCTTGCATCGGCATAAATTCCCAGCGTAATGCGCCGTTAATATTTTTGTTGATCACACCTTCACGGCCGGCTGGCACCATGCCTGCATATTTACCGGTGCGTTCCGCTTCGTGCCCGCTGTTAATATCCTGTGCGTCAGCCTGAGTTTTGCCCCAGTTGCCGTACAGGCGCATCGTCAGATTATCCGCCAGCGCACCGCTCAGGCTGGCATTATAACGCCGGGTTGCCCCTTCAGATTTGTGCTCAGGGATGTTGTAATAGGTATTGAAGTTACCATGCCATTCATTGGCCGCCGGTTTGGTAATGATATTTACCACACCGCCCATGGCGCCATTCCCATAGAGCGCCGCCGCCGGGCCACGGATAACCTCAATGCGGTCTATCATTTCTGGCGGTACCCAATTGCTGTCGCCACGGGTATCGCGTTCGCCACGCCAGCCATAGCGCACTGAATTTCGGCTGCTTACCGGCATGCCATCGACCAGAATAAGGGTATTTTCCGGCCCCATGCCCCGGATATCAATCTGGCGATTGTTGCCGCGTTGGCCGCTGCTGGAGTTGCCGGTAAGATTAACGCCGGGCATGGTGCGAATAATTTCAGAAACATCACGTTGAATGGGGTGTTTTTTTATCGCTTCACTGTCAATGGTTGATACACCAGGCGCCTGTAGCGTTTGCACTCTGGCGGTTACCAGCAGCGTATCTTCACCGCTGTTTTTTTTATCGGAATTAACGGCGTTTTTCTTCTGGTCGGTTTCGCTGGGCTGGGCGTGTTTCAGCGTTGCCCCGGTATTCGTATCGTCCGCCAGTGCCTGAGTGTTCCCCAGGCTGCAAGCAATGAACGAAGCCAATAGCGAATATTTGTACGCAATTTTCATGATGTTATTAATTACCTGCCTGTAAAATGAGACAAACGAAAAAGTCAACTATAATGAGAACTATTACCAATTACAATTAAGAATGTTCTTACTGGCAAGTAAATAATGATGCGGCAGGTGTCTGGCCTGGCCACAAATTATACGGTGCCGGTTGCCGATATATTGGGGGGAAGGGCTGCGATGCGGGTTCCGCGGTTTTTTTCTCTACGGTTTCCCGGATGAACATAAAATGCTGCGCATTTAGTGTGGTGAAATTTTAGCGGCCAATATAAGGAAATATTACAGAAGTAGTGGGGGATTAAATTTGCCAACGCAGAGAACACGACACTGCATAAATAATGTAAAAAATTATTACTGTTATTTTGATGGCAGTGGGATTAATAAATGCGAGAAAGAGAAATGGTGCGTCCGAGTGGACTCGAACCACCGACCCCCACCATGTCAAGGTGGTGCTCTAACCAACTGAGCTACGGACGCACTGTAAGCAAATTTTCGTCACCGTGGTGAACAGAACGTTGGTGCGTCCGAGTGGACTCGAACCACCGACCCCCACCATGTCAAGGTGGTGCTCTAACCAACTGAGCTACGGACGCATCTTTTTTCTGCCTGTCATGGCTGACAGCGGGGACGAATATTAACGAGCTACCCGCACGCTGGCAAGGGGAAAAATGCAATTTTATCCGCTTATTCATCCGATTGCTGAACGAGTGTGCAGCATGCCGCTTTTTTCTGCATTTGGCGTTGAAATTAACGGCGGGCAGGGAGGTGCTGCCCGCAAGAAAAAATCATCAACGTGCGGAGCGGTGCAAAATCACACTGGCGGACTGTTTTTGCAGCCAGCGCATGCGCAGCGCCATCAGGATAGCCGCAAAGGTCAGGCCGATGATAAAGCCAATCCAAAAACCGCTCGGCCCCATCGCCGGTACCAGAATATCGGTTAACGCCAGTAAATAACCGCTCGGCAAGCCCAGCAGCCAATAGGCGGTAAAAGTAATAAAAAAGATCGAGCGGGTGTCTTTGTAACCGCGCAGGATACCGCTGCCGATGACCTGGATCGAATCGGAAATTTGGTAAAGCGCCGCTAGCAGCATCAAATGCGAGGCCATCGTGACCACGGCGGGGTTGTCGTTATACAGTAAGGCAATGGGTTCACGCAGAATAGCGGTAAACAGTGCGGTGACGGTAGCCATAGCGATGCCCACGCCGATGGACGCATTGGCGGCAATGCGCGCGCCCTCGACGGAACCTTCCCCCAGGCTATGGCCCACGCGGATGGTTGCCGCCACCCCCAACGACAACGGCAGTACAAACATCAAGGCGCTGAAGTTGAGCGCAATCTGGTGGCCCGCCACGGCGACAATGCCCAACGGCGAAACCAACAGCGCCACCACGGCAAACAGCGTGACTTCGAAGAAAATCGCCAGTGCGACCGGCGTGCCAATGCCAATCAGGCGTTTCATCGTCGCCCAGTCGGGCCCCCGGCGCTGGTTCGGCAACAGTTTGATGTCGCGTTGTGACGGCGCGCGTTTGACATACCAGCGCATCATCAGGAACATCAGCCAGTAGACGCTCCCGGTCGCGACGCCGCAGCCGATCCCGCCCAATTCCGGGAAGCCGAATTTGCCGAAGATCAGCACATAGTTAATCGGAATGTTTATCAGCAGGCCAATAAAACCAATGATCATCCCCGGTTTGGTTTTTGACAGGCCTTCGCACTGATTACGCAGCACCTGGAAAAACAGAAAACCGGGGGCGCCCCACATAATGGCATGCAGGTAGCCAACGGCTTTTCTTTCCAGTTCAGGATCGATGTTATGCATCATGTCGATGACGAATTTGCTGTTGTACAGCACGGCGATAATCAGCACAGAAACCGCCGAGGCCAGCCAAAAGCCCTGATTGATCTGGTGCGCAATCCGGTCACGCCGCCCGGCACCGTTGAGTTGAGCGATAACCGGCGTTAAAGCCAGCACCAGGCCATGGCCGAAGAGGATGGCCGGCAGCCAGATTGAGGTGCCCACCGCAACGGCGGCCATGTCGGTGGCGCTGTAGGAACCGGCCATGATGGTATCCACTACGCCCATGGCGGTTTGTGAAACTTGCGCAATAATGACGGGAATGGCGAGGGCTAATAAACTACGCGCTTCCTTGAGGTATTTCTGCACGCATACACCTTTGGAGTTATTTATAGTAGAGGCTGAGGGCGCCGTGACGGCGAACAATGAAAGTTGTGAAACATACTCACAAATATTGTACCTGCTCGGCGTTATGAATCAATCATTGTCATTACTGCAGGCCAGTGCCTGAATGATTTTTACCGCCGCAGATTTGGTTTTTTTTGCCAAGTGGGGCAAACTTGCTTCAGCGTTGTTGCACACATTGATTGAATAAAGAGGCGAACATGTTTACCGGCATAGTACAAGGCACTGCACCGTTGGTTGCTATCGATGAAAAACCCAACTTCCGTACCCATGTGATTGATATGCCGGCAGAGTTGCTGCCAGGGCTGGAGTTGGGCGCCTCGGTGGCGCACAACGGTTGTTGCCTGACGGTTACCGCGATAGAGGGCAGCCACGTCAGCTTTGATTTGATCAAAGAAACGCTGCGGTTAACCAACCTTGGGGCGTTGGCGATCGGTGACCTGGTGAATGTCGAGCGTGCGGCTAAATTCAGTGATGAGATTGGCGGCCATTTGATGTCTGGCCATATTATCTGCACGGCAGAAATCGCTAAAATTCATACTTCGGAAAATAACCGCCAGATTTGGTTCCAGATTCCTGACGCTACGCTGATGAAATATGTATTGCACAAAGGTTTTATTGGCATTGACGGTATTAGCCTGACGATTGGCGAAGTGATTAATAATCGTTTTTGCGTGCACTTGATTCCTGAAACCCTTGAGCGCACCACTTTGGGTAAAAAACGTCTGGGTGACCGGGTGAATATCGAAATTGATCCGCAAACGCAGGCGGTGGTGGATACCGTTGAGCGTGTGCTCGCCAGCCGGAATGCGGCGGCGGCTGTGGAAGAGGTGGTTGCCAAGCTGTAACGGTGATTATCGCCAGCAAGGGGATGGTGTGTGCTGGCGTGTTAGCTAACCCGCTCCCTGTCCGGGAGCGGAAGGGAGCAAGGGTTATGCGCAGGCGCCTGGGTTAGCGGGCAACGCGGATGCCGCCGGCAACGCCTTTCGGGCTGAATACCACCTGCCATAGCTGAATGTCGCGGGCGCGGAACGCACCGGCACAGGCATTCAAATAATAACTGAACATCCGTTCGAAACGCTCGGAATAACGTGCGGACAACTGCGGCCATGCCTGTTGGAAACGTTCGTACCAGGCCATGAGCGTGCGATCGTAATCCGCGCCAATATTATGCCAATCTTCCATCACAAAATGCCCTTCGCTGGCTTGCGCGATGTGCGCAACCGAAGGAAGGCAGCCGTTCGGGAAAATATATTTGTTGATCCAGGGATCGACATTCATATCGGTGCGGTTGGAGCCAATGGTATGCAGCAGGAATAAACCATCGGGCTTTAAATTGCGCTCGACCACGTTGAAATAGGTGCGGTAGTTTTTCGGGCCAACGTGCTCGAACATGCCGACGGAAACGATACGATCAAACTGTTGCTGTAGATCGCGATAGTCCTGCAGCAAAATTTTCACGTCCAGCCCGGCACAGCGCGCCTGTGCCAACTTCTGCTGCTCGGCGGAGATGGTTACGCCGACCACCGAAACACCAAAGTTTTTGGCGGCATAGGCGGAAAGGCCGCCCCAGCCGCAGCCGATATCCAGCAGGCGCATACCAGGCTGAAGTTGCAGCTTTTCACAAATCAACTGCAGTTTGGCTTCCTGCGCCTGTTCCAGGGTTTTGGCATCTTTCCAGTACGCGCAGGAATACTGCATGTAAGGATCGAGCATCAGGCTGAAAAGATCGTTACCCAGATCGTAATGTTCTTTCCCGACGATCCAGGCGCGCTTTTTCGATTGCAGGTTAACCAGGCGTGCAGTAGCGATACGCAGCGTATCTTTCAGGTGGTGGGGGAGTTTTCTTTCCAAACCGGCATTGATAACGCGCTGGAAGAAAACATCCAACCGCTCGCACTCCCACCAGCCGTCCATGTAGCTTTCCCCCAGGCCGAGGGAGCCTTCCTGGAGGACACGTTTAAAAAAATCAGGGTTTTTAACCTTGATATCGAAAGGTCGCGAGCCATTTATTGCAATACCGGCCATGCTGAGCATTTCATGGGCGATACGATACCATTGGTTATCTTGGATGCTCAGATCTTCTATACACGATGAACTCATAGCTTCTCCATTACCTTTCTTCTGACTTATGGCCCGCTTGAAATAGCTTAGCCAATTTTGCGGGCACATATGTAAACCTACGGAAAAAAACGCGGTGTCTGATATCCGACATGAGCAGAGGAAAACTTTAAGGAGACACCCGGCGCAAGTGGGCGCAGGGGACACTCATCTTAAAAAACTGTGACGCAAATACGCGAGCGCAGTAACTACTAATAATAAAAGTTATGCAACAGCGTTATGCCCTTCATACTTCAGGTTGCGGGGGGCTGTGAAACGCCCGGGGATGAATGCGGCCCGCCGCTGGCAGGCCATGCTTTCCCGACACGTTTTCACCGCAAAACGACGTGATTCACCCCTTTGGCGCCAGTGCAGTTTTAGCTTGCGTTGGCGTTTTTATCCTGCAACTTGAATTATTTGGGGGATAGCGAACTTATTCGCAATAAAGTATAGGCGTGCCAGGGCGCTTACTCAACCGTAAATCACACCTGGCAAAAGTATTATCAAGTGATTATTAATAGTGATTATTAATAATGTTAATTATGAAAAAGAGTCGGCGCTGGCGCTGGTGGCGTGTTTGCCTGGTTGCGGCTTATCGCGTTGGATAAAGTAACCGAGCATTGCCAGCAGCACGGTTGAAGCCATTACCGTCGCCGTGGCAATCAGCGGGTTTGCAATAAAGGCTGAAACCAGCATGCTGGCAATAAAGCAAAGCCCCAACTGTAGTGTGTTTTGCAACGCGGCCGCTTTACCGGTGCCGGCAGGGAAAGGCATCAGTGCGTTGGCAACCACAATCGGGTAAATGGCCCCATTCACCAGCGCCATCAGGCAGAAGGGCGCCAACAGTCCGATCAGTGTGGGTTGTGTCAGCGTCGCCACCAGATACAACGCAATCATACTGATGCCGTAGGCTATTAGCAGCCATGGCAACAGCGCATTGCCGTTCACGCGCTTGAGCGCGCTACGGCAACCATATCCCCCCAGCAAGAAGGCCAGAGTTTGGGGCATATAGCTCAGGCCGATGTCGCTTGGCGTGTAGCCCATGGCGTTGAGAATAAACGGTGAACCGGTCAACCAGGCAAAGAAGCCGGCGGAGCAAGCGGCAAACACCATCACATTGCCGCTGAAAATGGGCGAACGCAGCAGTTGCAGAAAACCGACCGGCGCCGCGTTATCGCCGCTGGCTTGCGGTAAGCGGCGTTTATCCTTCAGCGCCAGAGTCGGCGCCAGCAATGCGACGGTAATGGCCAGTAAAACGGCGAAGATCGCCCGCCAGCCGACGTGGCTTAGCAGCCAGGCGCCCAGCAACGGCGCCAGGGCCGGTGATAGCGCCACCAGCGGCATAATGGTAGCGAAGATCTGGTTGGCCCGGCTACCCTGGTAGCGATCTACCACCAGCGCCTGCCAACTCACCGCGGCTGAACACACGCCGATAGCCTGAATGAAGCGCAGGCACCACAGTTGCAGCGCCGTTTGTACCCACAGCATGCCCAGGCAACCCAGGCCAAACAGTGTCAGGCCGATCAACAACACCGGTTTGCGCCCCAGCTTGTCGGACAGCGGCCCCCATAATAGTTGCGCGAAGGCAAAGCCGGCTAAAAAAATACTCAGGCTGGCGCTGATCGCACCGGCGGAAATTTGCAGCTCTTGTTGCATGACGCCAAAGGCCGGCAGATACATATCCGTCGCCAGGTAGCCCAGCATACTTAGGCCGGAAAGGTAAAAAAGTAGTCCAAAATTACGCATTTAATGCTCTCGTTAGTTCTTTATGCTAGAGGTTTGGCAGCGGCGCCAGTCTAACCGGCTGGATCTTCGCTTGTGAAACGCTAATATTTGCAAGGTGCTATGAAAAAATTTGAAGGCAAGATATGTGGTCTGAATACTCACTTGAGGTGGTGGATGCCGTTGCGCGTACCGGCAGCTTCAGCGCCGCGGCGCAGGAGCTGCACCGGGTGCCTTCTGCGGTAAGCTATACGGTGCGCCAATTGGAGCAGTGGCTGGCGGTGCCGCTGTTTGAACGGCGTCATCGCGACGTTGAATTGACCCCGGCCGGGGCGCTGTTCGTGCAAGACGCGCGTGTGGTTATAAAAAATATGCTCGATACACGCCGCCGCTGCCAACAGGTGGCAAACGGCTGGCGCGGGCAGTTGAAAATCGCGCTGGATATCATCGTTAAACCCCAGCGTAGCCGTCAATTGATCCTGGATTTTTATCGCCACTTTCCGGATGTGGAGCTGATGCTGTATCCCGAGGTGTTCAACGGCGTGTGGGACGCGCTGGCCGATGGGCGGGTGGATATGGCGATCGGCGCCACCCGAGCCGTACCGGTGGGTGGTGGTTTTAGTTTCCGCGATATGGGGTTTATGAACTGGCTGTGTGTGGTCAGCCCCGATCACCCATTGGCGCAGTGCGCCGGGCCGCTGCATGACGATCAACTGCGCCAATTCCCGGCGCTGATGCTGGAGGATACCTCGCGCAACCTGCCTAAACGCGTGACCTGGGCGTTGAATAACCAGCGGCGGCTGGTGGTGCCGGATTGGGTATCGGCGATCGACTGCCTGCGCAGTGGGTTATGCATGGGCATGGTGCCGGCCCACCGCGGGCGGCCTTTGATTGCCCGTGGTGAACTGCATGAACTGCAACTGGAAGAGGCCTATCCACCCAGCGCTTGTTGCCTGACCTGGCAGCAACAATCACTGGCGCCGGCGATGGCCTGGCTACTGGAGTATCTTGGCGATAGCGAAACGCTGAATCAGGAGTGGCTTAGCGAGTATGCGCCGGGGGATGCATGCCCCGGCGTATGTGATTAACGGCGGTAGTCGATAAACGGGCCGTCGGCCACAGAGCGGCGTTCAACCAGCTTAGGGTGCACTTCAATCACTTGCGATGTTTCACGCTTGCTGATAATGCGGTCGAGCAACATGGCGAACGCCATCTCGCCCAGACGCTCTTTTGGCTGGTGAATGGTCGTCAACGCCGGGCTAAAGTAGCGCGCATTACGGACGTTGTCATAGCCGATGACGGAAATGTCTTGCGGCACCCGCAGGCCAAGTTCGTCCGCGGCGCAGATCGCGCCCATCGCCATAATGTCGCCCCCGCAAAACACGGCGGTCGGGCGATGTTTTTGCGACAGTATCTGGTGCATGGCCCGGTAGCCGGATTCCGGCTCGAAATCCCCCTGCACAATCCACTCTTCACGCACCTCGATATTGGCTTCCTGCAGTGCTTTCAGGAAGCCCTGATGGCGGCCGCCGCCGGTGTTGCGCGAAAGCTGGCCGGGAATAATGCCGATGTCGCGGTGCCCACGTTCGATCAGGTAACGGCCTGCTAAATAGCCGCCTTCAAAGGCGTTGTCCAGAATGGTGTCGGTGAAGTCGCCACGCGCCGAGCCCCAGTCCATCACCACCATGGGGATATTACGGTAGTCTTCCAGCATGCCCAGCAGTTGCTCCGGGTATTCCGAACACATCACCAGCAGGCCATCGACGCGTTTTTGCGCCAGCATCGCCAGGTAAGCGCGCTGTTTGTCCAGGTTATTATGAGAGTTGCACAAAATCAGCGTGTAGCCTTTGCTGTAACAGCTGTTTTCGACGGCTTCGATCACTTCGGCAAAGTAGGGGGCTTCGGTGGAGGTCGCCAGCAGGCCGATGGACTTGGTGTGGTTGACCTTCAGGCTGCGGGCCACGGCGCTTGGGGAATAATGCAGTTCCTTGATGGCTGCCCATACGGCCGCTTTGGTTTCTTCGGCGACGAAACGAGTTTTATTGATGACGTGGGAAACGGTGGTGGTGGAAACGCCCGCGCGTTTGGCCACATCTTTTATCGTTGCCATGTAAAGAATGACTCCTGGATTCGCATGTTACAGGATGTAAGCGCATTGTTAATCGTTTGCGTGCATATAACTCTCCTCAAAAAAGCGAAAACTGAGTTTTTAATGTGGAGGTCGTCAGCGCTTGGTGAGTGAGGGCTCTTTTGCCGGTGCACAGCAGTGAACTGCGAATTTTGGCCTATCTTGAGAAAAAGTGAAAGGGCTAATCAACATTAATCATGTTCCGCTGCCAGGCTGGGCAGGTTTTGGTCGGCTCGGCAATAACGGCGCGCGCCGTCGATGGCACCCGCTGCGTCGAGGCGTTGTCATAGCACAAGATTTTATCTGCAAACTGTGGGAGAATCATTGACGTATTAATATACCCTTCATACTTCGAGCCGCAGGTGCGTTGGCTTTATTACTCGGCCCATCCTTGGGCCTCGCCCCGATGGGGCCGCAGCCAGCAGCGTTCAAATCTGCTCCCGGCAGAT
Organism: Gibbsiella greigii; assembly: GCF_039540155.1. Classification (NCBI taxonomy): domain Bacteria; kingdom Pseudomonadati; phylum Pseudomonadota; class Gammaproteobacteria; order Enterobacterales; family Yersiniaceae; genus Gibbsiella; species Gibbsiella greigii. Next base: position 285,091 of record NZ_BAABEM010000022.1, read on the forward strand.
TTGTCGCTCCCCCCAGTCACTTACTCCAGTAAGCTCCTGGGGACTCGCTGCGTTGCCGCCTGCCTGCAACTCGAATTATTTTGGGTATACAATGGCTTTTATGCTCGAACCCAGCCAATCTGATAAGGAGTTTGTTGATGGATACCGATCTGAAGTTATCGCTGTTTACGACGGTGTGCGCGCTGGCGATGATTATTATCTTTAGCTTTACCGCTGTGATGCATTGATCCCCTGACATAAAAAAGGCGCAGCCAGGCTGCGCCTTTTGCTTTCCTGCCATTTTACGCCAGGTTTTCTACCACAAACGCCCAGTTGACCAACGCCCAGAAGTTTTCCAGGTAGTTGGGGCGTGCATTGCGGTAATCGATATAGTAGGCGTGTTCCCACACATCCACGGTCAGCAGCGGTTTGTCGTCACCGGTCAGCGGGGTTGCCGCGTTGGAGGTGTTGACAATAGCCAGGCTGCCATCTGCTTTTTTCACCAGCCAGGTCCAGCCGGAACCGAAGTTGCCGATGGCAGACTTGGTGAACGCCTCTTTGAACTGGGCGAAAGAGCCGAAGGATTGGTTGATCGCATCAGCCACCGCGCCGGTAGGTTCACCGCCGCCCTGTGGCGACAGGCAGTGCCAATAGAAGGTGTGGTTCCATACCTGTGCGGCGTTGTTGAACACGCCGCCGCTGGCGGTTTTGATGATATCAACCAGGGATTTCCCTTCAAACTCGCTGCCTTTCACCAAATTGTTCAGGTTAACCACGTAGGTGTTATGGTGCTTGCCATAGTGGTATTCCAGCGTTTCGGCGGAAATGTGCGGTTCGAGGGCGTTCTTTGCATACGGTAATGCAGGTAATTCAAACGACATTGCTTTCTCCTTTTTATTTACAACGACTGCTTCGGCGACGGCCGTAGTACCGGGGGCCGCCGCCGTAAAAGAGAGTTGTTGTATTTTTTGTGTGGATATTAATCTTAACAACTTTGCCGGTGAAAAAAAGGTTTAAAGCGTGCTAACTGTCTGATTGATTAAAGCATCGGCAGGATCGGAATAACAATACGGCAGGCTGAAGCCGCCGGCCGTAGGAGGGGATTAGCGGATGGTGCTTGGGGTAACGACGCGGCGTGCGCCGATATAATGGTTTTGCCAGTAGTCGTTATCCAACTGGCTGATGCGGATCTCTTCGCCGGTACGTGGCGACTGAATAAATTTGCCATTGCCCAAATAAACACCAACGTGATCGGCTGCGCCACGGTTATTGATGCGGAAGAACACTAAATCGCCGCGTTCTAGCTCGCTGCGACTGATCGGCGCGGCATCGCGCAGGTGATACATTTCATTGGCGGTACGCGGCATTTTTATCTTCACCACGTCTTTATAGGCGTAATAAATTAGGCCGCTGCAGTCAAAGCCGGTGATTGGCGATGCGCCCCCCCAGCGGTAGGGTTTCCCCATTTGATCCAATAGTTTTGCCAGCGCGGTTTGTTTAGCATGCTGATAACGTTTTTTGTGGGCGGGGCTAAGTTTGAGCGGTTTTTCAGCGCCAAGCAGTTTGGCGGTGGCAATGCCAGCTTCACGGTGCCGGCCGTAGCCTTTTTTGTAGCCCTTTTTCGGCGGCGTGACTTTTATTTTTGTTACGCGTTGCGTTTTGCTAACCCCTTTACGCAGATGGGCGGTCTTTTTTTCGCTGTGCTGGGTTAATTCATGCTTTACTGTTTTTTGCGGGGCGGCCACTTTGGCTTTTTTACCGGCTTTGTCCTGCTTCTTTTTCTTGCGATCGTCAGCCCGGGCATCATTAACGTGGCTTTTTCGCTGCTCGGCGGAAACGCGAGCCTGTGGCGCGGCATGCGCCAGGTTGAAAAAGAGCATAGTAAAGAGCATCACAAAGAGCGTAAACAGTGAACGCATTTTGATATTACCAACCTTGGTCCCGAAGCTTGCCACAAAAGGATTACAGTATTCCCGATAATCGTCATATAAAACAGAGCAGAACCTAAAAATAATAATGCATATTGTGAGAAAAAGTTAATAGCCTTTAATACCTTTCATAATTCACGCAGCAGGTGTGTTGATTTTGTGCGTTGGGCCGCGCCCCTGTAGGGCTGCGCGCGGTTGGCGTTTTTTCCGGCAACGCCATTTATTTGCTAAGGTAAGGCTAAATGTGTCATTAGTATGTATATACTCGTCATCCTTCAAGTTGCAGGTGCGTTGGCTTAGTTACTCGGCCCATCCTTGGGCCTAACCCCGATGGGGCCAGCGCTAGCGCTGTTCAAAAACGCTTTTGCGTTTTTGTCCTGCAACTCGAATTATTTAGAGTATAAAAAAACAACGTCAGGCCGCAGTAAAAATATAGTAGTGAAACGGGCTGATTAAAAATGTTATTCTGCACGCATATTTCTACCGGAATGGCGTAGCCCATGCAGCACGAGCGGCACCTGGATAATACCCTTGTTAAAGATGGTGTTTTCTTGCCCCGGTTCCAGCCGCTACAATAGTTAATGTGATGTAAGTTGTAGCCATTACGTGGCTTGAGGAAGCAATAAATGACGACGATTGAAAAAATTCAACAGCAGATTGCCGGCAATCCTATTCTGTTGTACATGAAAGGCTCGCCAAAACTGCCAAGCTGCGGTTTTTCCGCGCAGGCCGTTCAGGCGCTGTCTGCCTGTGGCGAACGTTTCGCCTATGTTGATATCCTGCAAAACCCGGATATCCGCGCCGAATTGCCGAAATACGCCAACTGGCCGACTTTCCCCCAGCTCTGGGTTGACGGCGAATTGGTCGGCGGCTGTGACATCATCATCGAAATGTACCAGCGCGGTGAGTTGCAGCAACTGATCAAAGAAACCGCAGAGAAGTACAAAGAACAGGAAAACCAGCAGCCTTAATGGCGTTGGCAGTAAAAAACAGGGCGGCCAATTGGCCGCCCTGTGTGTTTTAACGCGTTAGCAATCTTCGGCAACGGCCAGCGGCCAGCCGCCAAGGCGCTTCCAGCGGTTAACCAATTCGCAAAACAGCAGGGCGGTTTGCTCGGTGTCGTACAGCGCAGAGTGGGCCTGGCTGCTGTCAAACGGCATGCCTGCGGCAATGCAGGCCTTGGCCAGTACGGTTTGCCCCAGCACCAAACCGCTGAGCGCCGCCGTATCGAAGGTCGCAAACGGGTGGAACGGATTGCGCTTAAGCCCGGCGCGTTCTGCCGCCGCCATCAGGAAACTGTGATCAAAGGTCGCATTATGCGCCACGATGATCGCCCGGTTGCAGCCCTGATCTTTGATGCCTTTACGCACGGCTTTAAAAATAGCGTGCAGTGCATCGTATTCACTCACCGCGCCACGTAGCGGATTGTGTGGGTCGATCCCGTTAAACGCCAGTGCTTCGGGCTGCAGGTTGGCGCCTTCGAACGGTTCAACGTGGAAGTGTAGGGTTTCGTCCTGCTGTAGCCAGCCGTTTTCGTCCATTTTCAGCGTGACGGCGGCGATTTCCAGCAATGCATCGGTTTTGGCGTTGAAGCCTGCGGTTTCAACGTCAATCACTACGGGGTAAAAACCCCGAAAACGGCCACTCAGGGCATTAAGATCACTTTTTTCTGCCATTAGTTTCTTATCTTCATCGAATTCAGCGCGCATTATTACAAATTTTGCGCCGTGATGCAGGGGATAAAAAGAAGGGCGCTGAGCGCGCCCTGGAGGAATTTATCAGTTGCCGAGGCCATGGCCGGCATGTTTGTTTTCAATCAACTCGATTTTATAGCCGTCTGGATCTTCAACAAAGGCAATCACCGTGGTGCCGCCTTTGACGGGGCCGGCTTCACGCGTGACCTTGCCGCCAGCGGCGCGGATGCTGTCACAGGTTGCTGCTACGTCATCGACGCCCAGCGCCAAATGCCCGAACGCAGTGCCCATCTCATAGCTGTCAACGCCCCAGTTGTAAGTCAGTTCAATGACGGCCCCTTCACTTTCATCGGTATAGCCTACAAACGCCAGCGAATATTTGTATTCCGGATTTTCGCTGGTACGCAGCAAGCGCATCCCTAATACCTTGGTATAAAAGTCGATGGCGCGTTGCAGGTCCCCGACGCGGATCATGGTATGGAGTAAGCGCATAATATCCTCTGATGATGGCTAATTAAGCCGCCGTGCTTAACCGCGAGCGGCTTGGACAGACCTAGTATAGCCTTGCGCCAGAAGGGAATTCAATGTGCGACGCCCTGCGGAATCAAGTACCGGTTACACCTCATTTTGCAGAAAGCGCAGCAGCAGTTGCCATAAATGTTGTGCCGCCGGTGTAAAACGACGATCCGAATTGCGCAGCAGGTGGCACTGCGATTCGCGCGCAATGGGGTGATCAATCGGTACCGCAACCAGCGAATGGTCTTTCAAATGGCTGCCGGCCGCCCGTGCCGTCATAAAGGAAACGCCCAGCCCGGATGCGCTCAGGGTCAGCGCGGTGGAAAACAGGTTGCAGCGGTAAGCGGGGGTGAACAGCATCCCTTTGCTTTGGAACATGGCGTTCATATGCCGTTGCAGGCCGAACACGTCGCTGAGCGCAATCAGGCGGTGCTCCATCAGTGCTTCAATCGTCACGCTCCGCTGCTGCGCGATGGCGTGCTCCGGGTTGACGATGGCGCAAATCGGCCCCCAGGGGAAACTGTGCCGCTTCAGCTCCGGGTTGCCGATCGGGCCGAACGCCAGCGCCATATCGGCCTCGCCGCGGATAATCTCGGTCATCATGGCCTGCATGCTGCCGGACAGAATATCGACGAACACATCGGGGTAGGCGGCGGAGAATACGGTTAATACATGATGCACAAAGTCTTCTATCAGCCCGGGGCCCACATGGAGAATGACCGACCCGCCTTGCATATAACGCAGATCTTTCAGGTGGCGTTCCAACTTTTCGCGCCGCAGGCGGGTCTGGTAGAAATCTTCCGCCAGCAGCTTGCCCGCCTCCGTCAATACTACGTTGCGCCCCCGCCGCTCCAGCAGCGGCAACTGTAGCGAACGCTCAAGTATGGCGATTTGCCGGCTGATCACCGAAGGGTTGACGCCCAGAATATCGGCCGCCCGGCGGATCCCACCCTGGATGCCGACTTCGTAAAGATAGCTTATCTGTTTTTCGTGGAACAACGGGCTTCTGCCTCCGCGTAACCGTTGCTTTCAGGGCAACAATAAAGTGTTTAAAACCACATTTATATTACCTACGCATATGGACATAATCAAAAAAACGCACAAATGACCAACAACCTACAGTATAAGGTCAGAACGCACCAGAGTGGTGCTTCATTGTGGGGTAATGTGCGTTATTATGGTGCGGTTATCGCGCCTGCCATCCTTAATTATAATAAATGCCGAGGATGGCGAAGTCGCGAATAAATGATGTTGCATGTTTCCTGCTTTCTATTTTGTTTCGGATGGCATGCGTGATACACGGCTTATTATGGAATAACCTGCCGCATTATTTATAAAGTACAGGTGATGGTTTTTTGTTAAATCGGCATTCGGCCTTTTTAATTTTACATCAGGAGATAGGGTAAGTATGGCAGATATAAATTCGGCAGAAGAGAAGGTAACTTCTGCAAACGATGAGTGGCGTGTGGGAAAAGGGGCCTATCTGGCACTGATTCTGGTCGTTTTGTTATTTTCCGGCTTGTTTTTTAAAGTTGATGGCATGAAGTGGCTGGGCGCGTTTGACTTCACCACGCTCGGCGGCGCATTCGGCACCATGAAGGATCCCGCCACCAATACCTTCCTCGGCGCCGGCGGCGTCAGCGCCAAAGCGGGCTTTCTGTTCGCGCTGTCGTTAACGCCAACGGTGATGCTGGCGCTGGGGTTGCTGGAGATCTTTACTCACTATGGGGCGATCCGCGCGGCGCACCGCTTACTCACCCCGTTGCTGAAACCGATACTCGGCATCCCCGGCCATACCGGGCTGGCGTTAATTACCGATTTGCAAAGTACCGATGCCGGCGCGGCGTTAAGCAAAGAACTGTATGACAACAAGCAGGTCACTAAAAAAGATGTGGTGATCATGGGTGCCTGGCAATATTCAGGCGCGGGCTTGATCAATAACTATTTCTCCATTGGTTCTGCATTATTTGCTTCTTTAACGTTGCCGGTGATTCTTCCGTTGGTGGTGATGTTTGTATTGAAATTCGTCGGTGCGGCGTTTGTACGGGTTATTTTAAATACGGTGTATAAAAAGGACTTCGAAAATGAGTAATGCAACAAAGGTCACTAATAACCCGTTTGATATTTTCGTGATTGGCGCGCGCAAAGGCTTCAATATCGCCATCAATAATTTATTGCCCAACGTTCTGATGGCCTATGTCATTTCGGAAATGCTGAACTTGCTCGGGGTAATGGGCATCATCGGCAAACTCTTTGCGCCGCTGATGGGGCTGCTGGGGTTGCCCGGCGAGGCGGTTACCGTGCTGCTGACCGCCTGGCTGTCGTCATCGGCAGGCACCGGGGTGGCGGTGAGTTTGCTGACAAAAGGCACGCTGGACGTCACGCACATTACCATCCTGGCGCCGGCGATTTTCCTGATGGGTTCGCAACTGCAATATATGGGGCGTTTACTCGGGGTGGCTGACGTGCCGAAGAAATATTGGCCGTTGTTGATGCTGACCAGCATCTTAAACTCGGTGATAGCAATGATTATTATGCGGTTTTTTGCCTAGTTTGCGCCGTAAGGCACACTAGCATCGCCGCCTGTGGCGCCTGCTGAGTTGGTCGCCACAGGATCACGGTTCCTGTTTACCAGCAAGTAGGAGATTTAACGCGTGTCTAAAACATTAGAGCACTACCGCCATCTGCACCAGATTCCCGAGTTGGCTTTTGAAGAATTCAAAACCTCGGCTTATATTGCACAAAAGCTGGAAGAGGCCGGTTTCACCCTGACGCGAAATGTGAATGGCACCACCGGCATTATCGCCGAATTGGACAGCGGCCTGCCGGGGCCGGTATTGGCGCTGCGGGCGGATATGGATGCGCTGGGGCATATTATCGACGGTCAACCTTGTGCGCGCCATACCTGCGGCCATGACGGCCATTCATCGGTGGTGCTGGCGGCCGCACAGGAAATGATCGCCGAGGGCACGGTGAAACGCGGCAAGCTGAAGATTATCTTCCAGCCGGCCGAAGAGGTGGGCGCCGGCGCACTGGCGATGACGGAAAATGGCGCGCTCGACGATGTGGAGATGATCCTCGGTTTTCACCTGCGCCCGTTGGAAGAGTGCCCGATGGGGCAGGCGGTAGCGGCCATGTATTATTCCGCATCGGCCACGGTGGAAGCGGTATTCACCGGGGTGCCGGCGCACGCGGCGCGCCCGCACCTGGGGGTTAATGCCCTGGATGCCGCGGCGGCGGCGGTGCAGGCGGTCAATGCCATTCATTTGGCGCCGAATCTGACCTACAGCGCCAAGGCGACGCGCTTTATCAGCGACGCCGGCGTTACTAATGCCATTCCCGGTGAAGCACGCGTCTGCTGGGATTTACGCTCACAGTTCAATGAGCCGATGGAAACGTTGAAAACCAAAGTGCAACAGGCGATCAACCACAGCGCCGCCGCGTTTGGCGCAACGGTTGCGATCAAAATCCTTAAAGAGATGCCTGCCGCCGAGATCAGTAGCGAAATGACGGCGTTGATCGCCGAATCAATCACTGACGTGCTGGGGCCACAGGGGCTGGTGGCGGAAAAGACCACGCCGGGCAGCGAAGATTTCTTCCATTATCCGCTGCGGATTGCCAATGTGAAGGCCGGTTTTTGGGGCCTGGGTGTCAATCTGACGCCGGGGTTGCATCATCCGGAGATGAAATTTGAACTGTCTGCGCTGGAAACCGGCGTGCAGGTATTTAAGGCCTGCGTGAAAAAAGTACTTGGTTGATGCCCCTGCGCCGGGGAGCGATCCCCCGGCGCGCTTTCCCCTGTTTTGCCAGAGAGTTCCGCTTTGCATTATTTTTTCAACCGGCGGTAAAGCCACTTGCCAGCGTTGCCGAATACGTCTTCAATTAACACAGGGGCAGTCCCTTACCGGGTGAATGCCTGGGAGACAGGAGGATGTGTGGCGCAGCAACTTGAGTTTTTCGATATTCCCAGCCCATGTCGCGGTATTTGCCAAACCGACGAGCGTGGCTTTTGTCGTGGCTGCATGCGCAGCCGTGATGAACGCTTTGGCTGGCTGCAAATGAACGATGCGCAAAAGCGCGACGTGCTGCGCCTGTGTCGCCAACGCTTCCTGCGCCAGCAGCGCACCGCGAAACAGCCGGACGAACCGCAGCCAGAACAACCCTCTTTGTTTTAACTTTCAGCCTGTTGGCATACCGCTTGCAATGCTGTGGTTTTGCTTTCCCTACGTGAGCCGGCTTGTGTATGCTGTGCAAAACGTTGTCATGGAGTGTGCAGATGGTGAACCGTATCCAACTCGCGCCGCAGGGGCCTCAATTATCACGGATGATCTGCGGATACTGGCGGTTGCTGGCGTGGGGGATGTCGCCGCAACAACGGCTGGCTTTTATTGAGCAGCACCTTGAATTGGGCATCACTACCGTCGATCATGCGGATATTTATGGTGATTACGGCTGTGAAAAGGCTTTTGGCGAAGCCATTCGTCTCAAACCGGCGCTGCGCCAGGCCATGGAGCTGGTGACAAAATGCGGCATTGTAACAACCGCCCGGCCGGGCAACGCTATTGGCCACTACGATACCAGCCGGCAGCATATCGTGCGCAGCGCCGAGCAATCCTTGGTTAACCTGCATACCGACTATCTCGATGTTTTATTGATCCACCGCCCGGATCCGCTGATGGATGCCGATGAGCTGGCAGAGGCTTTTGTCGCGCTGCATCAAAGCGGCAAGGTGCGCTATTTTGGCGTCTCTAATTTTACCCCGGCGCAGTTTACCTTGTTGCAATCCCGGCTGCCGTTTTCGCTGGTGACCAACCAAGTAGAGATCTCGCCGATCCATCAGGCCAATATTCAGGATGGCGTATTGGATCAGTGCCAACAGTTGCGTATTCGGCCGATGGCGTGGTCCTGCCTGGGCGGCGGCCGCCTGCTAAGCGCGGCGGAATATCACCACCTGCGTAAAGAATTACGCTTGGTCGCTGAAGAAATCGGTGCGCAAACGCTGGAACAAGTGGTCTATTGCTGGGTGATGCGCCTGCCTTGCGCGCCGTTACCGATCATCGGCTCCGGCAAGATAGAGCGTGTGCGTTCGGCGCTGCTGGCGCAGGATCTGGTGATGAACCGCCAGCAGTGGTTCCGTATTCGCAAAGCGGCTCTGGGCTATGATGTGCCGTAGCGGCGGCCGGCTAAAAACAATGAGAATTAATTGCGCCGCCGGCCAAAAGCTTGCGGCCTAATAATATCAAAATGTTATTTTGGCCTGATAATAATGCCGCAAGCGGGGCAGGAAACCATCGGTTTGTGGCTGGCTTAAGTAAAATCATGGGTGCGATGGGGAAATTTATTCGCCATCGCGGTGCGTTAAGCGGACAGAGCAATTATTTATATGTAGAATGGTATAGGCTGACTAAATAAGTGGCTATATTATGTAAATTAATATTTGTTGCTAATCATAGGCTGCACTCTGGGAGCAGGATGTGAATATACTTTTTATAAAGGAGGAAAAGTGGAGTCAACATTAGGTTCGGACTTGGCGCGCTTGGTTCGTGTTTGGCGTGCACTGATTGACCATCGGCTTAAACCGTTAGAGCTGACACAAACACACTGGATTACGCTGCATAATATCAACCGGTTGCCGCCGGAGCAGTCGCAAATTCAGTTGGCAAAGGCGATTGGTATCGAGCAACCTTCTCTGGTGCGAACATTGGATCAGTTGGAAGAGAAAGGGCTGATTACCCGCCATACCTGCGCGAACGATCGGCGTGCCAAACGCATCAAGTTGACAGAGACCGCAGAACCCATAATTCGGGAACTGGACAATGTTATCACGTCTACACGGCGTAAAATTTTGAATGGAATCTCTGACGAAGAAGTACAACTGCTAATAAAACTGATTGGGCAACTGGAAAGAAACATCACGGAACTCCAGGACAAACAATAATATAGTGATGTGATTGAATGAGAGTAATTTACAGCACCAGATACCGAAACGGAGGCTTTTAGCCTCCGTTTTATCTTATTATTGATTAATTGTGTCTTGCAGCAACGTATATAACGCACCGCATGAAGAGGGGATAATACCCGGTGAATACGCCTGCTATGGTGCCAACTCTGGTTGCCGCCTTGAGGTAAACCCCCGCCTGCCTTCATACCGCGCTTTCTGCGCCGCTTGCGCAAGCACAAAAAAACCAGCCAGAGTTCACTGGCTGGTATCGTTTAGCTTTTTTTAGCCACGAATCACCACGCTTACAGCGGGGATACCGTCAGCGTATTGCCGCTGCGGGCCATACGTACGCGCTGGCCAGGGCTGAATTTGGTGTTGCCGGCCTTCTGAACCACAACAATGTTTTCTTTGTTGTCGGTTTTGATCTCCAGTTCATAACCGGATGTGCGGCCGGCCACTTCGCCGACGCTGTTACCTGCCACGCCGCCGGCGACTGCGCCCGCTGCGGTTGCCAGCGTCCGCCCTGTGCCCCCGCCTATCGTGTTGCCCAGCAGGCCGCCCAGAACGGCACCACCCACGGCACCGATGGTGTTGGAACTTTCATCGCCCTGGATTTTCACCGGACGAACGGATACCAGCGTACCGTAAGTTACGGTCTGAATCTGTTTTGCCTGGGAGGAAGAATAGACATCGCCTGACATGGATTCATTGGCACAACCCGCCAGCGTCACTGCAGCGATGGCAACCACGATAAGACGTTTGATCATATAAAACTCCTGAGTTTAATAGTCCGTAACCTGACCAGACCATCCAGGCCAGATTCAGAGAACATAATAGGTCAAAGTATGGCCTAAAGCTACGCGGCTCACCCTGCCATTCTGCTTTGCAGCTTAACGCTGCGCGATTCAACCAATAATAAACGGCTGTTTATGTTTATCATAAGATTATCGGTTATTGCAGAGCAACGGGCCAGTACCGTTAACGTAAGCCGGTGCGCGCCGGCCGGCAAAGGTGAAAATCAATGCGCGGAATTAGGAAAATCATAATAATTCATAGCGTTAATTAAAAAATTCTGGTTTAGTGAGCAAGATGGCAACGTATTTTCCCCGTGACGGGTTAAAGGAAGTGGTTATGAAGTCAGGCCGTTATATAGGGGTTATGTCTGGCACCAGCCTGGACGGCATCGATGTCGTGCTGGCCGCGATAGATGAGCGCATGGTCGCGCAACAGGCCAGTTACAGCCACCCGATACCGATAGCGTTAAAGAAAGCCATTCTCGGCATGTGCCAGGGGCAACCAACAACGCTGTCGGCGGTGGGGCACCTGGATGCTCAACTGGGCAACCTGTTCGGCGAGGCGGTGCTGGGGCTGCTGCGGCAAACCGGCGTGCCGGCGCATGAGGTGACGGCTATCGGCTGTCATGGGCAGACTGTGTGGCATGAGCCGGAAGGCGACATGCGCTTCTCCATGCAACTTGGGGACAATAACCGGGTGGCGGCGCTGACCAACATTACCACCGTGGGGGATTTCCGCCGCCGCGACATGGCTTACGGCGGGCAGGGCGCGCCGCTGGTGCCGGCATTTCATCAGGCGCTGCTGGCGCACCCGGATGAGCGGCGCATGGTGCTAAATATTGGCGGCATCGCCAACCTTTCACTGCTGTTGCCGGGCCTGCCGGTGCGCGGTTTCGATACCGGGCCGGGCAATATGCTGATGGATGCCTGGGTTTGGCGCCACCGTGCCAAGCCGTACGATAAAGACGCCGCCTGGGCGCTGCAAGGGCGCGTCAGTTTGCCTCTGCTGCAACAAATGTGCGGCGATCCTTATTTCGCGCTGCCGGCGCCGAAAAGCACTGGGCGTGAATATTTCAATATCGGTTGGCTGGAGCAGCAGATGTCCACCATGCCGGCCATCGCGCCTGTGGATGTGATGGCCACGCTGGTTGAACTGACGGTGGTGACGATTTGTGAGCAGGTGTTGTTGGCTGGCGGCTGCGATCGGCTGCTGGTTTGCGGCGGCGGGGCGCGTAATCCGCTGTTGATGGCGCGGCTGTCTGCACTGTTGCCGGGAACGGAAGTCAGCCCGACCGACCGGTTTGGCGTTAGCGGCGACGATATGGAAGCGTTGGCCTTCGCCTGGTTGGCATTCCGCACGCTTTCCGGCCAGCCCGGTAACCTGCCGTCGGTCACTGGCGCCAGCCGTGAAACCTTACTGGGTGGGATTTATCCGGTTTTCCCTTCGGGCGGCAACCCACGGTGTTAGGATAAAATGATTCCCACACTATCAGGCCGGTACGCAGCGTGGTTTGCCCGGCAGGAGCGAGCGATGAAAAAAATCATGATAGCCGCCTGCACTTTGGCTTTGGCGGGTTGCAGCTACTTTTTACCGCAGAAAGGGCAGGTTTTGCATTACCAGTGTGGCACGACACCGTTGACGGTCACCCTGGCAGCCGAGGGCAGAACCGCCAACTTCCTGCTGGACGGTGAACAACTGCACCTGAAACAGGTGCTGGCGGCATCCGGCGCCAAGTACAGCGACGGCAAATATACCTTCTGGTCCAAGGGCCAGCGTGCGCAGGTAGCGCGTAACGACAACGTCATCATCAGCGACTGCGTGCGGGTGAACTAAACGGCAACTCCGGTTCGCGTTATTGAGATTCCGTGGCGGTGGGCGCAGAATGGGGCAACGAATTCTCTGGTTGGTTGATACACCAAATGACTGAAAACACACATCTTGATATCGCGGATCTCCGCCGTGAGTATACCCGCGGCGGCCTGCGCCGCGCCGATTTGACCGCAAACCCGTTGGATTTGTTCGAACGCTGGCTGAAACAGGCTTGCGAAGCGCGGTTGGCCGATCCCACCGCCATGTGCGTGGCCACCGTTGATGAAAGCGGCCAGCCTTACCAGCGTATCGTGCTGCTTAAACATTTTGATGACAACGGGCTGGTGTTCTATACCAACCTGGGCAGCCGCAAAGCGCAGCAGTTGGCCCACAACCCGAAAATCAGCCTGCATTTCCCCTGGCATATGCTGGAGCGCCAGGTGAGCTTCCTGGGCACGGCGCAGCGCCTATCGCCGTTGGAAGTGATGAAGTACTTCCACAGCCGGCCGAAGGATAGCCAGATTGGCGCCTGGGTTTCCCGCCAGTCATCGCGCATTTCCGCGCGCGGCGTGCTGGAAAGCAAATTCCTCGAAATAAAGCAAAAGTTCCAACAGGGCGAAGTGCCACTGCCCAGCTTCTGGGGCGGCTACCGCGTCAGCTTCGATTCCGTCGAGTTCTGGCAGGGGGGGGAACACCGCCTGCACGACCGTTTTCTGTACCAACGCGAAGGCAATGAGTGGAAAATCGACCGCTTGGCGCCGTAGGTATGGAAATATCCCTTTAAGCGCTGGCACTGTTGCCGCTGGCGCTTTATCCTATGCGCTACCCAAATTTTTGATTTCGCCACCGGGCGAAAACCGTGCGCCAATAACGGCACATTTGTTGATACATGGAGACATTGATGGCGAGCAGTAACTTGATTAAACAACTGCAAGAGCGGGGCCTCGTTGCCCAGGTTACGGATGAGGAAGCGTTAGCAGAGCGACTGGCGCAGGGGCCAATTGCACTGTATTGCGGTTTCGATCCGACCGCTGACAGCTTGCACTTGGGCCATCTGGTTCCGCTGCTGTGCCTGAAGCGTTTCCAACTGGCTGGCCACAAGCCGGTGGCGCTGGTGGGCGGGGCGACCGGTTTGATTGGCGATCCAAGCTTTAAAGCCACGGAACGGAAGCTGAACACCAACGAAACCGTCAACGAATGGGTAGAGAAAATCCGCAAACAGGTTTCCCCGTTCCTTGATTTCGACTGCGGCGCCAACAGCGCAGTGGCGGCGAACAACTACGATTGGTTTGGCGGCATGAATGTGCTGACCTTCCTGCGCGATATCGGCAAACACTTCTCCGTGAATCAGATGATCAACAAAGAAGCGGTCAAGCAGCGCCTGAACCGCGACGACGTGGGGATCTCCTTCACCGAATTCTCCTACAACCTGCTGCAGGGCTACGATTTTGCCGAGCTGCACGGCCGCCATCAGGTTGAGCTGCAAATCGGGGGTTCAGACCAGTGGGGCAATATCACCTCCGGTATCGATCTGACCCGTCGCCTGCACCAGAAACAGGTGTTCGGCCTGACCGTGCCGTTAATCACCAAAGCCGACGGCACCAAATTCGGTAAAACGGAAGGCGGCGCTGTGTGGCTGGCGCCAGAAAAAACCAGCCCGTACAAATTCTACCAGTTCTGGATCAACACTGCGGACGCCGATGTTTACCGCTTCCTGAAGTTCTTCACCTTCCTGAGCCTGGAAGAGATCGACGCGCTGCAGGCCGAAGATGCGAACAGCGGTAAAGCGCCACGCGCCCAGTACGTGCTGGCGGAAGAAGTGACCGGCATGGTGCACGGTGCGGAAGGGCTGGCAGCAGCCAAGCGCATTACCCAGAGCCTGTTTTCTGGCGCACTGCATGAGCTGACCGAAGCCGACTTCGCCCAACTGGCGCAAGACGGTATGCCGAGCATCAAGCTGGGTACCGAAGCCGATCTGCAACAGGCGCTGGTGAATGCCGAGCTGGCACCGTCCCGTGGCCAGGCACGCACCCTGATCGGCTCCAATGCGGTTACCGTCAACGGCGAGAAACAGGCCAACGCTGAGTACACCTTCAGCGACAGCGATCGGCTGTTTGGGCGTTACACTCTGTTGCGCCGCGGCAAGAAACACTACTGCCTGGTCGAATGGCAGTAATCACCGCGCGATGACACATAAAGGGGCCTGTACGGCCCCTTTATTTTTAGCTGAACCCAGGGCATGCGTGGTTATAGCAGGCCTTCCGCCTGCAGCGCGGCGTCGACCGCCGGGCGGGCGGCGATGCGTTGGTAATAGGCGGCCAGCGGCGGATAGTCCGCCAGATCGAACTGCACATGTTTAGCCCATCTCAGCACGGTGAACAGATAGGCGTCGGCAACGCTAAAGCGGTTACCTAATAAAAATGGTTGTTGTTTTAATTCGGCCGCCAGATAGCGGAACTGTTTTGCCAGCTTTTGCCGACAGATGGCTTGATAGGCCGCAGGGGTTTCCGCTGAGAACAGCGGGGCGAACTGCTGGTGCAGTTCCGTGGCGATAAAGTTCAACCATGCTATGGCGTGGTAGCGCGACAGGCTGCCGGCAGGGGGGAGCAGCTTGCGGCCCGGCACCTGGTCTGCCAGGTACTGTACAATCACCGCGCCTTCCGTCAGCAGAGCGCCATTATCCAGCAGCAGCGCCGGTACTTGCCCCTTCGGCGTGATGGCCAAAAAGTCAGCGCCGCTTTCGGTTTTTTTCTGCGCCAGATCGACATTTTCCAGCGTAAAGTCCAGCCCTGCTTCCCGCAGGATAATGTGGGGTGACAGCGAACAGCTACCCGGCGTACAGAACAATTTCATCGCAAGCTCCTTGTTACAGATGACGAAAGGCGAACCGATGCTCTTTGTAGCTTAGGCGTTTTCCGGCCACTGCGCGCAGTAGCGGCATGCGTTGGCACGGAATCGGTCCGCCCGCCGCCTCACACCGTCGCAGCCGTCGCCGGTTGCAGCAGCGCCAATTGTGCGGCAATTTGCTGGCGCAAAGCCTGTGGCGCCGGTTGCATGGGCGCGCGCAGCTCGTTGTGAATCAGCCCTTGCAGCGCCAGTGCGGCCTTGACTGGTGCCGGGTTGGGGAAGCTGAACATCTGTTGGATCATCGGCAGCAAGGCATAAAAATTAGCGCGCGCCGCCGTCAGGTCGCCATCGGCCACCTGTTGCACCAGTTGCACGAAACGTTCGGGATACAGGTGCGCCGCGGCAGAGATAGCGCCGCTGCCGCCCAGGCAGAGCGTGGAGAGGATCAGGTTGTCCTCTCCGGTCAGCACATCGATTTCCCCGTCGTCAATCAGCGCCATGGTGGCGTTCGGGTTGCCACCGCAGTCTTTAATCGCCTTCACCTGTGGGTGGCGGGCGATCTGGCGGAGGGTGTCCAACTCCATGGCGACGCCGGTGCGGTAAGGCACGTTATACAGGATCACCGGAATGCGGGCCGCATCCGCCAGCGTGGTAAAATAATCGACCAGCCCTTGCTGGCATGGGCGAATATAGTAAGGGGCCGGAACCAACACGCCGGCGACATCGCGCTGCTGGATCGCTTGCAGCATCTGCAGCGATCCGGCCAGGTTATTGCCCGCCAGCCCCATCACTACCTGATGGCCCGGCACCACTGATAACACCGCATCCAACACCGCCAACTGTTCTTCCTTGCTTAAGGCTGCGGCTTCACCGGTGGTGCCGCACACTGCCAGCCCGGAAACGCCGCTGGCAATCAAATGTTTTGCCAGGCGTTTTACCGCCGGTAGATCGACCGCGTTGTTATCAAATGGGGTCACCATTGCAACCCAGATGCCGGAAAATAAGGCCATGAAAAACTCCTTCTGTGTGTGACCGCCAGATGAAGTCAGATGAGGAAACAAGCGGGGCAAACCTGCGCCGTCCTGTCAGTTCATCTGACCGGACAGCACGCCCCGGTCAAACGAGCGTCTGTTTCTTCTGCTTGAGCGCCAATGGGCCACCGACCAACAACGCTGGCAGCGACGGGCGGTTATAGGAGGAAACCTGGGCCATGGCGATCTCGCAAAAGAGGAATGAGATCTGATGATGAATATTCTTCATCTCGCTGTCAATTTATAACGCCTTGATCGTTTTGTTATTAATGATTATCCGCAGGTAATGAGTATTGCTAATGCGCGTGCGGCGATGCCGGATTAAAAACCAGCTTTAGGCAAGCATCGGCGAGGATTATGCAATGCACAATGCTTCTGGTTGGCCATACTGATAAGCGTGCTTCATGCGGGCAGGCATCAGCTTGCGCCATGAACAGTAACGCCGCCTGGCCTGGCTAGGCGTAGCCAGGCGGGCCGGGTGCCTTGTATTGAGTCTCAGGAGAAAAGTGATGCCGTTAAATATCCGTGGATTTGCCGCCGAGTCGGCAACCAGTGCGTTAGCCCCTCATCATTTTATCCGCCGCGATCCGCGCGATAATGATGTGGTGATTGATATTCTTTATTGCGGCGTTTGCCATTCAGATCTGCATCAGGCGCGTAACGAGTGGGGGCACAGCGTTTACCCGATGGTGCCGGGCCATGAAATTATCGGCAAAGTGGCTCAGGTCGGCGGCGCGGTCAGCCAGTTTCAGGTGGGGGATTGGGTCGGCGTGGGCTGTATGGTCGATTCCTGTCAACACTGTGCGGCCTGTGAAGAGGATCTGGAGCAGTATTGCGCCGAGGGGTTCACACCAACCTATAACGGGGTGGATCGCCACGACAGCCTGCCGACCTTCGGCGGCTATTCCGAGAAGATTGTGGTATCCGACAAATTTGTGCTGAAACTGTCGGAAAAGCTCGATATGAAAGCGGCGGCGCCGCTGTTGTGCGCCGGCATCACCACCTGGTCGCCGCTGCGGCACTGGCAGGTTGGCCCCGGTATGAAGGTGGCCGTCGCCGGGCTGGGCGGGCTTGGGCATATGGGGCTGAAGTTCGCCAAAGCGCTGGGGGCGGAAGTGACGCTGTTTACCCGAACGCCGGGCAAGGAACAAGAGGCCAAACGCTTGGGGGCCGACAACGTGGTCATTTCCACCGACGCCGCGCAAATGGCGGCGGTCAGCGATTATTTCGATATTATTCTCGATACCATACCCAACCCGCATGATATTAACCCTTATGTGGGAGCGTTGGCGCGTGACGGAAATTTGATTCTGGTCGGGCAAATGCAGCCGCTGGAGCCGGGCGTTAGCGGCGGCGGCCTGGTGATGGGGCGCAAATCAATCAGCGGCTCGCTGATCGGCGGGATTGCAGAAACCCAGGAAATGCTGGATTTCTGCGCTGAACACGGTATCGCCAGCGACGTAGAAGTGATTGATATACAAAATATTAACCAGGCCTACGAACGGATGCTGAAAAGCGACGTTAAATACCGCTTTGTGATTGATATGGCCTCTTTAACGCAAAACTTCTAAACCGACCGGCGGGGCGGCAAGCCCCGCACCGGCTCAGATCTCATCCAACATATTATCCAGAAACTGCCGCATACGTTCAGTGCGTGATGCGGCCATTTTGCGGCCGGCTGCGGTCTGGAACCCGGTCTGCAGTTTGAAAAGCTTGGTGTGAAAATGGTCGAGGGTGAAACGGCTATCATCGTATTGCCGGTGCTGTGCCAGCGGATCGGCGGCGTCGTACAGTGAGCTGCCCATGCGCCCGGCGATATAAAAGCAGCGCGCAATGCCAATCGCACCGATCGCATCTAGCCTGTCGGCGTCTTGCACGATCCTGGCGTCCAGCGTTTCTGGCGCGATGGCCGCAGAAAAACTGTGGGCTTCGATCGCATGGGCAACGGCATGGATATCTGAGCTCGACCAGCCCAATAGCGCCAGTAGCCTGCTGGCTTTTTGCGCCGCCAGGCGTGAGGCCAGCGGCCGCTGGGGGGAGTTTTTTTCAACCGTGACGCAGTCATGCAGCAAGACCGCAGCGCACAGAATGCGCCGGTCACCGCCTTCTTGCTGCTGGATACGGCTGGCGTTTTTCCACACGCGCTGTAGGTGCGCCACATCGTGGGCGCCGTCTACAGCGCTGAAGGCTTCCGGCAAGAGCCGCCGTGCTAATGATTGATAGGGGGCGAAAGGGGCCAGCCATTCTTCAGGCGGTAAATGCATCGCATAATCCTTAAAGGGGCGCATTGCCGCCATGGCTGTCAACGGCCGCTGTGTTTGCCGAATTTTCTGTCATACTCCCGCCGATAGGCCCGCGCTTTATTGCGATCCCGGATCCACAAATAGCCGCAGACCAGCGCGACAATTGACGAAAAGGTAATGTTGCGCACATCTTGGTCGTAACAAACGATCAGCAACGCATCCAGCGCCGCGATAAAGCAAATCCACTTATAGAGGTGGGATTGCCTGCGTGTGGCGGCATTAAGGCGTTTCAACTGCCGGGCTTCATCCAGAACGGGCTTTTTTTGCATAGGTAACCATCGTAAAACTACAGCTCATTATAAATTACCAGAATCTTCACGCCGGCGGCAGAGCACTCTGCTGTCCGGCGCGCTATTTTTATTGTGGTGCGCAGAAATTTACCTGTGGCTGCGTATTGAATTCATTCGCGAGAATGATAAGTTATTTATTCATCTATTGTGGGTTTTTATTCAATGCGGGGTGGGTATGATCGTCCGGACCTGGCACGGCTGCGTGCCATTACAGCATCGCAAGGGATTCGCCGCACACCTGAACGCCACCGGTGTGCAGCATGCTAAAACAACCGCCGGAAACTGTGGCGCATTTGTCCGGGAAGAGGTGCAGGGGGAGTATGCCCATTTTTTCCTGGCGACCTATTGGGCTTCGCTGCCGGCCATTAAAAATTTCGCCGGCAAACAGTACCAGGTCGCCGTGACTTACCCGGAGGATGAGGCCTTCGGCCTGATATCCGATCCTTACGTATTCCACCACTGGGTTGATGAAGTCACCACGCTGTAATCGGGGGGCGTTCGTCAACGATTGATCCGGCCATGAACCCAGCGTTTCTTCCCTATCTACAGCGTTGGCAACTGCAGACGGATGGGCAGCCGTTTGCCACCCACAGTAGCCTGTTGTTGCCTGTGCGCTACCAGGGAAAAGCGGCAATGTTGAAAATCGCGCACGAACAGGAAGAGAAGTTCGGCGGCTTGCTGATGTGCTGGTGGCAGGGCCAGGGAGCGGCGCAGGTGCTGGCATGGCACCATGACGGTCTGTTGCTGGAACGGGCGCAGGGCGGGTTATCATTGGCGCAGATGGTGCGTGAAGGGCACGATACCCAAGCGACGGAGATTTTGTGCCGCGTGATTGCCCGCTTGCATGCGCCGCGCCCGCAGCCTTTGCCGGCGTTGATCCCGCTGCATCACTGGTTCGCCGCTCTGTGGCCCGCGGCGCAGGCCCATGAAGGCATGTTGCGCCTGTGCGCCACCAGCGCGGCGGAACTGCTGGCCAGCCCGCGGCAGCAAAGCGTATTACATGGGGATATCCATCACGATAACGTGCTGGATTTCGGCACGCGCGGCTGGCTGGCGATCGATCCCAAGCGCCTGTACGGCGAACGCTGCTTCGACTATGCCAATCTCTTTTGTAACCCCAACTATGGCGTCGCCACCGATCCGGCTATCTTCACGCGGCGCGTTGAACAGGTGTGCCGAATAGCGCAGCTTGATCGGCAGCGCCTGCTGCAATGGATTCTGGCCTGGGCCGGGCTTTCCGCCGCCTGGTTTCTGGAGGATGGCCAACTGGCGGATATCGATTTTCGCGTGGCGGAGCTGGCGGCAAGGGCATTAGGCCTGCCGGTGCCGGCCGGTGAGTCCGCTTTTACCCTGCAGCAACTCTGGCCGCGTTAACGTAACGCGTTGCACCGCACAGGCTTTGACTTCACATCGCCGAATGCTACCTTGTAAGCGACGGACTCTACCTCTCCCATCAGGCGTATTGGCGCCGCGTTGGCCCTGATAATCCCGTGGAAAACAGCAGGAGCGATATTCACTATGCCTTCATTACCAAACTCACCACGCCAGGATCTGGCGCAGGCCCACCCTGTATCTTCAGACGATCCTTTCCTGTGGCTGGAAGCCTTGCAGGGGGAACCCGCGCTGGCGTGGGTTGCGCAACAGAACCAGCGCACGCTAGCGCAGTTCGCCCAGGGTGATAACTTCCCGCGGCTTGAAAAACAGGTATTGGATAACCTGAACAAAGAGACCCAGATCCCGTGGGTAGCCAAATATGGCGATGCCTATTACAACTTTTGGCAAGATGAGCATAATCCCCGCGGGCTGTGGCGGCGCGCCACGCTTGATGAATATCGTAAAGACAAACCGCAGTGGGAAACCGTGCTGGATATCGACGCCTTAAGTAAAGCGGAAGGCGTGGATTGGGTCTTCCACGGCTCGCAGCCTCTTGCGCCGGAATACCGCTATTGCCTGGTGTTTCTGTCGCCGGACGGCGGGGACGCTTCGGCCATGCGCGAGTTCGATTTGGTGGAAAAGCGCTTCGTCGAGGGGGGATTTTCGCTGCCGGCGGCCAAAAGCGTGGTGTCGTGGATCGATCGCGATCGCCTTTTCGTCGCCACCGACGTTGGGCCGGGGTCGTTGACGCACTCCGGCTACCCGCGTATTGCCAAACGCTGGCGGCGGGGCACACCGCTGGAAGCCGCAGAAACCCTGTATGAAGGGCAAATGACGGATATGCGGGCTTATGCCTATCACGACACTACGCCGGGCTTTGAACGCGACTATGTGATACGCATCGTGGATTTCTATCAGCGTGAAGTCTTCGTGCTTGATGATCAAGACCGCAAAACCAAACTGGATGTGCCGCTTGATGCTGAAATCGGCAGCCACCGCGAATGGCTGTTGATTAAACCGGCTAGCCAGTGGCAGGTCGGTGCGGCCAGTTATCCTTCGGGTTCGCTGCTGGCGGTGAACTTTGCCGACTATCTGGCGGGCAAACGCGAACTGACGGTGTTGTTTGCCCCGACGGCGCGCGTGGCGTTAAGCGGTTACAGCACCACCCGTGACCATCTTATCCTCAGCATTATGGAGAACGTGGTCAACAGGCTGGAGGTGCTGACGCCGCGGCAGGGCTCATGGGCACGTAGGCCATTGGGCCGCCCAGGCGAGCTTAGCAGCATCTCGGCCGGTGGGGTGGATGATGAAAGTAATGCCTATTTCCTCACGACCAGCGGCTTCCTGCAGCCCACCTCTCTGTATTTGGGCAACCTTGACAGTGCCGATGATCCGCAGTTGCTCAAGCAGGCGCCGCACGCTTTCGACGCAGCCGGTTACCAGGTGAGCCAGCATTTCGCGGCGTCGAAAGACGGCACGGCAATTCCGTATTTCCAGATTGCTCCGAAGGACATGGTGCTGGATGGCAGCAACCCGACCTTGCTCTATGGCTACGGCGGTTTTGAAGTTGCGCTGCAGCCAAGCTATTTGGCCAGCCAAGGGCTGGCATGGCTGGCGCGCGGTGGGGTTTATGTGATCGCTAATATCCGCGGCGGCGGCGAGTTTGGACCGCAATGGCACCAGGCGGCGCTAAAGGATAAACGCCACCGCGCCTATGAGGATTTTGCCGCCGTCGCCGAGGATCTTATTGTACGAAACGTGACATCGTCACAAAAAATGGGGGCACGCGGCGGCAGTAACGGTGGGTTGCTGGTGGGCAATATGCTGACGCAGTATCCCGCGCTGTTTGGCTGCATCGTGTGTGAAGTGCCGCTGCTGGATATGCGGCGTTACACACAACTTTCTGCCGGCGCTTCCTGGATCGCGGAATACGGCGATCCGGAAAAACCGCTGGAGTGGGCATATATCAGCACCTTCTCGCCATACCATAACGTGCAGCCGAATAAGGCCTATCCTCCGGTGCTGTTTTATACCGCCACCAGTGACGATCGCGTCAACCCGGCGCATGCGCGCAAAATGGCGGCGCACATGCAGCAGTTAGGGTATTCGCAGGCCTATTTCTATGAAAATACCGAAGGGGGGCACAGCGCCGCAGCGGATAAAAAACAGGCCGCTTTTCACACCGCGCTGGTCAGCGAATTTCTGTGGGCACATCTGGGCGCGGATAGCAAATGAGCATTAACGATAACGGTGGCTATCGATTTTAGGTGACAACGTCACAATAGCTTATGCTGCCGGTATTGTGATGTAGCGGATCTGGTGGAATTTTAATAAAAAAGCGGGTTACCCCGCTTTTTTGCTGCTTGCTACCGGCTTAATTGGCGAGCGCAGGCTGTGTGCCGGTATCGTTGTCTTGCGCCGTATCGCGCGTCATGCGGTGCAGTGTTGGCGCCGTCAGCAGCATCAAAAGTGCGATGACGGCGGTAACCACACCGATTTGCATAAACACATGGCTATAAACGGCCAGTGAAGCATTGGAATCGGTGATATCGTTCGGCACTGCAGTCATGCCGGCCACTTTACCGGCGATAATGGCCGCTGCGGCAGTAGTCAGGAACCACGAGCCCATGATAAAGCCCATCAGGCGCTGCGGCACCAACTGCGCCACCATCGCCAAGCCCAGGCCGGAGATCATCAGCTCGCCAACGCTTTGCAACGCATAGCTTAGAATCAGCCAGTTGACCGAAACAATGCCTTGTTGGTTGGCGAAGCTGGCGCCCAACGGCAGCACCAGGAACGCACAGGAGCATAGCACCATGCCGAAAGCGAACTTGTGCGGCATCGGCAGGCGATCGCCCATTTTATTGTATAGGGTGGCCAGAATAGGGCTGGCCACCATGATCCAAAACGGGTTCAAGGCCTGGTATTGCTCTGGCTCAAAGCGAATACCAAAGATAGCGTGTTCCACGTTATGGATGGCGAAGAAGTTCAACGACGTCGGCATTTGGCTGTACAGCACAAAAAATACCACCGCTTCCAGCATCAGCAGGAATGCGACGATCATTTTGCGCCGGGCCGCCCCGCGCAGCGCAAAGGTTTCTTTGGCAAAAATGATCACAATGCCCAGCGAAATCACCGCCAGCGCCCAGCGCGCCACGCTTTGGTTATGCAGCAACCAACTGGAGACCGCAACCAGAGCAACCACACCGGCCAAAACCAGCAGCAGCTTTTTTACCTGCAGCGGGGCGAAGTCCGGTGTTGAGCCATGTGCACGCACCCATTTTCTGCAGAACATAAAGTTAATCAGGGTCAACAGCATGCCGAGCACGCTCAGCGAAAACGCCACGTTCCAGCCGTAATGCGCGGCCAGCCAAGGGGTTGCCAGCATAGAGAAAAACGAGCCCACATTGACCGACATGTAGTACATGGTAAAGGCGCCATCAAGACGAGGATCGTCTTTGGCGTAGCAGGTGGCAAGCAACGAAGACGGGTTCGCCTTAAACAGGCCGTTACCTACCGCGATGGTTGCCAGGCCCAGGTAGACCCAGAAGATGTCGTGGCCGGAATACGCCACCATCGCATAGCCCACGGCCAGCACCAGCGCGCCAAGCACAATGACGCGTTTCGTTCCCAGCACTTTATCTCCCAGCCAGCCGCCGATGGCGACAAAACCGTACACCAGCGCGCTGAACGAGGAGAACAGGGTAATTGACTCGGCTTCGCTAAGGCCGAGCATATTGACCAGATAAACGGCCATGATGCCTTGCAGACCGTAATAGCCGAAGCGTTCCCACAGTTCGATGGAGAATATCAGGTAAAACGCCCGTGGTTGTTTGAACGCGTTAAGGCTAACGTTTTCAGGTTGTGAGTTGTTTGCTGTCGACACGAATGCCTCTTTTTTTATTAAGCGTATAAAGTAGTGAAAATCACGGCGAATACGGTGAGGGCGGCACTTCTTCCGTAGGGTTTCGCACAACATAGCCGCGTAATGTTCACGATCTTTGTCAACGGGGCAATCACTTTTTTATATCTGGTTACATATCAGTTTTATGGTTTTATGTGATCAAATTGAAAAAATATATCGTATAAAATAGGGTATTTCCTTGATCTGTAGGTTTTTATATTAGCTGAGCACCTGCTTTATTTTTGTTGGCGTATTTTCCTGTATTTTTAGATTTTACATTTATTTAATTCCGTTTAATTATTAATTATCGGATTGTTATTCTGGTAATTTTGCTTTTTTGGCGTTTTATCGTCTGATTTTTTATGGCGTGTGTTTGTCTGGCATTTAGGCTGTGTGGTATGTGCCGATCGGCTATTTTTTTGCCATAATTCTTGTCGAGAATTAATTAAACGAGAAGGGTTTCTCGGGTCGCTGGCGACCGTGGGCGGTAAGTGCGCGCCGCAGTTCAGATGAATGCAGGGGAACGATGGGCGCCGGCGCGCCCGGGAGGGGTTAGGCTTCGGGGTAGATCTTTTCCGGAAACTCGCACAGATCTTCAATAATGCAGGAGCCGCAGCGCGGTTTGCGGGCGATACAGGTATAGCGGCCGTGCAGAATAAACCAATGGTGGCAATCAACCTTGAATTCCGCTGGCACCACCTTCAGCAGTTTTTCTTCCACCTGCTCGACGTTTTTCCCCGGCGCAAAACGCGTCCGGTTGCAAACGCGGAAGATATGCGTATCGACGGCAATGGTTGGCCAGCCAAAGGCGGTGTTCAACACCACGTTGGCGGTTTTGCGCCCCACGCCTGGCAGAGCCTCCAGCGCGGCGCGGTCTTCCGGCACTTCGCCGCCGTGTTGTTCCAGCAGAATACGGCAGGTTTTGATGACGTTTTCCGCCTTGCTGTTAAACAGGCCGATGGTTTTGATGTATTCCTTTACCCCATCAACCCCCAGCGCCAGTATGGCGGCGGGCGTATTGGCCACCGGATACAGCCTGGCCGTGGCTTTGTTGACGCTGACATCAGTTGCCTGCGCCGAAAGCAGCACGGCGATCAGCAGCTCGAACGGGGTGGTGTACACCAGTTCGGTGGTCGGGTGTGGGTTGTTATCACGTAAACGGGTGAGAATTTCCCGGCGTTTTTCTTTATTCATTACGCTTTCTCTGCCTGCCCATGCGCCAGATTGGTTTCAGCCAGCGCCGCTTTGGCTTTGCGCGCTTTCATTTTTTCATCAATCAGGTATTTGGCCGCCAGCATCATGCCCAGGCCGATAAATGCGCCGGGCGGCAGCATCGCCAGCAGGAACGGGCTGTCGAAGTGCACCACTTCAATCCGCAACACTTTGGCCCAACTGCCCAGCAGCATATCGGCGCCGTCAAACAGCGTGCCGTTGCCCAGCAGCTCACGTAGCGAACCCAGCACGAACATTGCGCAGGTCGCCCCCAGGCCGGTGGCGCAGCCATCAAGTGCCGACAGGCCGACAGGCTTGCGCGAGGCGACCGCTTCGGCACGGCCCACCACGATACAGTTAGTGACGATCAGCGGGATAAAAATCCCCAGCGATTGGTACAGGCCGAAGGCGTAGGCATTGATCAACATCTGAACGATACTCACCACTGCAGCGATAATCATCACGTAAATTGGAATACGCACTTCGTTCGGCACCCAACGGCGCACGGCAGAAATGGAGGCATTGGTCAGCGTCAGCACCAGGGTGGTCGCCAGCCCTAACCCCAGCGCATTGGTGGCGGTGGAGGTGACCGCCAGCAGCGGGCACAGGCCCAGCAACTGTACCAGCGCGGAGTTGTTCTTCCATAACCCCTGAACGATTAACTCTTTGGCTTCACTCATTCGCTGGCTCCACAGGAAGGTAAGGTATCAAGTTTAGGCGGTAGCGTTTCCAGGTACAATGCCGTGCGGCGCACGGCGTTAACCACCGCGCGCGGTGTGATGGTCGCACCGGTGAACTGATCGAACATCCCACCGTCTTTTTTCACTGCCCAGCGGGCGTCATCCGGGCCGGTGATCTTCTGCCTGCTGAAGAAGGTGATCCAATCGCTGATGCGCAGCTCGATTTTATCCCCCAGGCCTGGGGTCTCGTGGTGTTCCACGACGCGCGTGCCGAACACGGTGCCGCTGAAATCCGCCCCCACCAACAGTTGGATTGCGCCGGAGTAACCGTCCGGCGCGGTGGTTTCGATAGCCGCTGCCACCGGCTGACCCTGTTTACGCGCCAGGTACAGGCGGTGCGGCCCAGCATTGCCGAGGGCTGGGTCACTGACCAGAAAACAGTCGGCCTGCATGTGGTTATCGTAGTGTTCCGGCGGGACGACCTGATCGAGCAGCGCCTGCTGCTGCAGCGCCGATTGATGGGCAATGGTTTTCTGCGTTAGCGCATTGACAACTGCCGTTAACCCGGTGGTGACCGCAGCAAATATCGCCAAACGGGTGCCATGCTTTCTCATTGAACTCAACATCATGATCATGGCTCCTTAGCGTTGGCCGTACACGCGTGGGCGCGTGTAGTGGTCGATTAACGGCACGGTGATGTTGGCTAACAGCACGGCGAACGCCACCCCGTCAGGATAACCGCCATAGACGCGGATAAGCCATACCAGCAGGCCAATCAGCGCACCATAAATCAGCCGGCCACGCGGCGTCGTCGAGGCGCTAACCGGATCGGTGGCGATAAAGAACGCGCCGATCATGGTGGCGCCAGAAAACAGGTGAACTAAAGGCGGTGCCTGGTGTGCGGGGTTAATCCACCAGGCCAGCGTAGCGCAGACGGCGATCGTCAGCAGCATGCTGCCGGGAATTTGCCAGTGGATCAAACGCCGGGCGAGCATAAACAACCCGCCGGCCAGGAAGCCGATATTCACCCACTGCCAGCCGATACCGGCCAACAGGCCGCCGAACATCGGCTGCTGCAGCAGTTGTTCCACCGAGTGGCCGCTGCGCAGGCCGGTTTTAAAGCCGTCGAGCGGCGTAGCCTGGCTGACGCCATCAACCCCCATCTGCAATTCGTGCATGGTGGCGCCCTGCAGCGTATGGCCGCTGAAAATGGTCATGACGACATCCTGGAACGGCAGTGCGCTGGCGCGCAGCGCTTCCGGCGGCAGCCAACTGGTCATCTGAACCGGGAAAGCAATCAACAGCACCACATAGCCGACCATCGCCGGGTTGAACGGGTTTTGCCCCAGGCCGCCGTACAACTGTTTGGCGATGACGATGGCAAACACGGTGCCGATAACGATCATCCACCATGGCGCCAGCGGGGGCAGGCTAACGCCGAGCAGCAATGCGGTCAGCAGGGCGGAGTTATCCGCCAGCCGTGCACGCACCGGCTGCTTGCGCAGCGCCAAAATGGCGCCTTCGGCCAGCAGCGCCACGGCCATCGCCAATGCGGTCTGCACCAGGGTGCCATAGCCAAAGAACCATAACTGTGCCGCCATCCCCGGAATACAGGCCAGCATGACACACAACATAATGTGGCTGGTGCTTTGCTGGTTGTGGGTGAAAGGGGAACTGGCGATGTGTAAGCCTTTGGCGGCTGTCTGTTGTACTGGCCTGAACTTCATACAGTCACTGCACCTATCTTTGCCATACTCACGGCAGGTTCTGCGCCAAGCGGGGCGCCGGAAAAAATTCTAGCGCCGCATTCTACCGCAATCATCGCGTGGGTAATACGCCTTAATCATAGGGATATAGGGGTTTTTCGCCGCGGCTGGCCCGATGTGGCGTTTTTTGCCGCAGCGTTGCTTCGCCGTGCCGTGCAGCAGCGTGGCGGAACGCCAAAAAGCGTTAATGCGGCCCTTTAAGGTCAATGAGTTACGAATAGTGTTGTAACTTAATGAATATAATATTATTTTTAAGCGTGGTCGCACAAAATAACAACTTTCACCGTATCCTTACGGATTATTATCCTATTCCTTGCTTAGTAGTGAATGAATTCTAATGACGAAAGAAGCCGTTTTTTTTATTGAAGAACTCATTGAGTGGGTAGAACTGCACCTGGAGCAGCGCCCAAGTCTTGATGAGGTGGCTCGTATCTCTGGCTATTCGAAATGGCATTTGCAGCGGAAGTTCAAACGCACCACCGGTGTGCAGCTTGCGACCTACATCCGTTTGCGGATCCTGACGCGCGCCGCCGTCGCATTGCGCATCACGCGCCGTTCCATTATTGATATCTCTGATGAGCTGGGCTTTGATTCGCAACAAACCTTCACCCGCATGTTCAAACAGCGTTTTGGCACCACGCCCAACCGTTACCGTTCGATGGAGCATTGGGACGTCAGTAAACTGATGCCGCGTTTTCGCTTTGATGCCGAATACGGCAACGGCTACTACCCGGAGATCCGGCGGCAGATACTGCCAGCGTTACAACTGGTGGGGTTTAGCCGGCGGCTGGATTTTGATACGCAACAGGTGATCGAACATTCGTCCTGCCTTGCGATGAAAGACGAAATTTTCAATGATTTTTTCAAAGGGCTGAGCGTGGATTGCCGCAAGGTTTACAGCTTGCGCACGCCTAACCCAAGCGCGGCCGGTGAATGCTCGTCAACCCTGGTGATGGCGGTCGATCCAGATCATCGGCAAGATATTGTCTCTGGCCACCAGATTGAAACTATTCATGTGCCAGAACGTGAATACATGGCGATTTCTCATCAGGGCACGGCCAAAGAATGTTTGGAGTTTTTTTCCTATCTGGTCTCTAACGTGATGCCGGGGCTGCGTAATGAAGCGAAAGGCAGTATGGAAATGGAGATTATTGAAATCAAAGCATGGGATATGGATTCAAAACTACGCGAAATCGATGTGAGCTATACCTACCTGATTTCAATTGACTAATGGCGGCCGTGCCTCACTTTTGCCAAGGCACGGCGCCTGTCACTCTTCCTCGGCCGCCGCGGAACGTTCCGCCTGCTGCGCGGCCTTTTTGGCCTTCACGCGAGCAATGGCGGCGGCCACTGCGGCTTTGCGCGGATCCTCTTCCTGCGTGGGCTGGGCAACGTCTGCGGTTGTGGCGCTTTCCGCGTGCTGGGCGGCTTTTTTCGCCTTCACGCGGGCAATGGCTGCGGCCACTGCGGCTTTGCGTGGATCGTCTTCAGCGGCTACGGCGCTGGAAGCCGGTGTGGGTTGCGCGGCCTGCTGCGCTCGGCGCTCGCGGGCCTGCGCCTTGCGCGCTTCGCGGGCGGCGATCATCGCACTCGGGTCCATTTCGCCGGCGGGCGCATTAGCCGGCGCGGCCTGGGTGCGCACGCGCGCCAGAGCGGCTTGCACCACATCCTGATCGGCCTCGGTCAGTTTAACCGCCGCTTTACGGTGGCGTTCTTCGCGCGCCAGTTTTTCACGCGCCAGGCGCGCCTGTTTGGCTTCAAAGCGTGCTTTGGCCTCTGCGTTGCGGGCGGCTTCCTGATCGATCGCTTTTATTTCGGCTTTCTCCTGGCGGTAGTACTGCACCAGGGGAATATTGCTGGGGCAGACGTAGGCACAGGCACCGCATTCAATGCAGTCGAACAAGTTGTGGTTGCGTGCCTTTTCATGCTCTTCGCCGCGGCTAAACCAATAAAGTTGCTGCGGCAGCAGGCCGGCCGGGCAGGCATCAACGCACAGGCCACAGCGGATACAGGACTGCTCAGGCTCTTCCTCAGCGATCTCGTCACGGGTCGGCGCAAGGATACAGTTGCTGATTTTAACGATCGGCACGTTGAGCGCCGGCAGGGTAAAGCCCATCAGCGGCCCGCCCATGACGACCATTTGTTGGCTCTGCGGCTGGAAGCCGGTGAACGCCAGCAAATGTTGCACCGGGGTGCCGATGCGCGCCCACAGGTTGCCCGGCTGCTGGATAGCCTCGCCGGTCAGGGTGACCACGCGTTCAATCAGCGGCTCGCCGTTAATAATCGCCCGCTTGATGGCGAACGCCGTACCGACGTTTTGCATTAGCACACCGATCGCCGAGGAGTGTTTGCCCTGCGGCACTTCCTTGCCGGTTAAAATTTTGGTGAGCTGTTTGGCACCGCCGGAGGGGTATTTGGTCGGGATCACCCGCAACTGGATAGCCTTGTTGCCGCGTAACGCCTGTTTCAGCGCCGCAATCGCTTCCGGCTTGTTGTCTTCAATACCGATCAGCGTCGTTGTCGGTTGCAGCAGGTAGCGCAGGATCTCAGTGCCTTCGATGATCTGGTCTGCGTGCTCTTGCATCAGGCGATCGTCAGCGGTGATGTAGGGTTCGCACTCGGCGGCATTAAGGATCAGCGTCTCGACGCCTTTCAGCCCGCCTTGCAATTTGCTGGCGGTCGGGAACCCGGCGCCGCCCAGGCCAGCAATCCCGGCCTGGTGAATGCGGTGGATCAGATCGGCCGCATTGTGCTGGCGGTAGTCGGCGATGGGGTCTAATGGGCACCAGCGGTCTTCACCATCGGCCTGGATGATCACGCACAGTTCCGCCAGCCCGGAGGGGTGGGCGGTGATATGCGGCGCGATCGCGCTGATGGTGCCCGAGGTGGGGGCGTGTACCGGCAATGTGCGGCCACGGCCCACGGTCAGCGGCTGGCCTTTCAATACCCGATCGCCGGCCTGAACGCACAGTTCGCCTTCCGGCCCCAGATGCTGCTGCAGCGGGATCACGAAGGTTTCGGGCAGGGGCGCGGTGCGCAACGGCGTGCGGCTGGATTGCGTTTTCATCTCCGGCGGGTGGATCCCACCGTCAAAATCCCAGATGCGGTCTTTCTTTAATGCGGCAAACAGATTAAACATGTTGCTCCACCTGAATCACATGCACAGGAATTGTTTTCATATCCCATTTCCAGTTGGCGGTAGTGGTGGCAACCGGCCGCATTTCAATACAGTCTGTCGGGCAGGGCGCAACGCACAGATCACAGCCGGTGCAGAGATCGCTGATTACCGTATGCATGGCGCGGGTGGCGCCGACGATGGCATCCACGGGGCAGGCCTGAATACACTTGGTGCAGCCGATGCAACTGGCTTCGTCGATATAGGCGACCTTGCGCACCGGTTTACTCGCTTCTTCGCCGCCATCCAGCGGTTGTGGCTCAACGTTGAGCAGTTCGGCCAACTTCAGCATGACGCCTTCGCCGCCGGGCGCGCATTTGTTGATTTTCTCGCCGTTGGCCACTGCTTCGGCATACGGGCGGCAGCCGGGGTAACCACATTGGCCGCACTGGCTTTGCGGCAACACGTCATCGATCTGTTCGGCAACCGGATCTTCTTCCACGGCGAAGCGGCGCGCGGCAAAGCCGAGCAGCATACCGAACAGCAACCCAAGCGCGCTGAGCGCGGCTATCGCAATCCATAAAGCGCTCATTAGAATTTCACCAGCCCGCTAAAGCCCATAAAGGCCAGAGACATCAGCCCGGCGGTAATCAGCGCGATGGATGAACCGCGAAACGGCGCTGGCACATCGGCAACCACCAGGCGCTCACGGATGGCGGCAAACAGCACCATCACCAGGGAAAAGCCCAACGAGGCGCTAAAGCCGTATACGGCGGATTGCAGGAAGTTGTGCCCAAGGTTGATATTCAGCAACGGCACGCCCAGCACCGCACAGTTAGTGGTGATCAGCGGCAGGAAAATCCCCAGCAGGCGATACAACGCCGGGCTGGTTTTGCGCACCACCATTTCGGTGAATTGCACCACCACGGCGATAACCAGAATAAACGCCAGGGTGCGCAGATACACCAGATCCAACGGCAGCAGGATAGCGTGATCGATGATCCAGGCGCAGATTGAAGCCAACGTGATAACGAAGGTGGTGGCCATACCCATACCGATGGCGCTCTCAAGCTTCTTGGACACCCCCATAAAGGGGCACAGGCCAAGAAACTTCACCAGAACAAAGTTATTCACCAGTACGGTGCCAACAAAAAGCAGCAGGTATTCGGTCATTGCAACGCCTAAAAAAATAAAAGCCGCCTATTATCGGGAATCAGCGGCCTAACGACAACATATGAATTGCAGGGATATTCACGCCTGGGCGCCGGATGCGCACAATTTACCCTGCATTAGCGCATTTGGCGCACGGTGCGTCACTGCTCGGTAAAAGTGCCTTTCACCCGCACGGAGCGCTTCATGTAAGGCACCAGCAACGCGGCCATCAGCAATGGCCAGAACAGGCCGCGCACCGCCACCTCATCAGGAACCGGCGAGAAGGCGAAGGCCTTGACCGCCAACAGTACGGTCAGCAGTAACCATAGCATAAACAGCTTGGGGAAGCGGCGCGAGCGGTGGCAGAACAACCACAGCAACCACAGCGTGTAACACCACATCAGCAACGTCGTGGCCAGCGAAATATACCACTGAAGTGTAAACGCCTGGGCATTGGTCAACAGATATTCACGCGATTCCGGCGTAATGAAAGCCATGGTATACAGGGCCAGCATCAGGCTGGCGCTCAACAACGTGACGATCAGATAGGCCATTGGGGCCAGTAGCCAGCCACCGATGCGAGTGTATTCAGCTTGAGACATAACGCTCCAGAAAGGTGCCAATGCGATTAGCCGCATAGCTTAACGGCTAAAACGGCGTTCGTCACTTTTATCTGGCATGGCCGGCGGCAATCCGTTGCGCTGGCGATAGGCTGCTGCGCCGTGAAGCGGACATGTCTGATGCTGCGGACTGCCGGTGATAGGGGGTGGGCCACACGGCTTGAATTACCGCTTGTTCCCGCTGGCATCATAGTGTCAAATCGGAGAGGTTGAAGCGCCCTATCTGAGGAAACACCATGAGTGAAAAAATTCGTGTTGGGCTGGTGGGTTATGGGTTTGCCAGCAAAACATTTCATGCGCCGCTGATTGCCGGTACGCCGGGCCTGGAACTGGCTGTGATATCCAGCAGCAGCGCAGAGAAAGTGCAGGCGGACTGGCCGGCGATGGCGGTGGCCGATAACCCGCAGGCGCTGTTTGCCGATCCGTCGCTGGATTTGATCGTTATTCCTACGCCGAACGATACCCACTTTCCATTAGCACAGCAGGCGCTGGCCGCCGGCAAACATGTGGTGGTGGATAAACCGTTTACCGTGACGTTGTCACAAGCGAAGTCGCTGGAACAACAGGCAGTGCAGGCGGGCAAACTGCTTTCGGTGTTCCATAACCGCCGCTGGGACAGCGACTTCCTTACCGTCAAAGCGCTGCTGGAAGATGGCTCGTTGGGTGAAGTGGTTTACTTTGAATCGCATTTTGATCGCTTCCGGCCGCAGGTGCGCCAGCGTTGGCGCGAACAGGGCGGTGCCGGCAGCGGCATCTGGTACGATTTAGGGCCGCATTTGCTCGATCAGGTGCTGCAACTGTTTGGCAAACCGCAAACCCTGTATGTCGATCTGGGCGAACTGCGCCCGGGCGCGCAGGCGGTGGACTATTTTCATGCCGTGTTGAATTATGGCCAACGCCGCGTTGTGCTGCATAGCACCCTGTTGGCGGCCTCTGCCAGTGCACGCTTTATCGTACACGGCACCCAAGGCAGCTACGTTAAATACGGTGAAGATCCGCAGGAAGTTCGGCTCAAAGCCGGCGAGCGGCCGCCGCAGGCCGACTGGGGATATGATATGCGTGACGGCGTGGTGACATTGTCACAAAACGATCTGCTGGCGGAGAAACCGCTGCTGACCATTCCAGGCAACTACCCGGCTTATTATGCTGCTATTCGCGATGCCATTAACGGCATCGGGGAAAACCCGGTGCCGGCCAGCCAGGCGATTGATGTCATGGCGCTGATTGAGCTGGGCATCGCTTCAGCCAGCCAGGGGAAAGCCCTGCCGGTGGCCTGAACCTGAAGTTGCTTCCCGGCATTCACGGTATTCACGGTATTCACGGCTATCGTATCGAAAACCATGAAGCACGGTGATGCTGTGGTGGCGGGCGCTGTTTGTGCGCCGGAGTAATCATCATAGCCAATGCGGGTTGGCGCGTCCCAGCCCGTTATTTTTTTGTTCAACGTTGAGGAAAAACGATACATGTCCTGGCTGCAGCGCTTGCGCATTGATAAATTTTTATTGGTGATGGTCATGGTGGTGATCATCGCCTCCATTTTCCCCTGTGAAGGGATCTGGAAAGTCTTTTTCGATCGCCTGACCACGGTGGCGATCGCGCTGCTGTTCTTTATGCACGGCGCCAAGCTGTCGCGTCAGGCGATTATGGCCGGCATGGGGCACTGGAAACTGCATCTGGTGGTATTCCTCAGTACCTTTGCGCTGTTTCCATTACTGGGGCTGGCGATGAACCTGCTGGTGCCGGGGGTGATGTCGCCTACGGTTTACCTTGGCTTCCTGTATCTGTGTGCCTTGCCGGCAACCGTGCAATCGGCGATTGCCTTTACCTCTGCAGCCGGCGGTAACGTGGCGGCGGCGGTTTGCAGCGCGTCGGCATCCAGCATTTTGGGGGTTTTCCTGTCACCATTGCTGGTGGGTGCGCTGATGCACACCCAGGACGGCAATATCGATGTGTGGCATGCGATTGGCGCGATTATTTTGCAACTGATGGTGCCGTTTGTCATTGGCCACCTGGCGCGGCCGCTGATCGGGAAATGGGTTGATCGCCATCGCAAGATGATCAATATCACTGACCGATCATCAATTCTTCTGGTGGTGTATACCGCTTTCAGCGCCGCGGTGGTGGAAGGCATTTGGCACCAGATTGATGGCTGGTCACTGTTGGTGATTTTGGTGATGTCGCTGGTGCTGCTGACGATTGTGCTGGTGGTGAACACCTATGCCGCACGCTGGTTGGGCTTCAATACCGCCGATGAGATCACCATCGTATTCTGCGGTTCGAAAAAGAGCCTGGCGAACGGGGTACCAATGGCTAACGTGCTGTTCCCGGTGGCCGCCGTGGGCGCCATGGTGTTGCCGTTGATGATTTTCCACCAGGTGCAGTTGATGGTCTGCGCGGTTCTGGCGCAGCGTTATGCGCGCAAAACCGCCGCACAGGCGGCGGCCGAAGAGGCAAAAGCGGCCTGACGCCAGGCTGCGACATGCGTCGCAGCCTGCGGGAATTACAGCGTGGTGATGCCGCCGTCCACCAATACATCGCCGCCGGTCATATAGCCGTCGGGGCTGGCCAGGAACAACATTGCTTGCGCTATTTGCTCCGGGGCAGCGAAACGCCCGAGCGGGGTACGCGCCCGCAGCGCCTCGTGGCCGGCACTGCGTTGTTCCGGCGTCATGGCCGGCCATTCTAGCATGGCCGTCTGCGTGACGCCGGGCGACAGCGAGTTCACGCGGATATTTCGCACGGCCAGTTCAGCGGCGAAGCTGCGCGCCAGTGAGCGCACGGCGGCTTTACTGGCGGCATAGACGCTGCACCCCGGCCAACCGGCAGAATGCACCATTGAACTGGTCAGCACAATCGCGCTGCCATCGAGCAAGTAAGGCAGGGCCTGTTGCACGGAAAAATAGGCGCCTTTGGTATTAACGCGGAATTGCCAATCGAAAAACGCTTCGTCCACCTCAGCCAACGGCCGGCTTTCAAATACCCCAGCGTTAACCAACAAAACATCGATAGGGCCGAAACGTTCGGCCGTCGCGGCATAAAAGGCGGCTAATTGTTGCGTATCGCTAACATCGGTTTGGCAGGCCATGACCCCCAATTCACTTTCCGCTTGCGCCAGCCTGGGTTGGTTTTGCCCGCAGACAGCGACGTTAGCGCCCTGTTGGCGCAACAATTTCGCTGCAGCCAGGCCGATGCCGTTGCTTCCGCCAGTAATTGCCGCCACCTTTCCAGAGAATAGATTCATGCTGATTCCTCATTAAATGACACGGGTACTTTGTGATGGAAATGCAGTTTCTCTGGTTTTATGCGGCATGATAAGTTAGCGCCAGGGTATATGATTCATTCTCTATTGGCATAAATGGGGGGATATGGAGGGATTATTAGCGCTGCGGATATTCATTCGGGTTATCGAGCGCGGCAGTTTTTCCGCCGTAGCGCGCGAAATGGGGTTGTCGCAGCCCACGATCAGTAAGCAAATTCGCAAGCTGGAGCAAAGTCTGGGCATGGCGTTGTTAACCCGCAGCACGCGCCACGTGGTGCCAACGCAGGAAGGGCTAAGCTATTATCAGGCATGCCGGAAAGCGATAGCGGCATTGGATGAGGCAGAAAATCAATTCAATGCCGCCGCGGAGCGTTTATCCGGAGTGCTGAGCGTTGCGGCGGCGTTCGGCCGACTGGAAATTCTGCCATACCTGAGCGGCTTTCTTGACAGGCACCCCGCGCTGAAAGTTGAAGTACAGCTCAGCGACGATATTGTCGATCTGTTGCAATCCGGCATTGACGTTGCCTTCCGCTTTGGCCAACTGTTGCCGGAAGGGGCGATAGCCCGCCCGTTGGCGCGGATACCCAGCCGATTATTTGCCTCCGCATCGTATCTGGCGGCCCGTGGTTGCCCCCAGTCGCCCGACGAGTTGGCCGAACACGCCTGTATTACTTATCAGAATGCCAGCGGGCGGCAACGCTTTTGGACGTTACAACGGCAGGATCAGGTTTCCACCTTTTTGGTCAATGGGCAGTTGAGTTGCAATAGTTCAGAAGGGCTGCGCGCCGCCGTGTTGGCCGATATGGGGATCTGTTTTGCGCAACCTTGGCTGTTTCGCAAAGAACTTGAGGCGGGCAGCGTGCGGCCGGTCTTGCCGACGTACCATTTGCCGATTATGCCGTTGCATCTGGTCTATCAGGCCGATCGCCGCGGCAATGCGCGGGTGATGGCGCTGGTGGCTTATCTGGAACGGTGTTGGCGTGAGCAGGGGACGCTGCCGCCGTTAACCGCGCAATAGCCATCAGGGGCATACACCCCTGATGCGCCATTAAATCAGCCTTGCACTTTGGCGCGCAGCGCCTGCTTTTCCTGTTCGCTCAGAAATGCCATTTTCAGGCCGTTTTTCTGTGCGATGCGGATTTCTTGCTGCGTTAGCCCTGCCTGCGGGGCGGCGATACGGTATTCGTGTTCGATCTCAATGCCCTGAACCGCGGGATCGTCAGTGTTGATTGATGCAGTTACCCCATGGCGCAGGAATTGGGCCAGTGGATGCTGCGCAAGGGAAGGCACGGTGCTGGTTTGGATATTGGACGTCAGGCAGGATTCAATGCCGATGCCCTGCGCCGCCAGGTAATCCATCAATGCCGGATCCTGGATCGCTTTTACGCCGTGGCCGATGCGTTCGGCGCCCAGCTCACGAATCGCCTGCCAGATGCTTTCCGGGCCGGCGGCTTCGCCTGCGTGCACAGTGATCCGCAGCCCGGCGTCGCGGGCGCGCTTGAAGTGGCTCAGGAACCGCGTGCCGGGAAAGCCCAGCTCATCGCCGGCCAAATCCAGCGCGGTAATGCCGTCGCGGTGCGCCAGTAAGCCTTCCAGCTCTTGCAGGCAGGCCTGTTCACCGAAGGTCCGGCTCAGGATGCCGATCAGGCGCACATCAATATCATGATCACGGCAGCCGGAACGGATCCCGTCGATCACCGCTTCAACCACGCCGGCCACCGGCAACTGGTGCTTCATCGCCATGTAGTAGGGCGAAAAGCGCAGTTCCGCATAATGCAGCCCGGCGTTGACCGCATCCTCAACGTTTTCGTAGGCCACGCGGCGGCAGGCATCCAAATCACCCAGCACCGCCACGCCCCAATCCAGCTTTTGCAGGAAGCTCACCAGATCCGGCTCGGTATGGGTCACTTGCACATGCGGGCGCAACGCCTCCAGATCTTCGGCCGGCAGATCCATAGCAAACTGGCGACCAAGTTCAAGAATGGTGTTCGCACGGATGTTGCCGTCAAGATGGCGGTGGATATCGGTAAGCGGTAGGCGGGAGTCAATCATGATGTGCACTCGTCGTTTTGGTGTGGGTAAAGTGCAGAGCAGTATAAAAACAAATGGATGAAAATATCCATCATGTTGCATAAAAAAGTGATGTTTATCACGTTAATTGCGCACAATGCCAGCACTAGGCAGCTCAAGCGTTTTATGCTCTTGCTGAAAGGCATAATAACATTCTGTGCCGCGCCTCTTGGAACGAACGCACCAATGCTGGGTGAGAGAGAACCTGTTACCAACAAAAAAGGATCTTAATCAGATCCTTTTCTGAACAGATAATTCCTCCGTAAATGCAATAGGTTAA
Source organism: Gibbsiella greigii (assembly GCF_039540155.1). Taxonomy (NCBI): domain Bacteria; kingdom Pseudomonadati; phylum Pseudomonadota; class Gammaproteobacteria; order Enterobacterales; family Yersiniaceae; genus Gibbsiella; species Gibbsiella greigii. Next base: position 323,656 of record NZ_BAABEM010000022.1, read on the forward strand.
AAAGCATACTCGTTGTGCATTTTCGCAAGATTGGCCGTCAAGCTCCGGGATAAAGAATTTCTTCAAATAAGCAGTAAACGCTTATGTCACATTCAGTATAAACTTCAACCCGGCTATCTGATGGTTTATGCCTTTAACTTTCTGATGCGCCTTGTAAAATAATGGCATTATCGATTGATGGAGCAGCAGATGCACAATGAAGATGAGCGTTTAGCGGCGCGCATACGGTACGCCAATCAGCAGGCACTGGCGGAAGGGCGCCTGGTCGGCAGCGTGGTGCTGGTGGCGCGCGCGGGGGCATTGGTTTGCGCCGAGGCTTGTGGTGATGCCGATCGCGAGCGGCAGCAGGCGATGCAGCTCACAACGCAATTCCGGCTGGCTTCCGTTTCCAAGCCGTTCACCACGCTGGCGGCTATGCGGATGATCGAGCAACAAAAACTGGCGCTGAGTGATACGGTCAGCCAGTGGTTGCCCTGGTTTACCCCGGCGTTGCCGGATGGCCGGCGCCCAGCGATAACCATTCGCCAATTGCTAACCCACACCGCCGGGCTGGATTACCGCTTCCATCAGCCGCCTGATGGGCCTTACCACGCGCTGGGCGTGGAGGATGGCCTGGATCCATCGTCGCTTAGCCTGGAGCAAAACCTGCGCCGTCTGAGCTGCGCACCTTTGCTGGCAGAGCCGGGCCAAATGTTCAATTATTCATTGGCGATCGATGTACTCGGGGCGGTGCTGGAACGGGTGGCAGGTTTGCCATTGCCCCAGGTGTTTGAGCAATGGGTGGCACAGCCGCTTGGGCTGAGCAACACCGGCTTTAGCACGGATAATGCGGCGAATCTGGCAACGGCCTACTATAACAGCGCAACCGGCCCGCAACTGATGTATGACGGCATTAAGCTGCCCATTCCGCCTGATTTTGACAGTATTGTGGAGTTTGCGCCTTCGCGTGCGCTGGATGCCGCAGCGTATCCTTCCGGCGGTGCCGGCATGGTGGGCTGTGCACAAGATGTTCTGGCGCTGCTGGAAGCGCTGCGCACCGGTGGTAACGTGCTCCGGCCAGAGACCGCCGAACTGATGCGCCAACCGCACGTAGGGCCAGAGGCCGAAGTGATGGGGCCCGGCTGGGGCTTCGGTTTTGGCGGCGCGCTGTTGGCGGATGCGCAACGGGCGGCAACGCCGCAGCATAACGGCACCCTGCAATGGGGCGGCGTGTATGGCAGCAGTTGGTTTATCGATCCGGTTGCACAGTTGAGCGTGGTGGCGTTAACCAACACGGCTTATGAGGGGATGAACGGCCAATATACGATGCAGATTCGTGATGCCGTGTATGGGGTAAACCCCGGCTAAACGCCGGGGTGGGGAAGGTTACTGCTGCGCTGGGCCGGACATCAGGCCGAACAGGCCAATGAATTCCTGCAGCGTCATTTTATTGCCGTTCAGATCCACCTGATTATCGGCATAGTGGAAGCTGCTGCCGATCACGTCGTCCTTCAAGGTGGTCAGTTTGAACATTTGCCCCATAGCCGCCAGCCCTTGCACTTGCTGCTGCGCCAGCTTTTGGGCTTCGTCTGCGTTGTAGCCTTGCAAACGCGCGGCTTGCGCAGTGGTTTCCGTCGCCATGGCGACAGGAATGCTCAGCTTAGCGTCCACGGTTTTCACCGCGTTCGCCAACGGCTGATTTTGCGCCGCCGTGCTGGTGCCTGCCTGGGTTGGATCGGCCAGATCCAGCTTCAGGGTGAAATTGCTTTCGCCCTTGCTGTTTTTCCAGCTCAGCGGGGCGATGCTGACTGACGGGTTGCCTTTCAGCAACAGCGGCAGGTTTTGCAGCAGGGTATCCGTTGCCTGCCGTTGGTACTCGGTTTTATCCAGTTCGTTGCTTTTCTGCAGCAGAGCCAACGCCTGTTTGTTGTAGTTCTCAGAGAAGGCTTTTACTGATTGGCCGTCCAGCCGGTCGATTTTGATCGTGAGCTTGCTGGAGCCGAAATCGTTGCCCAGCACTTTCATCGCATCCAGGGTGTAGTCAAGCTGGCCGTTGATGTTGCTTTCCTGCTCGCCAAACTTGCTCACTACATTGAAACCGTCCAACTGTACGGTATCTTTACCGTCAATGGCCACGTTCATCTGTTTAACGGACAACTGCTGATCGCCCAGAGTGATATCTAACGAACTCGGCTGGTTGTTGCCGGTTAATTTCACATCCTGAAAAGTGAACTGCTCGACCTGGCCAAACTGGTTAGGCCCGCTGAACACCGTGCTGGCGTTCTGGATGTTCATCGACATGCCTTTCATATCCCGCGAGATCTCGGAATTGATGGTGGCGCCGCTAAATTTGACTGACGTCGCATCTTTTTGGTAATCAACCGGGATCACCTCGGCAACGGTAGAGATGGTGCCGCTGTAGGAAATGCGCGAATCGGCACTGAACAGCGGTTGGCCTTTGGTGATGTCAAACAGCGTTTTCAGCGCAGGAGTGTTCTCCAGGCGGGTATGTACCGAGGCCATGCTGGGTATCAGATTGAACTTTTTCAACTGCACCAGCGGGAACGGGCCGTGATCGATAGTATCTTGTAATACCACTTCATCGCCGGCTTTGAACAGCCCTTCACCGTTGGCGTTATTGCTACGCAACACATAGCGCACCTGGCTGCTGAACAGCCCACGCTGGTAGTTGTCGAAGCTCAACGTCATACCGAGTTGCGGCACATTCTGTTTTAACTGGGCGTTGGCGTTATCCACCATTTCGCCCATGCGTTGTTCGATAAGTTTGCCGGTGTACCAGGCCGCTCCAGTCCATGCTGCGCCAAGAATTACAATGACGCTGACAGCGACTAACGATTTTTTCATAGTTCTGTTCATCCTTTTTAGAGCCCCAGAGCGGGGCGTGTGGGCTAAATGGGCCAACAAAAAAACGCCCGCAGGCGTTTAATTGTGAAGGTAATGCACGTGGTATAGCAACTGATTTGCAAAATTTACTTGATGATTACGCCAGTAAATTATACACGCGAGCAATGCGGCCCTGGCCGCTGACGGTGATAGGGGACTCGTCGGCGCCGATAAAGCAAGACTCACCCGGTTGCAGGCGCACCGTCTCACCCTGTTTTTCCAACACCGCCTCACCCGTAACGCAAAATACGATGGCGGCGCTGTTTTGCGCTAACGGCAGCGGCACCGTGGCCAGCTCATGCAGTGAAAAGGCAAAGTCGTCCACCGGGATCGGGAAGAACAGCTCATTGCCGCGCTGTTCCGGCTGGGTGAGCAACCCCCTGGCTGGCTGCGGGCGAAACTGCAGATTAGCCAGCAATTCGGGGATATCGATGAACTTCGGCGTCAGGCCGGCGCGCAGCACGTTATCGGAATTGGCCATCACTTCCAGCGCCACGCCTTTCAGATACGCGTGCGGGGTTTCTGCGTACAGGAACATGGCTTCGCCCGGCTCTAATTTGACCACATTGAGCAACAGCGGCGAGAACAGGCCACTGTCTTCCGGGTAGAAGCCGGCGATAAAGCGGATGGTATCCCAGGGGTCGCCTTGCTGGCTGTTGAGCGCCGCCTTCAGCACGCCCAGCGCGCGTGTTTTTTGCTCACCGGTCATGCTGAGCAGGCTGGCAAACAAGGTGGCGAGGTGGGCGGTATCCGGTTGGTTTAGGAAAGCAGCGATATCATGGTGAGCGCCGGCAAGCGGCCGCAACAGGGCTTCGATATCAGCCAGTTCACGAAAGCCATTGATGGCCAGGAATGGCGTCAGAGCAACAACCAGCTCTGGTTTGTGGTTCGGGTCTTTATAGTTGCGCTCCGCCGCATCCAGCGGAATACCGGCGGCGTTTTCTTTGGCGAAGCCCACTTCCGCGGCAGCCTTGCTTGGGTGTACCTGGATCGATAACGGTTGATCGGCGCACAGCACTTTGAACAGGAAGGGCAGTTCGCCAAAGCGTCCGGCGACTTGCGCGCCCAACAGCCGTGGCTGGTCTGCATCTATAATATCCCGCAGCGAACGAGAATCACCGGCGACGCGCGAGCTGCTTTTCGGGTGGGCGCCCATCCACAGTTCCGCCATCGGCTTCCCGTCCGGATTGGCGATGCCATACAGGTTGGTCAGCGCATCGCGGGAGCCCCATGCGTAGTTTTGTACCGTATTGATCATTTTTTGCATGATTACTGCCTGCTAAATAAGGAAATTGTTGCTAAGTAAACAATGAGTGTTAGCCATGTGCAAGTAGATGATGTCTCAAAATGCTGTGAGGCGCCTCTATTAATGCGAATGATTATTATGTCACTATGCTGGGAATGTTTGTCACGGGGCAGGCGTGCCGCCGGCCCTTGCGCGTTTAGCTACTGCTAAGGAGACAATAATGGCAGCCGTTCGTATCGAAAAAGACACTATGGGCCCGATTGAAGTGCCCGCCGCTCAACTATGGGGCGCGCAGACGCAACGCTCGCTGGAGCATTTCCGTATTTCCTCGGAGAAAATGCCGCCCGAACTGATTCATGCGTTGGCGCTGACCAAACGTGCCGCCGCCAGTGTGAATATGGATCTTGGCCTGCTGCCGGGGGAGCGTGGCCACGCCATTATCGATGCCGCTGATGAAGTGCTGGCGGGCAAACACCCAAGCGAGTTTCCGTTGTCGATTTGGCAAACCGGTTCGGGTACCCAAACCAACATGAACATGAACGAAGTGCTGGCTAACCGCGCCAGCGAGCTGTTGGGTGGGGAGCGCGGCGAAGGGCGGCGGGTGCACCCGAACGATGACGTCAACAAGAGCCAAAGCTCAAATGACGTATTCCCGACCGCGATGCACGTGGCGGCGGTGATCGCCCTGCGCGAACGGTTGATTCCGCAGCTTAAGGTGCTACATAGCACGTTGAACGATAAGGCCGCCGCGTTCAGCGATATCGTCAAGATTGGCCGTACCCACTTGCAAGATGCCACCCCGTTAACGCTGGGGCAGGAAATCTCCGGCTGGGCCGCCATGCTGGAGCATAATCTTCGGCATATCGAGGCCAGCATTCCGCATATTTGCGAACTGGCGCTCGGTGGAACGGCGGTTGGTACCGGGCTCAATACCCACCCAGAATATGCGGTGCGGGTGGCCAAGGCGCTGGCGGAGCTCACCGGGCAGCCGTTCATCACGGCGCCCAACAAGTTTGAAGCGCTGGCCACCTGCGATGCATTGGTGCATGGCCACGGCGCGCTGAAAGGGTTGGCGGCTTCGCTGATGAAAATCGCCAACGACGTGCGCTGGCTGGCTTCCGGCCCGCGCTGTGGCATTGGCGAGATCGCCATTCCGGAAAATGAGCCGGGCAGCTCGATCATGCCGGGCAAAGTCAACCCAACCCAGTGCGAAGCCATGACGATGCTGTGCGCCCAGGTATTGGGCAATGACGTGGCGGTGAACATCGGCGGCGCATCCGGCAACTTTGAGCTGAATGTGTTCCGCCCGCTGGTGATCCATAACTTCCTGCAGTCCGTTCGTTTGCTGGCCGATGGTATCAGCGGCTTCAATGAGCACTGCGCCGTGGGGATCCAGCCGAACCGCGAGCGTATCAGCCAGTTGCTGAATGAATCGTTGATGTTGGTGACCGCGCTGAATACGCACATCGGCTATGATAAGGCGGCGCAGATTGCCAAGAAGGCGCACAAAGAAGGGCTGACCCTGAAAGCCTCGGCGCTGCAGCTTGGTTACCTGACGGAAGCGCAGTTTGATGAATGGGTGCGGCCGGAGGATATGGTCGGCAGCCTGAAGAAATAAACTGTTGTTATACAGGCCTATGGGGCGATAATGCCCGCCAGCTTTAAACCGAGGGGTTGAGCTGGCAGGTATTATCGCCTGCATAGGCCTTTTTTATGGAGAAAATGCGGTGTCACGTACCCAGCGCCTTTTAGCGTTGATGCAAATGCTCAGGCAGCATCGTTACCCGGTCGCCGGCCATACCCTGGCGCAGGAACTGGGGGTCAGCATGCGCACTCTGTATCGCGATATTGCAACGCTGCAGCAGCAAGGCGCCGACATTTGCGGCGAAGCCGGCGTTGGTTATCTGTTGAAGCCTGGGTTCACGCTGCCGCCGCTGATGTTTTCACCGCAGGAAATTGAGGCTTTGGTGCTTGGGATTCGTTGGGTGAGCCGGCGTGGCGACAGCCAATTGGCCGATGCGGCAAACCATGCGCAAGCCAAGATCGCGGCCGTATTGCCCGCCGCATTGCGCGATGATTTAGACAGTAGCACGCTGTTTATCGGGCCTGCGGACGCCACCCCGGTGGCGGATGACGTGATGGTATTGGTTCGCGCCTTGATCCGCCAGGAACGCAAGTGCGTTATCCAGTATGTGAATGCTGAAGGCGGCGCCAGCGAGCGGGTGCTGTGGCCGTTTGCTATCGGTTATTTTGAACAGGTGCAACTGCTGGTTGCCTGGTGCGAACTCCGCCAGACATTTCGCCATTTTCGCCTGGACCGCATTGGGCAAATAACCGCGCTGGAACAGCGCTATCCGCGTCGTCGCCGCGCGCTGTTGAAAGACTGGCGGCAACAGGAAGGGATCGCTACTGCCAAAAACTGACAACGTGATTGTTTAGCCTATGGGTATCGGGCCAACCGGCCTTTATCCATCAGGAGAACATTATGAATACCCCAGGCCTTACCCTGTTGTACGTCGACAATCCCGAAAAAAGCGCCGCTTTCTACCGCCAACTGTTGGCGTTGGAGCCGGTCGAGCTTTCACCGACCTTTGCGTTATTTGTGTTTGATAACGGGAGCAAACTGGGGTTATGGCAGCGCGATAAGGTGGTGCCGCCGGCTGAAACCGGTGGCGGTGGGGCAGAGTTCTGTTTCTTGTGTGCGTCCGCGCAGCAGGTGGATGCGCTCTACCAACAGTGGTGCGGGAAAAATGTGCCAATCATTCAGCCACCGATAGAAATGGAGTTTGGCTATACTTTTGTGGCGATCGATCCCGATCGCCACCGCCTACGTGTTTATGCGTTAAATAACGCATCGTAATGCGGCCTAGGCGTTGGTGTATAAATGCAGGCGCTTAATCAATAGCCGCAGCGGGCGGGCTTCAGGTTTGTATTTGTGTGTTACTGCATTGGCATCATAATTCAGCAGTTCTCCAATGCGCGGTATCTGCGGCCCGCTTTCTACCTGGCACAGCGCCAGCAGCGGTAACGGGCAGGGGTGTTGCACCTGTTTTTGCTGCTGCTGATACCACACGCGGGCAATCGGCTGTACTTTGACCGGCCGTTTGATCTTCAACACCGCCTGCTGCGGCAGGCGAGCGATATCCGCGATTTCGCGGCCTACCATTTCAGCCCACTGTTCGCGGTTATAGGGCGGCACGGTGCGCCCGGCCTTTTGGCTTTTTTCCAACTGGCGCAGAATATCGTCCCGGCGTACATTCTTGATGATGTGCTTGTTGGCCCAGCCAAAGCGCACCGAGTCCGGATTAGTGAGCAGGGTGAGCGTCCGGTAGGCGCTGAGGGTGAGCAGCCCATGCAGATGGGTATGCACAAAATCAAAGCGCTGTTCCGGCGCCAGGCCGGATTCCACGGTGATAATGTGCTCCAGCTCTTTTTTTAATCGGTTAATGGTGGTGATACGCTGGGTTAACGCCTGATAGTCGGCGTGTTCCACCGCCAGGCACACCACGCCGGGCAGGCGTACTGCGGCCTTGCTGCTGATATGTTGCTTATTGTTGTGGAGGAACAGCCGCTGATAGTGCGCCAGCGCCAGATCGCGCGCCTGCTGGCCAAGGTGTTGTTCAACCGGGATCTGGGTAATTTCCTGGTGCTCCTTGCCTTTTTCAATTTCTGGCAGGGTGAACACCCGCGCGGCCAGCAGGCGCAGCGGCAGGATTTGTTGTTGTAACGTCGCCAGTTCCTGCTCCAGGGTGTTGAAACAGGTATTCATGCGGCCTATAACATCGTATTTGCTCATTATCTCACCCCGTTTTAGTTACAACATACATTATAGGGTATCAACAAAAGGGGGCAACATCAGCAACAGTGAAAACAGGGAATAAAGCGGAAACCAGGTCATACAGCAAGAAATTGTCATGCCGGGGGTTGGCTGGCCCCGGCATAAGATAGGGCGATTAGATGCGTGCGGCTTCCGGCAACTTTTTCAGGTAATGCACAACCAGTAGAGCCAGCAGCAGCATAATACTGATAAACCCAACCACGCCGATCCAGCCAAGGCTGTGCCAAAATACGCCGCCTAACGTCCCGGCGATGCTGGAGCCTGCGTAGTAACAGAACAGGTACAGCGAGGAAGCCTGGCCTTTTGCCCGGCGGGCGCGGCGGCCAATCCAACTGCTGGCCACTGAGTGGGAAGCGAAAAAGCCCGCGGAGAACAGCATCATGCCGATAAACACCACGGCAATCGGCGCCAGGGCGGTGATCACCACGCCGGCCAGCATGATCAGGATAGATGCCCGCAACACCGGCCCACGCCCGAAGCGGGCGGTCAGTGCGCCGGCCTTCGGTGAACTGTATGAACCAGTGAGGTACACCACCGACAGCAACCCCACAACGGCCTGGCTTAAGTGATAGGGGTTTTCCAGCAGGCGATAGCCAATGTAGTTGAACAGCGTGACAAAGCTGCCCATCAGCAAGAAGCCTTCGGCAAACAACAACGGCAGCCCTTTGTCGTGCCAGTGCAGTTTAAAATTGATTAGCAGCGTGCGCGGGCGTAACGAACTGGCCCTGAAGTGCCGTGAAGCGGGCAGAATGCGCCAGAACATGCAGGCGGCGGCCAACGCCAACAGCCCAATGAACGCCAGGGCAATACGCCAACTGAAGAAATCCGTCAGCACACCGGTGATCAGGCGCCCGCTCATGCCGCCGATAGAGTTACCGCTGATATAAAGCCCCATGGAAAAGGCGACAAAGCTGGGATGGATTTCTTCACTTAGATAGGTCATGCCAACTGCCGCGACACCGCTGAGCGAAAGGCCAATCAAGGCGCGCATCAGCAAGATGCCTTGCCAACTGCTCATAAACGCACAGATTAGCGTGCAAACGGCGGCCAGCAGCAGAGCGACGACCATCACCGATTTGCGGCCGATGGCATCGGAAAGCGGCCCGGTGAACATCAGGCCTATCGCCAATAACGCGGTGGAAAGCGACAGTGACAGGCTACTTTCTGCCGGCGAGATACCAAAATCCTGCGATAACACCGGCAATATCGGTTGCACGCAGTAGAGCAAGGCGAAGGTCGCTAACCCGGCAGAAAATAGCGCCAACGTCACGCGCATAAATTGCGGCGTGCCACGTTCAATATAAGGGAGTCTATTTAGGGAAGCGCGTTTGGTTTTTGGTGCTGGGGCCGTGTCATCATTGGCGGCCGGCGTCGACGGCATAGCGGCCGCTGAACGCTGAGGGGTTGTCACAGTGTTTCCTTACCGAACTTCGGGTGAGTTAAATAGGTGCTACGTTGGTGTGGAAAATGATAGGTAGCCTGTACTATTTTGTCTAATATATTAATAATTAAAATTGATACGTATTAAATATGAATATTGAGCTAAGACACCTCCGGTATTTCATTACCGTAGCTGAAGAGTTGCACTTTGGCCGCGCCGCAGAGCGGCTGCGTATTTCCCAGCCGCCGCTGAGCCAACAGATTCAGGCGCTGGAAGAAATGGTTGGCGCCAGGCTGTTGTCCCGCAACAGCCGCAACGTGACGCTCACGCAGGCGGGGGAAATGTTCCTCAAGGAAGCCTATCAGGTTATCGATCAGGTAAACCGAGCGGCAGAAAAGGCCGCGCGCCTTGAGCGTGGCGAAATAGGGGAGTTGACCATTGGCTTTACTTCTTCTGCGCCGTTCATTAGCGCCGTGGCCCGTAGCCTGCGGGCATTTCGCCATCAGCACCCGGAAGTGCACATCAAAATGCAGGAAATCAACTCCCGCCAGCAGTTGAACCCACTGCTGAACGGCGAACTGGATCTGGGGGTTATGCGCAATACCCGTCTGCCGGACGCGCTTTGCCATGAGGTGTTGTTGCATGAGCCGCTCGTGGCGGTGGTGCCGGCGGGGCACCCGCTTAACCAGATCGCGCCCGGTGGGCTGCGTTTTCACCATCTGGCACAGGAGCCGTTCGTGTTTTTCGCGCGTGAAGTTGGCACGGCGCTATACGACGAAACGCTCTCGATGCTTGGCCGCGCAGGGGTCACTCCGTTTATTACCCAGGAAGTGGGGGAAGCGATGACCATCATCGGCCTGGTCTCTTCCGGGCTGGGCATTTCTATTCTGCCGGCGTCTTTTGCCCGGGTTAAAATTGATGGCGTTCGTTACCTGCCGTTGGCGGAGCCGGAAGCGCTGACCGAAGTGTGGCTGGTATTCCATCGGCAGCGGCCGTTAACCGCGGCGGCCAAGACGCTGCAGGCGCTGATGCTGCGGCGTTGACCGCTAAATTTTGAGTGGCACAAATTGGCGTTACCTGCAGCGGGAAATAGCGAATTTGTGCTGTAAATCACATAAATAATCAAACAGTTGACGCCTTCTGATAAAAGCTCCACCATAGCCAATAATCTTTATTTAGAAGCGCGAAAATAGTAGGAGCATCGTGTGATCGCGGACGGGAAGCCTGGGCATATTGACCAGATTAAGCAGACCAATGCCGGTGCCGTATATCGGCTGATTGATCTGTGGGGGCCTGTTTCGCGCATTGAGCTGTCAAAACGCGCGCAACTCGCGCCAGCCAGCATTACCAAAATTGTGCGTGAGTTACTTGAAGCCCACCTGGTGAAAGAAACCGAATACCAGGAAATAGGCAGCCGCGGCCGCCCGGCGGTGGGGGTGGTGCTGGATACCGAAGCCTGGCATTACCTCTCAGTGCGCATCAGCAGGGGCAGTATTACACTGGCACTGCGCGATCTCAGCAGCCGTTTGGTGGTTGAAGATCTGCTGGAGCTCGCGGCAGATCACCCAGAGCCGCTATTGCAGCGGATCGTCATTGAAATCGACCAGTTTTTTATCCGCCATCAACAGAAACTCGAACGCCTCACCGCGATTGCCATCACTTTACCGGGCATCATTGACGTCGCCAACGGCATCGTGCACAGCATGCCGTTTTACGATGTGCGCGAAATGCCGCTCGGCCCGGTACTGGAAGAGCGCACTGGGCTGCCGGTGTTCATACAGCATGACATCAGCGCCTGGACGATGGCAGAAGCGTTGTACGGCGCTTCCCGCGGCAACCAGAACGTGATTCAGGTCGTGATCGACCACAACGTCGGTGCCGGGGTTATTTCTGGCGGCAGGGTACTGCATGCCGGCAGCCACAGCGTGGTGGAAATTGGCCATACCCAGGTCGATCCCTATGGGAAACGTTGTTACTGCGGTAATCACGGTTGCCTGGAAACCGTCGCCAGCATTGAAAGTATTCTGGAACTCACCCAACAGCGCCTGAACGGTGCGATAGATTCGATGCTGCAGGGCGTGCCGTTAAGCGTTGAATCGCTGTGCGATGCGGCGCTGGCGGGCGATCAATTGGCGAAGGACGTTATTCTTGGCGTAGGCCACAGCGTGGGGCGCATTTTGGCGATCATGGTTAATCTGTTCAATCCGGAAAAAATCCTGGTGGGTTCGCCGTTAAACCGCGCTGCCGATATTCTTTTCCCGGCCGTTCTTTCCTGCATCCGTCAGCAGTCGCTGCCCGCCTACAGCGAACAGATCAAAGTGATCTCGACGCAGTTTTTCAATCAGGGCACGATGCCCGGCGCGGCGCTAGTAAAAGAAGCGTTATACAACGGCTCGTTGCTGGTGAAACTGTTGCAGGGTTAATAAACAGGCGTAATAACATTTTCTGTTTTAACAACAAATATTGAGCTACCTCAATCCGCTTCGGATCGCCATCCCATAGACTTTTGCCTGTCATAGGCTGTATCTATTTTGGCCGCTGCGCCACGCTAAAATTTACCGTCAATGTGAACGGTGGTGGCGCTGGGTTTTATCTCTGGGTTTCAGTCTGCGTATTCAGCATCATTTTTATTAACGGAGTATTCCGGGGCATTCATGTTAAAGCGTTTATTTGTGACAGGTACGGATACCGACGTCGGTAAAACTGTGGTTTCTCGCGCGTTGTTGCAGGCTTTTGCGGCGCAAGGCCGTTCTGTGGCAGGGTATAAGCCGATTGCGGCGCACTGCCTGGAAACTGATGAAGGCGTGCGCAATAAAGACGCTCTGGTTTTACAGGCATCGTCAACCATGCCGTTGTCTTATGAAGAAGTTAATCCTATCACCTGTATGGATGAGGTTTTCCACGCCCACGCAACGCAGGATATTGAATACAATGTCATGAGCCGTGGCCTGCAGCAGCTTTCCGCCAAGGCTGATACCGTGGTGGTTGAAGGCAGCGGCGGCTGGCGGGTGCTGATGAATGATTTACGCCCATATGCAGAATGGGTGGTGCAGGAGCAACTGCCGGTGATCCTGGTGGTCGGGATTAAATTAGGCTGCGTTAGCCACGCATTGCTGACAGCGCAATCGATCATTAACGATGGCCTGCCGCTGTTGGGCTGGGTAGCCAACCGTATCAACCCAGGCTTGGCGCACTATGCCGAAACCATCGATGCGCTACAGCTGCGTATTCCTGCGCCGTTGCTGGGCGAGATCCCGTATCTCCCGCGTGCCGAGCAGCGCGAGCTGGCGCACTACCTGGATATTTCCCCATTGCTCGATCGCGAGGCATAACGTGCAGCTCGTTCACGCCCGCAGCCTTGGCGCGGGCGTGAATGCCTAAGCATTGTGGTAAACCGAAACCTGTCGTAGCCCGCGGGAAACCGTGGTGGCTACCACGCAAGAAAGCAAAAACCCCGGCAGCAAGGCATATTCCCCTGTCATTTCAAATACCATTAGCGCGGCCATGACCGGCGCGTGAGTCGTGGCGGCAAGAAAGGTTGCCATCCCGGTCAGTGCCATTAGCAATGGCGTGGTGGCACCCAGCGCCGGCCACATGGCGCACAGTTGCCCAATGACCGACCCCAAAGCCGCGCCGACAAACAGCGTCGGGGTGAAAACGCCGCCCGGGGCGCCGGAGCCGCTGCTGGCCAGCACCGCCAGCAGTTTACATAGCAGGATCGCACTGACCAGCAACGCGCCCGGCGGCGCAGAAAGCAGAGCCTGCACCACGCTATAACCATTGCCCCAGGCCTGGGGAAACACTAGTGAAAGCAAACCGACAATCAACCCGCCGAGCGCCAACTGAAACGGCGGCTTCAGGCGCAACGCGCGAAAAGCACGCCCGCTGGCCGCCAGCCCCCACAGGAACAACGGCCCACCAATCCCAGCCACGACGCCCAACAGAGCCATCAGCAGGTATTGCAATGGCCAGGGCGCCGGAAGGTTTTCGACGGCATACAGCGGCGCCTGGCCGCCATTGAGCAGGTTGGTAAGTAGCAGGGCGCTGACGGCCGAGATCACCACCGGCCCCAGAGAGGCTAGCATCAGTGTGCCAAAGAGGATTTCGGCGATAAACAGGCTGCCGGCCAGCGGCGCATGATAGGCGCTGGCCATACCGGCGGCGGCGCCACAGGCAACCCACAGCTTCCATTCCCGCGCGTGGGTAAAGCGCTGGGCAAATACCGATGCCACCAACGCCGCCAACAGAATCATCGCCCCTTCACGGCCGATGGCGCTACCGCTGGAGACCACTAACAGCGAAGCCAGGCATTTCACCAGGCTGGCGCTGACGCCAAGCCGCCCGTCGCCGGTTTCGATCGCTTCCATGTAGTCGGTTGGTGCCGCCGGGCGTTGGTGGCGATAGCGTTGATAGATCCAGAGCAGCAGCCCTGCCGCCAATCCGCCCAGAGCCGGGGTCAGAACCCGTCGCCAGCCCGGCAGCGCCGCCGCCGCGGCAACCAGACTGCCGCTGTTGTGATCCAACAGCAGCCATTCAAGCAGCAGCATGGCGCTATGGAATCCCCAGACGGCCAGTGCGGCGGCCAGGCCAATAAAAATGGCGATAAATAGCCGCCGCAGCAGGGCGCGATATTGGTACAGGTGGGCCCAAGGTTTCATATGTCTTTCAAAGCAAGCGAAAAAGGGAAGGCGATGCGTACATTGTGCGTGTCTGTGCCGGTGAAAACCAGAGAATTGTTACGCAGGCGAAAGCCGGTGGGATTAGCCCAAAAAAGAAAGGGCCGTTGCTACGGCCCCAGAGTGAGAGCGGATTATTGCGGCGCGCCGCTAGCCTGGCCGGCGTCACTGCCTTCGCTATCGCCGGACAAGCGGGTATAGACAATTTTCTGCGTGTCGTTTTCGCAGTGCCCCACCACCTGGCCGCCGGCCTGGTCGGCCTGATCGTTAGCCACAATATCCAGCTTGAAGCCCGATTCGGGCACGCCGTTATTGATGATCTTCTGGGCGATGTCTGCCTTCACACTTTCGCATGACGCAAAAGCGGCCAGCGGTGCGGCAGCCAGCACAAGTACACTTGCTATAAGCGCTTTTTTCATCCTACCGTCCTTATTTGCCATGAATTCCGTTTCTGAGGATAACAGCTGTTATCACAGAGTTTAACCAACGTGCGCCTTCGCCTGCCGATTAAGGATTAATCCGACGGCCAGTCTGGCGATCCAGGCATTTACGGGTATTGGGTTCCCAATAAGCATTGACGTTGGTGCTATCGTTACAGCGATCTTCATCATCAATCGCCTTATCGAACTTGTCGAACTCTTTCTCTGTTCGAGTATTAACCTTGTTGCGCAGCGTACGCGTATCGTTCCACTGCTCTTTGTTCTGGCGGGCCGCTTCGTTGTTTAATGCGCTATTGCCGCTGCCATCGACGGTGACGCAGGTACTGCCCTGTGTGCAGGTAGCGGCAACGGCCGGCCCCTGCCACGCACCAATAAACACCAACATTGCGGCTGGCAGCATTCCACGCAGCAACCACGGAGTAGACATTTTCTTCATCGATTCATCCTTATGATTTCGCGTTGCGCGGTGATAACAACGCCATATAATCTCGCCACTGGGCGTAGGCGGCACTATACCATTACGATCTTGGGCGATGCCAGTTACCTGCCGCATTCGTTTACTTTTTAGAGAGGGAGATCATGGCGCAGGGGAAAGGGAACGTATTGAGGCCGGCGGCTATGGCGCCGCCGGCAAGGCATCAGGCACCGCGGTAAACGTTCAGCCCGGCGAATGACTGGCTGACAGGCATCATTTCCAGCGTATTGATATTCACATGCGCCGGCAGGGTCGCCACCCAGAACACGGCTTCCGCCACATCTTCCGCCGTCAACGCATTGCTGCCTTCATAGGTTTTGCTGACTTTGCCGTCATCCCCTTTAAAGCGCACGTTGGAGAATTCTGTGCCGCCGACCAGTCCTGGCTCGATATCGGTAACCCGAATCTGGGTGCCATGCAGATCCGCCCGCAGCCCCAGGCTGAACTGGCGGACGAAGGCTTTGGTGGCGCCATAGACGTTGCCGCCGGCATAAGGCCAGTTGGCGGCGGTTGAACCGATGTTAATCACATGGCCGACATTGCGTTCCACCATTTCGGGCAGCAGCGCGCGGGTCATGTTCACCAAGCCTTTGGCATTGGTATCAATCATGGTTTCCCAGTCGTCTGCATTGGCTTTATAGGCTGGCTCCAGCCCCAACGCCAGCCCGGCGTTGTTAACCAGTACGTCGACATTTTTCAGTTCCGCCGGCAGGTTGGCGATGGCTTCCTGGATGGCGGCGCGGTTACGCACGTCAAGGCGGAGGATATGCAGTGCATCCCCTAATTCGTTTTTCAACGTTTGCAGGCGTTCGATGCGGCGGCCTGCGCCAATAACCTGATGGCCTTCACGTATAAACTTGCGGGCAATTGCTTCACCAAAACCGGAGGTGGCGCCGGTGACAAAAATGATCATTATCCTGTTCCTCAGCTGTTTTACCGTTGACTACCATTAACATAATCCTATACCAAGTGGCAGAGGGAATGGTCTGCAAGACAAAAAAACGGGGTTCTGTGCTGTTAACTCACTGATTTAAGGCATTAAGATTGGGCAGCAGCGCTGGCTACGTCCTGCCAGCGTTTAAACTCGGCGCTCGGCGTTTGCTGGAAGATGGTCTGGAACCAAATGGTGTAGCGCTGCGGTTGGCGGCGCAACTGCGCGGCGATCGTTGTTTCTTCCAGCCATTGCCAAGCGGCGGCTTCAGATGGGTTGGGCGTGGGAGCCCGGTTATAATGGCCAACCAGAATATGATCGTATTCGTGCTCGATCAGATCGTTGGGCAACGGTGAGCGGTAAGTCAGCGTCGCGACTTCCTGCAGCGGGCAATCAAAGCCCATTTCTTCCTGCAGACGGCGGTGCGCCGCGGATTCCAGCGTTTCCCCCTGGCGCGGATGGCCGCAGCAGGTATTGCTCCACAGCCCGGCGGAGTGGTATTTGCATGCCGCACGTTGTTGCAGCATAAAGCGGCCTTGCTCATCAAAAATGAACAGTGAAAACGCCCGGTGTAACATGCCGAGTTGGTGAACCCGCAGCTTGGTATCAGCGCCGATCGGCTTGTCATCCTTGTTGACTAAAATCAGCATTTCTTGCATTGCGTCTTTTTGCACAGGTAATCCCTTGTTCTGCCTAATGATGAATACGCGAATAATAAAGCAAAGTGAATGCTAATGCAGGGCCAGACGTGCGGCCCTGAGCGGGATCAATGCTGTGGCGGCAGGTGATAGACAACACAGTCGTATTTGATGTTGTCACGCCGGCCGTTGATAACGCCACCCAGCGCTTCCGCAATACGCCTGCTGGCGGTATTTTGTTCCGCGACCGGGTAAACAAAGTGTTTGGGGTGATAGCGCTCGCTGGCCCAGGCGGCGACGGCGTGCACCATTTCACGCCCATAGCCCTGGTTGTGCAGGTTTTCTGCCACCCAAACCCCCAGCTCCGGCGTTTGGCTCTGCAAATTGTGCGCGCCGACCATGCCGACAAACTGTTTACTGCCGCAGAGGCGGGCGATGAAGATCGCTTCTTCACCTTCGCGGATCAACGGCAGCCAGCCTTGCCAGACGTTGGCGAACTCTTCGGGCGAAGCCGACGGTTCAAAGTTCATATAGCGGGTCAGGGTAGGGGTGATCGCCTGATAAACCTCTTCGGCGTCTGCTGCGGTAAAAGGGGCAATTAACAACCGGTCAGTATTCAGGCGGCACTGAGAAAGGTCACTGTATATCATTATTATTACCTCGCTTTTCAGGCCAATAAAGGCAAAAAATCCGCGCCGGTTAAAAACGGAGCGGATCATTAATACTACGTTGATTAATCGCCAATGAGAATGATTTTTCTTGTGGCGTGATTATTCGCGTTGCTGCTTGCCTGCTGCGCTCTCCTTGGCCGGCGCCAGTATCCGTTGGCGGATGACGTCGCCGGCGTTGCGGGTCAGCGTCAGCCCATTGGCCACCGCCAGTAACGCAATTATGCCGATCGCCACGAACGCCAGCTGAAATGCGCCTAACGGTACCGCGTTGCCGTCGCCGGGCAATAGCATTTCCGCCAGCCGCAGGGCCAGTGCGCCGATGGCGATGCTCAGGCCGCCGCCGAGCTGCTGGGCCATGTTAAAAAGGGTATTTGCACCGCTCATCTTTGCCTGCGGCACTTCAGAAAACGCCAACGTATTCATCGCGGTAAACTGCATGGAGCGCGTCAGGCCGCTGATAAACAGCAGAATGACGATCAGCCAGAACGGCGTGTGCGGCGTGAGTAACGCACAGGCGAAAATGGCCGCCGCGTTCAACACGCCGTTGACCACCAGCGTGGTGCGGAACGGGAAGCGATACAAAATGGCGGTGGTAAAGGGTTTCATCGCCAGGTTGCCGGCAAACACCGTCAGCACCAGTAGCCCGGCGCTAAAGGCACTTAGTCCAAACGCCAACTGGAACATCAGCGGCAGCAGAAAGGGCACCGCACCGATGGCGATGCGGAATAGCGTACCGCCCCAAATAGTGACGGCGTAACTTTTTAGCCGCATCGCCCACAGTTCGATCAGCGGGGCAGCGCTGCGTTTGGCATGGAATACCGCCAGCACGCCGAGCGCCACGCTGGCGCAAACGCACAGCACTGGCACCAACCACGGCAACTGCGGGTGGCTTATCATATCCAGGCCGAACATCAGGCCGAAGCAGGCAACGCCGGTAAGCACAAAGCCCAGCATATCGAATGGAACTTGGCTGCGCGTATCTTCATGCGGGATCAGGCGCCAGGTGAAAAACAATGCGATCAGCCCAAGCGGCACATTGAGAATAAAAATCCAATGCCATGAAGCATAGGTGGTAATGAAACCGCCCACCGGCGGCCCCAGAACCGGTGCCACCAGTCCCGGCCAGGTGATGGTGGCAATCGCTTTGATCAGGTCCGTCTTGGCGGTGTTACGCAGTACCACCAGGCGGCCGACCGGCACCATCAGCGCGCCAGCAATCCCCTGCAAAATGCGTGCGGCCGTGAAAGTGGGCAGGCTGATGCTGAGCGCGCACAGCACCGAGGCCAGGGTGAATGCCACTACCGCAGCGGCAAACACATTACGTGCGCCGAAACGGTTGGCGATCCAACCGCTGGCGGGGATAAACACCGTCAGCGCCAGCAAATAGGCGGAAACGCCGATGTTCATATCAACGGCCTGCACGCCAAAAGACGCCGCCATTTGCGGCAGAGCGGTCACGATTACCGTGCCGTCAAGGTTTTCCATAAACATCGCACCGGCAACCAGCAGTGGCAGGCCGTTAAGGCGGGTAAATACGCTCATGCGTGAATGATATCCATCAGATTACAGTGGTCTTAGGGGCTACCCCGAAACCAAAACTAACGCAGGATGATGAGCATAGCGTAATGGTGCCGGCATAAAAAGCACGCCGGGTGCGATTATGAGCAGGCATAGGGATGGGCGGTTTTTCATGTTTGATTCTTGGGCGAGCGGGCTGATGCCCAGTGTTGGTGCATGCCGTTCATCGGCGCAAATAAGCAAACGGTTGCCTGAAAAATGCAACCGTTTGCTTATTTTCCGGCGGCGTCGCTATTTTTAATCGCCGTTTTTATTGTTTTTATCTCATTGTTTTTGAATGGTAAAAATCAGGGGTATATATCCTGGCATGTTGATTGCTAACCTTCTATTAACATCTGCAGCGGGTCATCGACCGTCAGTGCAGACAGAGAACAACAACCGGTTAGCCATAACAAGGAACAACAGATGAGCATGCACTTTACCACGGCGATTCGTGGCAATTTTTTCGACATGGCGGCCTGTGTGGATCAGCCGCAACAGCTGGAACACGTGCTACGGCATATTCCCGACGGGCTGCTGCTGCTCAATGGCGGCACTATCGTCTGGCACGGCAGTTGGCTGCAGGGTGAAACGTTGCTGCCTGCGGGGTTTGAGGTGGTAGATTACCGCGGCAAGCTGATCGTGCCGGGCTTTGTCGACACCCATATTCATTATCCCCAGACCGAGATGATTGGCGCTTACGGCGAACAACTGTTGTCCTGGCTGCAACAATACACCTTCCCAACGGAGAGCCAGTACGGCTGTGAGCAACACGCTGCGCGCATGTCGGCGTTTTTCCTGCAACAGTTGTTGAACAACGGCACGACCACCGCGTTGGTATTCGGCACCGTGCACCCGCAATCGGTGAACGCGCTGTTTGAACAGGCGGCAGGTTTGAATATGCGCCTGATCGCCGGCAAGGTGATGATGGATCGTCACGCACCAGAGGCGCTGTTGGAGACCCCGGCGCAAAGCTATCAGCAAACCCGGGAATTAATTTTACGCTGGCACGGCAAACAGCGGCTGGGTTACGCCATTACCCCGCGTTTCGCGCCGACCAGCACCCCGGAACTGCTGGCCCAGGTGCAGCGCCTGCGCGAAGAATTTCCGGACGTTTACCTGCACACCCATTTGAGTGAAAACCCGGATGAAGTGGCGTGGGTGAAAGACCTGTTCCCGGAACACAGCGGTTACCTGGACGTGTATCACTACTATGGCTTAACCGGCGATAAAAGCGTGTTTGCCCATTGTCTGCATCTGGAAGAGGATGAATGGGGTTGCCTGTGTGACACACATTCATCAATCGCTTTCTGCCCAACCTCCAATCTGTTTCTCGGTAGCGGCCTGTTCGATATGCAAAAGGCCTGGCACAAACGGGTGAAGGTGGGGGTGGGTACCGATGTTGGCGCCGGCACCACCTTCAATATGCTGCAAACGCTGGGCGAGGCATACAAGGTGGGGCAATTGCAGCGTTATAAACTTTCTGCCTGTGAGGCGTTCTATCATGCGACGCTCGGCGGCGCACGGGCGCTCGGGCTGGATGCGCACATCGGCAACTTCAACGTCGGCAAAGAGGCCGACTTTGTCGTGCTCGATCCGGCGGTTTCACCATTGCAAAAGCTGCGCCATGAAAACAGCCGCGAACTGGCCGAACAGCTATTTATATTGATGACGTTAGGGGACGATCGCAATATTTACCGCACCTATGTCGACGGCAAGGTGGTCTATCAGGCTGGGGAGAGTAAAGTGGCCGCATAAGCCTGCAATCTGTTTTTGCCATAGCCGCCGGCTGGGCTAAGCTAGGGAAGGTTAAGGAGTCTACTAAAAGGAGCTTAGCTTTGAAGCGATTATCTATTTTGGTGCTGGCAATCAGCCCGGCGCTGGCATCGCAGGCACAGGCCATAAACAATGAATCGCAGGCGGTACATCAGGCGCCGCCGGGCGGCCAGACCACGGAGGCAGACGTGACCAGCACAGTGCTGCAACACAACAGCAAACATGAAAACCCATTCTCTACTCAAAGCCGCTTGCCGTTTCAGGCGCCGCAGTTTGATCTGATCGAAGAGGAAGACTACGCGCCGGCGATTGCCGCGGGCATCCAGCAGAAGTTGGCCCAGGCAGAAAAGATCGCCGATAACCCGGCGGCGCCGACCTTTGCCAACACCGTAGTGGCGCTGGAGCAGGCGGGCGCCATGCTGAACCGGGTGCTCAACGTCTTTAGCGCCATGACCGCGGCCAACACCAGCGATGCTCTGCAGCAACTGGATGAAGACACGGCCCCTAAACTGGCCGCACTTGATGATGCCATCAAGCTTAACGAGCGGCTTTTCACACGGATAAAAACGCTGTATCAGCAACGCGAGCAGTTGGGGTTGGATGCAGAATCACAGCGCTTGCTTGAGATTACCTATCAAAACTTTGAGTTGGCCGGCGCCAATTTGCCCGACGCCGACAAAGCCAAACTCAAGGCGCTGAATCAGGAAGCGGCCACGTTAAGCAGCCAGTTCACCAACAGGCTGCTGGCGGCCACAAAAAACGGCGCTTTGGCAATCGCTGATAAAACCCGGCTTAACGGCCTTTCCAAAGGGGAACTGGCCGCGGCCGCACAGGCAGCCAGTGAGCGAAAATTGAGTAATCAGTGGCTGCTAGCGTTGCAGAACACCACCCAGCAACCGGCTTTGCAAAGTCTACAAGATCGCGATACGCGCAAGGCGCTGTTCGTCGCCTCCACCACCCGGGCAGAGAAGGGCAACGGCGACGATACGCGCCAAACTATCGCCCGCCTGGCGGAAGTGCGAGCCGAACAGGCCACACTGCTGGGCTACCCTAACTATGCCGCCTGGAAGTTACAAAATCAGATGGCGAAAACCCCGGATGCCGCCTTGAGGTTCATGCGCGCCATTGTCCCGGCGGCAACGGCGCGCGCCAAAGTCGAGGCCAACGATATTCAGGCGGCGATCGATCGGCTGCAGGGTGGTTTCACACTGGCTGCCTGGGACTGGCCGTTTTACGCAGAACAGGTGCGCAAAGCGCGTTACGATTTGGATGAAAGCCAGATCAAACCCTATTTCGAACTGGATTCCGTGCTCAATAACGGCGTGTTTTATGCGGCTAACCGCCTGTATGGCATCAGCTTCAAACAACGCCATGATATCCCGGTGTATCACCCGGACGTGAGGGTCTATGAAGTGCTCGACAAAAACGGAGCGCCGCTGGCGCTGTTCTACACCGATTATTTTAAGCGCGATAACAAGGGCGGTGGCGCCTGGATGGGCAACTTCGTCGAGCAGTCGGCGCTCAACGGCAGCAAACCGGTGATCTATAACGTCGCCAACTTCAGCAAACCGGCGCCGGGCCAGCCGGCGCTGCTGTCATTCGACGATGTGATAACCCTGTTCCATGAGTTTGGCCATACCCTGCACGGTATGTTCGCCAACCAGCAATATGCCAGCCTGTCCGGCACCAACACACCGCGCGATTTCGTCGAATTTCCATCTCAGCTTAACGAGCACTGGGCGCGTGATCCGCAGGTTTTCGCCCACTATGCGCGGCACTATCAAACCGGCGCGGCCATGCCGCAGGCACTGGTCGATAAAATCAACAAAGCCAATACATTCAACCAAGGCTATGACATGACGGAACTGTTGGCCGCGGCCTTGTTGGATATGCACTGGCACATGCTGGGTGCGGATCAGCCGCTGCAGGATGTTGATAAGCTCGAGGCGCAGGCGTTGCAGCAGGGAAACATCGATCTTGGTTATGTTCCGCCGCGCTACCGCTCCAGCTACTTTCAGCATATCTGGGGCAACGGCTATGCCGCGGGGTATTATGCCTATCTGTGGACACAAATGTTGGCGGATGATGCGTTCCAGGGTATTCAGGCGCAGGGCGGACTGACGGCGGAAAATGGGCAACGTCTGCGCGATAAAATCCTGTCGCGCGGCAATAGTGAAGATCTGGAAAAAATGTATGAAAACTGGCGCGGCCAGGCACCAAGCATCACGCCGATGCTGATTAACCGCGGGTTGGAGGCCCAATAAGGGTAAAAAAATAGGGCGCCACCGGCGCCCTGTACTCACTCGTAAGCAGCGGCAAATCTTATGCCAACGGCCCGCCCAGAATGGTTTCCCGCATGCCGGTAAGGATGCGCTCACCGGTTTCGCTTTTCAGCTCTTCATACCAGTCGTGAGTCACGGCCATCTCTTTGCCGTGGGTCACATCACAGCGCTTGCGCGCTTTTAATACCAGATCTTTTACCCGGTAGCTGCGTTTTTCCTGATAGCGCTGCAGGGCATCGGCTATGCCCAACGAGTTGGTTTGCAGGGCAATGGCCAACACCACGGCGTCTTCCATCGCTGCGCAGCCGCCCTGGCCGATATCCGGCGTGGTACTGTGCCCGGCGTCGCCCAGCAACGCTACGCGCCCACGCACCAACTGCTCGAACGGTTCAATATCGTGGATCTCGATACGGTTAGTGGTGGCCGGATCAATCGCGGCGATCAGTTTTTGCACCGGAGCGGCCCAGCCGGCAAAGTAACGTTGCAGATCGTCGCGCACCGTGCTGCGATCTTCCGACAAGCCTTTTTCCAACGGCACATCGAAGAAAAAGTAAAAACGGTTGCCGCAAACCGGCATCAGCGAAACGCGTTTGCCTTCGCCGACAAAAGTGGTCCACTGGTTGGCCGGCGCGATACTTTCATCAATGGTGACCAGCCCGTTCCAGTTAACGTACCCCGCATAGCGGCGCTCAACCTGCTGGCCCAGCACGTAAGGGCGGATCACCGAGTGGGTGCCGTCGGCCGCCACCAGAAAATCGCCGTGCGCCTGGCTGCCGTCTTCAAACCAGGCGGTGACGCCGGCGGCGGTTTCTTCAACGCCGCGCACACGTTTACCGAACTGCACCTTATCACGGCCGTAAGTCTCCAGCAGCATATCCTGCAGTTCGGCGCGCGCGACCGGGTAAGGGCGCTCACCCACGCTTTCCACCAGAGGATCCAGGCTAAAACGGGTCAGGGTTTGCCCTTTCTGGTACTCGTTATAGGCCATGTAGTGCATTGGCCCGCCCAGCTGGCGCACCTGTTCCTTCATCCCCAGATAGTTGAGGCACTTCACTCCGTTCGGCCAGATGGAAATGGCTGCGCCGACCGGCTTAATTTCTTTTACCGCTTCATAGACCTCGGTTTCGATGCCGAAGCGCCGTAATGCGATAGCCGCGCATAGCCCGCCGATACCACCGCCAATAACAATTGCTTTCATGTTTTTCTCCTTTTTTGCTACCTAAGGAAAGCAATTTTCATACCAGTGTTTTACATCGCCGGTGGCCGCAGTGATGCGGGCAGATTTCAGATCATTGATTCATTGTGGGGCAGGATATGCGCTGTTTTAGCGCATCGGGGTGAAACCGTGCGCCAACGGCCAGCACCGGTAACGCTGTCTGTGCCACGTTGGCGCAACGAGAAGGTTAGAAATGGTTGAAGAACCAGTACAAGCCGGCGGCGAGCAGGATTGACGCGGGTAGCGTCAGCACCCAGGCCATCAGCAGGTTACGCAACGTGGCCATCTGCAGGCCGGATTTGTTGGCCGCCATGGTGCCGGCAACGCCGGATGACAGCACGTGGGTGGTGGAAACCGGCAGGCCGAAAGCGTCCGCGGCGCCGATGGTGGTCATGGTGACCAACTCGGCGCTGGCGCCCTGGGCATAGGTCAGGTGGGTTTTGCCAATTTTCTCGCCCACGGTGACCACAATGCGCCGCCAACCCACCATTGTGCCCAGGCCAAGGGCAATGGCAACCACCACCTTCACCCAGAAGGGGATAAAGCGGGTGGAGTGATCCAGCTCGGTCTTCAGTGCGTCCAGATTACGCACGGTATTGGCCGGTAGCGTCAGTTGCTTCTCGCTTTTTAGGTGTTTAATGGTCTCTGAAGCCAGGTACATATCATTACGGGTGTTGGAAACCACCTGCGCCGGGATCTTATCGACCGAACCGTATTGGCGGATACCATCACCGATAATGCCCGTCAGTTGCGCCAGCGCGGGCAGCACGTCCGGCACCAGTTCACCGGTGCGCACATAGTTGGTCAGCACCTCACGCGCCGGGGCCTGGCCAACCGGTGGGAACTGGCGCAGCAGCTCGTGTTTGGTTACCGTTGCCAGTGCGGCAACCCGCGGAATTTGATCCGGCGGCAGCGCCCGGTTCAGGGCATAGGCGATCGGCATGGTGCCAACCAGGATCAGCATGATAAGCCCCATGCCTTTTTGGCCGTCATTGGAGCCGTGAGCAAAAGAGACGCCGGTGCAGGTCAGGATCAACAGGCCGCGGATCCACAGCGGCGGCGGGGTATTACCTTTGGGCGCGGTATACAACTGGCGGTTTTTAACAAACATTTTCAGCACTATCAGCAACAGCGCAGCGAAAACAAAGCCAATTACCGGCGACAGCAGCAAGGAGTAGCCGACTTTCAGCGCCTGATCCCAGTCAACGCCGCTGGTGCCGGTGCGGCCGTGAATCAAGGCATTGGCGATGCCAACGCCGATGACCGAGCCAATCAGCGTATGCGAGGACGATGCCGGCAGGCCAAGCCACCAGGTACCCAGGTTCCAGATAATGGCGGAAAACAGCAGGGCATACACCATGGCAAACCCGCTGCCAGTGCCAGCCTGCAAAATCAATTCTACCGGCAACAGGGAAATTATCCCAAACGCCACAACGCCGCTGGAAAGTAACACGCCGAGAAAATTAAAAAAGCCAGACCAAACCACGGCGACCGTCGGTGATAAAGAGTGGGTATAAATAACCGTTGCCACCGCGTTAGCGGTATCGTGAAAGCCATTGACGAATTCGAAGCCCAGCGCAATCAACAGGGCCATACCTAATAACAAAAAGGGAACGTAACTGGTGTATACTCCGCCAGCATCAGTGACATCATTAAATAAATTAACCCCTGCAAACGCGATCCCAATGACTAATAAAAACACAAAAAAAAGAACAGTCATACGGCTGTTCTGTTTGTATATTTGCGGTCGGCCTGGCGCGGGTTGCGCACTTGACTCTATAGCACTGTTATCGCTCATAAATTACCTTCATTTTTCAAAATTACGAAAGATTCCCGCTATTACCTCGTTCGCGGGCATTTTAATTATTCGCAATAATTATGACTTTTTTATGACGCAAAAATTAAGCCTCGGCCAAGATGTGGTCGCTTTGGGATTGAATTGATCCGTCAATTAAAATAAGTTTAACGCATGGCGCCCAGCGCAAAATACTATACCCAAAATAATTCGAGTTGCAGGAAGGCGGCAACGCAGTGAATCCCCAGGAGCTTACTGGAGTAAGTGACTGGGGTGAGCGAGGAAAGCCAACACACCTGCAACTTGAAGTATGAAGGGTAAATAGCTGGCTCTACGGTATAATGGGACATTTGATATATGGTTCAGATGGTTGCTGAAAGAATACACAGGCTGGATTTTGATGATGAGGTGACCGGCCTGATTTGCGGCCACGTGTTTCGCCCTGATGAAGCGCCGCAGAAAATGTCTTCGTCAACCATTTGCCAGGCCTACCGCGCGTTGCCGCCCGGGGGCGGTTTTGTCTGGCTGCACCTGAACCTTAACCACGCAGCGGCGGAAAAATGGCTGAAAAATCATTTCGCCATCCCGGAATTTTTCTTTGAGGAAATCCGCCAGGGCTCATACACCACGCGCATTGAGCGGCAGGGCGAAGATCTGTTTGCGGTGCTCAACGATGTCAATTTCCACCCGAAAGAAACCAACCCGGAAGTGTCGACGCTGTGGCTGTATTGCTGCAGCCAACTGATTGTGACGGTGCGGCACAAGCCGCTGCGGCTCATCGAACAGGTGCTGCGGCGGCTTGATGCGTTATCGGTGGCCTCCACCACCGAACTTCTGGCGCAACTGTTGGAAGAGCAAGAGGACGTGCTGGAGCAAATAGTGCGCCAGGCCAACCAAAACGTCGACGCGATCGAAGACCGGCTGCTTAGCCATCACGTGCAACAAAACCGCACCGAACTGGGGCAAATGCGCCGGCTACTGTTGCGCTTTCAACGTCTGCTGGCTCCCGAGCCGGCATCGCTATTCCGCTTGCTGAACCGCCCGCCAGCCTGGCTGAGCCGCGAAGGGCTACAGGATTTGCGCCAGTTCGCCGAAGAGTTCACCGTGGTGCTGAACGATCTGGTGGCGCTGACTGAACGAATTCGCCTGCTGCAAGAAGAGATAGGCGCCAAGCGCATGGAGCAAAATAATCGCACGCTGTATACATTGACGGTGATCACGGTGCTGGCGTTGCCAATCAACATCGTCGCCGGTTTTTTTGGTATGAACGTGGGCGGCATTCCGCTGGCGAGCAACCACCACGGGTTTATCCTGTTGGTGCTGCTGGTCGGCGCTTTCACGCTGGTTACCGGCTATCTGGCGTTAAAACGCCGCGACGAATAGCGCTCCAAGGTCAGGTTGCCGGCACGCCGGCCTGATCGAGCAGCGCATGAAGCAACACATTGGCACCGGCGGTAGACCAGGCCGGCGTAATGTTTTCCAGCTCGTTATGGCTGATGCCGTCAACGTAGGGGATGAAGAACTACATATCGTTATCTGTTGAATAATGAACTTAGCGTACATGGCTTTCCGCTATCCAAACTGACACCTTTTAGTTCGACAGCTCATCAAATATCGATCCCGAACATAACTCTAAATGCGTATTTTATCAACAACATAGAACGCTTACTCTTTCCACTTGGATATAACGACAGTTAGCAAGGAGCGGCTATGTACTACAACAATGAAGTCATAAGTTATCTTCAGGCCAATAAGATTCTCGCACTGAAACTCGAGCACGCATTAACGGGCGTCGGAAATGCCGTATCAAATCAGATTGAAACGATAGGAGCAGGCGCAACGCGTGCGTTGTATTACACATCCTGTTTTACTGATGAGTATCAGGATGTATGCCTGCGACAAAAAAACGAAGATATCCGGTTCGCCAAAGGCGTGTACCATATTCTTAGGCGTGAAGATGTTGTGTATGAAATGCTCAAAATCTACTTTGAAGAAATATTTCGGTACAAAACATCCGATCAAATAGAGCACATCAAACAAATGTTAATGGCGGTGAATATCCATATTGCCGCAAGCTCACTCACAAACACCGGATTCGCTTTAGCGGCAGCAGCATTCGTCGCCGTTGGCATGAATTTAAGTCTTGAAGTCAGCGCGCTAGTAGGCGGTTGGGCATCAAGAGGAATCACATCAGTTGGTATATATGGTGTCCTTCAAAAAGCGGCTGATAGCGCCCGTCGCCTCCAGTTTACCTATCCGGCTTATTACTCAGCTCTCTATGTTCAAGAGCTGGAAATGATGTATTTCTTGATAGAGCCATTGTTTCAGCGGGCTGAGGCATTTAAAGCACAATGGGCATCGGATGATGGTATTGCAGACATCATCACCAGGATGATTCGGTAAGACATGATGAATATTATCAGAAGAATTCTTAAGCGGATATTCAGGTCGTTATTTTCGATGTACGGCCCTGCATTACTAACTCTTTTGTTCGCAGTCGTCCTGGTACAAATTTTCCCTGATGGACCAATATGGCCTGTGCCCATCTTTCTTGTATTCATGCTGGTTATTTTTGGTCGTTACGTGAAATGGTAACATCTTGGAACGAGTACTCTCTAAAGTTTATTTATAAGGAAATTGCATGTCTACTCCCGCGCACTTATGGCTTGAAGATGAAAACGGTTCGCCAATTGTTGGTGGTTGTGTAATGCCACTGCGTTTAGGCTCTATCGAATTAAAATCATTCTCGCACGGTGTAACCATTCCTGTTGATCCGAGTTGGGGCAAACTCACTGGCACGCGCGTTCACCGCCCAATCACGATAGTGAAAGAGTTCGACCAAACAACGCCCGTTCTCTATCGTGCCGTATGTGAAGGCCGAACTATGAAGAAAGCGACGATCAAGATGTACCGTATCGTTGAATCAGGCACTGAGTCTGAGTATTTCAATATCATCCTGGAAAACGTCAAAATCACGACGGTTTCGCCGTACCTTTCCCCTAATGGCCTGAGTAGCACTCACCTGGAAACGCTCGAATTACGTTATGAGGCCATCAATTGGAAGTATACAGAAGGAAACATTATCTACCGCGATACATGGAATGAGCGTTGCACGGCCTGATACTCTTCCGCTAATGCATGGCATCGCACGATGCATTAAGAGCCTATCCCTTTAGGGGGTATTGTCGCAACCAGTTTGGACACGGACAGCGAACAGGCAACATGTTGTGCATGTTGAACGAACTTTAGTCGGCCCATAGGGCGAGCGCAACGAGTAAACCGGAACGTACACGGAGTACGTGAGGAGGCAGATACGCCGGTTACTGTTGCGCTTTCAACACCTGCAGGCCCCCGATCCGGCAGCGGTATTCCGATTGCTGAACCGTACGCCGGCCTGATCGAGTAGCGCATGAAGCAACACATTGGCGCCGGCGGTAGACCAGGCCGGCGTAATGTTTTCCAGCTCGTTATGGCTAATACCGTCAACGCAGGGGATGAAAATCATCGCCGTGGGCGCAACCCGGCTAAGGTAGCAGGCATCATGGCCGGCGCCGGACACCATATCGCGATGTGAATAGCCCAACCGCCGCGCCGCCTGGCGCACGCTGGTGATGCAACTGGCGTTGAAGCTCACCGGCGGATACTGGAATATGCGTTCGGCAGAGGCGGCCAAGCCATCGCCGTTAACGGCGGCTACCGCAGCGAACAGTTGCTGTTCCATCTGTTCCAGCACCGCTTCCTGCGGGTGGCGAAACTCCACGCTGAAAAATACCTTGCCCGGCACCACGTTCCTGGAGTTCGGCGTAATCTGCGCCATTCCCACCGTGGCACGCGCATCCGGCATAAAATCAAGGCCGATGCGGTTAACCGCCTCCACGGTGCGGGCAAAGCCGAGCAGGGCATCGCGGCGGCGGTCCATCGGCGTTGTACCGGCATGGGCGCTGAAGCCGACGATGGTCAGTTCATACCAACGTTGGCCCTGCGCATGGGTAACCACGCCAATCTGCACCTGTTCGGCTTCCAGCACCGGGCCTTGTTCGATGTGCAATTCAAAGGCGGCGTGGATCGGCGTGCCACCGACTGGATGCTCGCCGGCATAGCCAATCTGTTGCAGCGCCTGGCCGATCGTGACGCCCTGAGCATCGGTGCGCGAAAGCCCATAGGGCAGATCGAACACGCCGGCGAAAACACCGGAGGCGATCATCGCCGGCGTAAAGCGCGCGCCTTCTTCATTGGTCCAGTTGATCACTTCAATGGCGCGTTCGGTGGTGATCTGCCGGTCATTCAAGGTACGAAGCGCCTCCAGGCCGGCCAGCACGCCGTAAACGCCGTCGAAACGGCCGCCGTTGGGCTGCGAGTCCACGTGCGAGCCGGTCACCACCGGCGGCAGATCGGGGCGGGCGCCTTCGCGGCGCAAAAACATGTTGCCCATTTGGTCGATCCGCACGCTACAGCCGGCCTCTTGCGCCCATATCCGCAGCTGGTTGCGCGCCAACCGGTCTTCCTCACTGAGCGCCAGGCGTGTGACGCCGTCTTTAGGAATAGCGCCGAACTGCGCCATATCCCGCAGGCTTTGCCACAGGCGTTCACCATTCACCCGTACCGTCATTTTTCCTCCTTGGGCGTTTTAACCGCATAGCGGAAATCGCAGCAGGGCGCACCGCCCATGATGGTTTGCTTGCGCTGCAAGGCCACCTCCGGCGCGTAACCGACGATAAACTGACTGTCGCGCGCACAGGAGAGCAGGTGACCTATCTCGCCCAGACCCATTTCGTGATACATCTCGGCATAACGGCAGCGGGTCACATCATAGTCAAAGTGCTGTTCATCCTGATGGATCACCTTCACCTGCAGCGCGTCGTCTTTTTCCCACAGGTGTTGCAAGGCGACGAAACTTTGCAAATCAGCGCCATTGGGCTCCTGAGCCGCGAATTCCCGGCCTGCCGCCACGGCGGCGTTTTCGATGGCCTCGCCAATCACCGCCTGCGCGCGCACTTTGCCTATCTCGCGCACCAGGATCTGATAAATCGGTTTGATAATTTCCGCTTCGATCCGCCGCCGGGCCAGAATGCCTAATTGGTCGTTTGCACAGCTCATTACCTTGTTCCTCTTTGTGTTGATTACTTTTTCGTGCCGCCCAGCACCGTTTGCGGCTGCCATTTGCCCGCCACCACCTTGTAGACGGTGAAGCTTGGCTGCAGCAAGTTGCCTTGCGCATCGAAGGCTAGGGTACCGGTCACGCCCTGGTACTGAATCGCACGCAGTTTTGGCAAGTACTTGGCCGGATCGGCGGAGTCCGCCTGTTCAATCGCCGCGATCAGCACCCGGGTGGCGTCATAGGCGAAGGGCGCATGCAGTTCGATATGGGTTTTGTAGCGATCGCGATAGGCCTGCTCAAACGCCTTGCCGCCCGGCATTTGTTCCACCGGCAGGCCGGGCTCCAGCGCCACCACGCCTTCGCCTTCTTTCTGCGCCAGCGTCAGGAAGGTTTGGCTGACAAACCCGCCGGCGCCCATCAGCGTGGCATTGATGCCTAGCTGTTTGATACGGCGCGCTAACGGAGCGGCCTGCGAGTCCACGCCGCCGAAGAAGATCAGGTCGGCGTTTTTGCTGCGGATGGATGTCAACACGGCGCTGAAATCCACCGTTTTGTCATCGACGTACTCACGGGCGACAACCTGCCCCCCTTGCGCCGCCAACGATTTGATAAACTCATCCGCCAGCCCCTGGCCGAAAGCGGTGCGATCGTCAATGACCGCCACGCGTTTGGCCTTCAACACATTGACCGCATACTGCCCGGCGTAGTTGCCGCCGTCATCGTCGTGGCCCATCACGCGGAAGCTGGTATCAAAGCCTTGTTGGGTGTAGGCGTGGCCGGTGGCAACCGGCGCCACCTGGGCGATGCCTGCGTCATGATAAATACGGGCGGCGGGAATGCTGGTTCCGGTGTTCCAGTGGCCAACCACGCCCGCCACGCCCTGGTCCACCAGGCGCTGCGCGACTGCAACCGCGGTGCGCGGATCGGACTGATCGTCTTCCGAAACCAGCTTAAACGTCACCGGTTTGCCGCCCAGCGTCGGGTTCTGGCTGTTGGCGTCGCGGATTGCCAACTGTGCGCCGTTCTCCAGATCTTTACCGATCCTGGCCGATGGCCCCGTCAGCGGCCCGGCCAGGCCGATCAGAACCGTGTCGGCGGCAGATGCCTGAGGGCTGTTGCCGAGCGCGGCCATAACCGCAGCCGCCAGTGTGAGAGTGTGCAATGTTTTATTTTTCATGATGTGGTTTCCCGGTGTAGTGAGCCAATGATTATTCGCCTAAATAGGCCTGTTTGATTTTTTCGTCGTCCAGCATGCCGGCCGAAGGGCCGCTATGGCTGAGGTTGCCGCTGTCGAGCACATAGGCCCGATCGGTAGCCTCAAGCGCCAGGCGCGCGTTTTGTTCGACCAGCAGCAGCGTTACGCCGCTTTTTGCCAGCGTTTTGATCACCTCAAAAATCGCTTCTACCATGATTGGCGCCAGCCCCATTGAAGGCTCATCCAGCACCAGTAACCGTGGGCGGCTTAGCAGAGCGCGGCCAATGGCCAGCATTTGCTGTTCGCCCCCGGAAAGCAGCCCCGCCTGTTGCTGCAACCGTTCGCGCAGCCGCGGGAATATCTCATTGACGCGTGCCATATCCTGCCGAATCGCCGCTTTGTCGCGGCGTGCGTAGGCGCCAATCTGCAAATTCTCCAGCACCGTCATGCGGGCAAAAATGCCGCGCCCCTCCGGCACCATCACCAGCCCCTGTTGCAATAAACGATGCGGGGGAACGCCGCGGATAGATTTACCGTTGAAGTACACCTCGCCGCCAAAAGGTTGCAGCCCGGTCAGCGCACGCAGGCTGGAGGTTTTTCCCGCGCCGTTAGCGCCAATCAGCGTGACCTGTTCACCCTGGTTAACGTGAAAATCAATGCCTTTCACCGCGTGGATACCACCGTAGGAGACAGCCAGCTGTTTAACCGCCAGCAAAGATTCAGACATGAGCGGATCCTCCCAGATAAGCCTGTATGACTGCTGGATCGCGGCGCACCTGTTCCGGCCGGCCTTCGGCAATCACCCGGCCGTAGTCCAGCACGGTGAGGCGATCGCATAGCCCCATCACCAGCTTGACGTCATGTTCAATCAGCAACAGGGTTTTACCGCTGTCACGGATGCGCAGCAGCAGTTCGCGCAGCGCGACCTTTTCCCCGGCGTTCATCCCGGCGGCGGGTTCATCCAGCGCCAGCAGTTTGGGCTCGGTCGCCAGCGCGCGTGCGATTTCCAGGCGGCGCTGGTGCCCGTAGGACAAATCCCCGGCGCGATAATGGGCGAATTGGCCGATGCCGACGTATTCCAGCAGCGCATGCGATTTCGCCAGCGTATGGTTTTCTTCCTCCCTGGCGCGCCGGTGGCGGGCGATCGCCGCCCACAGACCATTGCGGGTGCGGGCATGGCAACCCACCATGACGTTTTCCAGGACGCTCATCTCATTGAACAGCCGGAGATTTTGAAAGGTGCGGGCAATGCCGGCCTGCGTCACTTTGTCGATCGCCTGCGGTTTATACCGCTGCCCCTGCAGGCTAAAGTCGCCGCTGTCGGCGCGATACAACCCAGTGATCAAGTTGAAACAGGTGGTTTTGCCCGCGCCGTTAGGGCCGATCAGGCCGTAAATTTCGCCTTGCCGGACCGCCATACTGACGTTATTGACCGCGACCAGTCCGCCAAAGCGTTTGTTGACATCCGCCAGTTGAAGCAATGGGATCATGAGGCGCCTCCTTGTTGGTGGCGCGCGGGCCACAGGCCGGCAGGGCGGTAGAGCATCACCAGAATCAGCGCCAGCCCGTAAAACAGTTGGCGGATAATCTCGGGATCGATCAGCACCTGGCCGAACAGCGTTTGTTGCAATGGCCCCATGCTGCTGCGCAGAAATTCCGGCAGCGCCGCCAGCAGCAGGGCGCCCAGGATCACGCCGGGAATATGCCCCATACCGCCAAGCACCACCATCGCCAGCACGGCAATCGATTCTTGCAAGGTAAAGGACTCCGGCGAGACAAAGCCCTGAAATGCGGCGAACAAGGTGCCGGCTATGCCGCCGAAGGTCGCGCCAATGGCAAATGCCAGCAGTTTGAAGTTGCGGGTATTGATACCCATAGCGCGGGCGGCGTCTTCATCTTCGCGGATGGCGCCCCAGGCGCGGCCGATACGTGAATGCTGTAGCCGAATGCAGACGAACAGGATCGCCACCAACAGCGCGGCGAACAGATAATAGTAGATATATAACGATGAAAAGCGGATGCCGAATAGCTCATGCATGCCGGTAAATTTCACCCCGAACAGGCTGACCGGTTCAATCCCCGAAATGCCCTTGGGGCCGTTGGTGATATTGATTGGCCGATCCATATTGCGCATAAGGATACGGATAATTTCACCAAAGCCGAGGGTGACGATGGCCAGGTAATCCCCCCGCAGGCGCAAGGTCGGCGCGCCCAACAGGATGCCACACACCGCAGCCAGCGCGGCGGCCAGCGGGATCAACAACAGGATCGGCATATGCAGGCCGCCGGGAAACCATTGCAGCAGCATCGGGAACTGGGTAACCAGATGCGGCGATGACAATAGCGCGGCCAGATAGGCGCCCACGGCGTAAAAAGCAATAAAGCCCATATCCAGCAGGCCGGCACAGCCCACCACAATGTTCAACCCCAGCGCCAACATCAGGTACAGCAAGGCAAAATCCATTACCCGCACCCAGTAATTGCCGCCGGCGGCCCCCACCAGCCAAGGCGCCAGCAACAGCCCGGCAATGAACAGCGTGGTGCCGAACCAGGGGCGCCGTGCCGCTGCGGCCTGGGCAGGAGAAGTCAGTGTCATCATTTTGGCGCTCCATTTAGGATCGGGTGGCAACGCGTTCGCCCAGCAGGCCGGACGGGCGAAAAATCAGCACGGCGATCAGCACCAGGAAGGCGAACACATCCTGATAATTACTGCCAAATGCACCGCCGGTCAGCGTGCCGAGGTAACCGGTGCCGAGCGATTCGATCAAGCCCAGCAGCAGGCCACCGAGCATAGCGCCGCGCAGATTGCCAATACCGCCCAGCACGGCCGCCGTGAAGGCTTTAATACCGGGCAGGAAGCCCATTGAGAAGCTGGCGCTGCCATAGTTGCTGGCCATCATGATGCCGGCTAACGCCGCCAACGCACCGCCCAGAGCAAACGTGACGGTGATGATGCGGTTAGGGTTAACGCCCATCAGGCTGGCGACCTGGCTGCTTTCCGCCGTGGCTCGCATTGCCCGCCCCAGGCGTGAATGCTCAACCAACAGCAATAAGCCGCCCATGACCAACAGGGCCGCGGTTACCGTGGCGATGGCGGTGCCGGTGATCACCGCCGGCGGATGGCCGGCGCTGCCGGGGGTTAACGCGATGGGCTCCATCGGCAGTAGCTGCGGGAACATCAGCGGGTTGCGTGACCAAATCAGCATCGCCAGCGTCTGCAGCAACAGCGATACCCCAATGCCACTGATGAGCGGCGCCAGGCGCGGCGCATTGCGCAGGCGGCGATAAGCCAGGCGTTCAATGCTCATTGAAACCAGCGCACAGGCCACAGCAGCGACGGCGGCTGCAATCCCAAGCGTCAGGTAGGGCGAAAGGTGGGGAAAATGCTGTTGTAGCAGGGTAATGGTGGATAGGGCGCTTAACGCGCCGACCATCAGCACATCGCCGTGGGCGAAATTGATAATGCGCAAAATGCCGTACACCATGGTGTAACCCAGGGCGATTAAGGCATAAATGCTGCCAAGCAGTACCCCGTTGACGGTCTGCTGTATCAACGTATCCATAGGGCAAATTCTCTAAAGGCATGATTTACCGTTCACAGTAGAGAATTAATATTTTTTGTGAAATACGGAAAAATAATTTCTTATACAAAAATTGTGTGTTTTTAATTTATTGATTTTAATCTACATTAATTTTACTCACTCACTGCGCCTGCTGAAAAATAGTCAATATATGAAAAAAACAGAACAGTACGAACATCCGTTGCCGGCCTTGCCCAACGATCCGCCGCTGCGTGCGGTGCGTGCGTTCGAGGCCATTGCCCGCCTGGGCAGCATCAACGCCGCCGCACGCGAGCTGGCGATCTCGCCGTCGGCGGTCAGCCACCAGTTGAAAACGCTGGAGGCGTTTCTGCAAATGCCGTTGACCGAGCGCCAGGGGCGGCGCCTGATCCTGCGTAACGAAGGGCGCGAATATTACCGTTCTATCCGCTCCGCATTTAATGTGCTGCGCCAGGCGACCGAGCACGTGCGTGAGCAGTCCGCATCGCGCCAGGTGACCATCAGCCTGATCCCCCTGTTCGGTATGGGCTGGTTTATCCCACGGTTACGCGGCTTTCTGCGTGAAAACCCGGCTATCGAGATTAACGTGGTCTATGCCAATCACCGCAATTATTTCAGCGATGCGGCGGATATCTCGATCCGCTTCGGCATGGGCCAGTGGCCCGGCTATCACAGCGAAAAACTGATGTCCGGCAAGATGATCCCGGTTTGCAGCCGCAGCTTTATGCAACTGCACGGCGTGTTGGATACGCCGGATCAATTAGCGCCGCTGCCGCTACTGCATGATGAAGAGCGCAATACCTGGATGCAGTGGTTCCAACAGGCCGAGGTGAAGCGCCCGCTGCGCAGCACCGGGCCATTGTTTGAAGATGGCCTGTTGACGCTAGCCGCCGTTCAGGCGGGGTTGGGCTGTGCATTAATGCGCGAGCCGCTGATCGAAACCTATCTTCAGCGCGGCGAACTGGTGAAGCTGTTCGATTTGCCGATTGACGATGGCCGTGATTATTACTTGTGTGTGCGCCAAGACACGGAGCTTTCGCTGGAGGGGCAAGCGTTGCAGCAATGGTTGAAACGTGAGGCCGCGGCGGCGCCCGGTTAAGGTAATACATGGCGCCGCGCGATGCGTAAGATGCGTAAGATGCGTAATAAGACAAACGCCTGAAAAAACCGTAAGCTGGCACACGAATATACCCTAAATATATGCCTACGCGGCTGTGCGTGGTTGATGGAGTCTTTATGTTTGCAGGGGTGTTGTTTGCGCTGGCCGCCGGGTTGATGTGGGGGCTGATTTTCGTTGGGCCGGAAATGGTGCCCGACTACCCGGCGGCGCTGCAGTCCACCGGCCGCTATCTGGCCTTTGGCCTGCTGTCGCTGCCGTTGGCATGGTGGGATCGCCGCCGTTTGCTGCGGCTGCAACGGCAAGACTGGGTGGAGGCGCTGAAGCTGACGTTAATCGGCAATCTGCTGTATTACTTTTTTCTTGCCAGCGCGATTCAACGCATCGGCGCGCCGGTCTCCACCATGATCATCGGTACGCTGCCGGTGGTGATCGCGATCAGCGCCAACCTGTTTTACGGCCGGCACGACGGCCAACTGCCGTGGCACCGGCTTGCGCCGGCGCTGGCGCTGATTGTTGTCGGGCTGGTGCTGGTCAACATTGCCGAACTGCGGGCCAATGCCGCGCCGGTCGATGCCTGG
This sequence comes from Gibbsiella greigii, assembly GCF_039540155.1. NCBI lineage: Bacteria > Pseudomonadati > Pseudomonadota > Gammaproteobacteria > Enterobacterales > Yersiniaceae > Gibbsiella > Gibbsiella greigii. Next base: position 361,012 of record NZ_BAABEM010000022.1, read on the forward strand.
CGCTATGGCAGCGGCCTGCTGCTGGCCATCACGGCGGTGATCTGCTGGACCTGGTACCCGCTGCGCAACGCCCGCTGGCTGCGGCAGAACCCGACGCAGCGCCCATCCACCTGGGCCACCGCGCAAGGGGTGGTGACGTTGCCGCTGGCGCTGGTTGGCTACCTGGCGGTTTGTGGGCAGTTGGCCATCAACCAACCGGCATTCGCCGTGCCGTTTGGCCCCCGGCCGGCGGTGTTTATCACGTTGATGCTGGCGATCGGTATTCTGTGTTCCTGGGTGGGGGCGTTATGCTGGAACGAAGCGAGCCAACGCCTGCCAACGGTGCTGGTTGGGCCGCTTATCGTGTTTGAAACGCTCGCCGGGCTGGCGTATACCTTCATGCTGCGCCAGGCCTGGCCGCCAGTGTTGACCGTGGCCGGGATTGCCTGTCTGATATTCGGCGTGATTGCCGCCATGCGTATCCGCCCGAAGCCGGTGGTGGTGCAGGTGAGCGTAGAGAAATAGCGCCTGCCGCACAGGGCGGCAGGCGTGGGGAGGTTAGCGTTTTCGGTGGTTGATGATCTCTTCCGCTACGTTGCGCGGCGCTTCGGCGTAATGGCCAAACTCCATGGTGAAGGTGGCGCGGCCCTGAGTCATCGAACGCAGGGTGGTGGAGTAACCGAACATTTCCGACAGGGGTACCGTGGCGTGGATGGCTTTGCCACCGCCGCCGGGAATGTCTTCCATCCCTTGCAGTTGCCCACGCCGCGACGACAAATCGCCCATCACGCCGCCGGCATAATCCTCCGGCGTTTCCACTTCGACCTTCATGATCGGCTCCAGAATCACCGGTTCGGCCTGGCGGCAGGCCTCTTTGAAACCGAAGATGGCCGCCATACGGAAGGCCTGTTCGGAGGAATCGACGTCATGGTAGGAACCGAAGGTCAGGTGCACCTTGATATCCACCACCGGATAACCGGCCAAAATGCCGTTGTTCATCGCTTCCTGAACGCCTTTTTTCACCGCCGGGATGTATTCGCCCGGGATCACACCGCCTTTGATTTCATCAAAGAATTCGAAGCCCTTGCCAGGCTCGTTGGGTTCAACGGTCAGCACCACGTGGCCATACTGGCCTTTACCACCGGACTGGCGAACAAATTTCCCTTCTACATCAACCACTTTACGGCGAATAGTTTCACGGTAGGAAACCTGTGGCCTGCCGGTGTTGGTTTCCACGCCAAATTCACGCCGCAGGCGATCGACGATGATCTCCAGGTGCAGTTCGCCCATGCCGTAAATCAGCGTCTGGCCGGATTCTTCATCGGTGCGTACCTGGAATGACGGATCTTCAGACATCAACCGCTGCAGGGCGATGCCCATTTTCTCCTGGTCGGCTTTGGTTTTGGGCTCGATCGCCTGGGCGATCACCGGCTCTGGGAACACCATCCGCTCAAGCGTGATGACGGCGTTCGGATCGTACAGCGTGTCGCCGGTGGTGACATCCTTCAGGCCCACGCAAGCTGCGATATCGCCGGCGTGCAGCTCATCCACGTCTTTACGGTCATTGGCATGCATTTGCACAATGCGGCCAATGCGCTCTTTCTTGCCTTTCACTGGGTTGTAAACGCTGCTGCCCTTGGCGAGCACGCCGGAATAGACGCGCACGAAGGTTAACTGGCCGACGAACGGATCGGTCATCAGTTTGAAGGCCAGCGCGGAGAATTTTTCGTTGTCGTCGGCACGACGCGTCACGATGTTGTCGTGCTCATCGTGGCCTTCCATAGGCGGCACATCCAACGGTGAGGGCATCAGTTCGATCACTGCATCCAACATGCGCTGCACGCCTTTATTGCGGAAGGCCGAACCGCACAGCATCGGCTGGATTTCACCGGCAATGGTGCGGGCGCGCAGGCCGGCGACGATCTCTTGTTCGCTTAGCGCTTCGCCGCCAAGGTATTTTTCCATCAGCGCTTCCGAGCCTTCGGCCGCCGCTTCGACCATTTTTTCCCGCCATGCATTGGCGGATTCCAGCAGTTCCGGCGGGATCGGCTCGAAGCTGAACCGCATGCCCTGGGTTTCATCGTCCCAGAAAATGGCTTGCATGCGCACCAGATCCACCACGCCCGTAAAGTGCTCTTCGGCGCCGATCGGAATGACAATCGGCACCGGGTTGGCTTTCAGACGATCGATCATCATTTGCCGCACGCGGAAGAAATCGGCGCCCATGCGGTCCATTTTGTTGACGAACGCCAGGCGCGGCACCCGGTATTTGTTGGCCTGGCGCCAGACGGTTTCCGACTGCGGCTGCACGCCGCCCACCGAGTCATACACCATCACCGCGCCGTCCAGCACGCGCATTGAGCGCTCGACTTCAATGGTGAAATCGACGTGCCCCGGGGTATCAATGATATTGATCCGGTGTTGTGGGTAACTGTGTTCCATCCCGTTCCAGAAACAGGTGGTGGCGGCTGAGGTGATGGTAATACCGCGCTCTTGCTCCTGCGCCATCCAGTCCATGGTAGCGGCGCCGTCGTGCACTTCGCCCAGCTTGTGACTGACCCCGGTGTAAAACAGAATCCGCTCGGTCGTCGTGGTTTTGCCGGCATCAATATGCGCCGAGATGCCGATATTGCGGTAGCGTTCAATGGGGGTAGTACGTGCCATAATCAACCTTACTTAGCCATTTGGCGTGGGGCGGCGCAGGTTCTTTCCCAACAGGCGGTGGGCGATACCCGGCCAGTCTTATCGAAGTAATAGCATTGCCTGTTCGGTAAATACGGTTAGCAGTTGTTCGACTGAGCTTAGCCGATAACCTTGATTCTATGCAGCTATCGCTGTTATCGCCAATACGAATAAAGTCGAACAATAAGCAGAGTAATACTCAGGGGTTATTACCGTATTGAGAAAGGTGCTCGTTCCCTCTCACAGAGAGGGAACGGGTGGCAAGGCGTGAAAGGGCGAGGTGATAGCACTTTGGGCGCATTCGCATGCGCGCACCCAGACTGCTATCGTCTTTTCTTTAGTGTGGAAAGCGTCCGGGCTCTTTTTTGTTTCCAATACATAGAAAATGAAACGATGACAACTGCTATCAGTACAACGAGGATTACTAGTGACAGGTATTCCATAGCGTTCACCCAGAGCTAGCAAGTTGAAACTGTATTAAATGAGAATTTTCTCATATTCGTCAATACGCAATGTGTGAATAAGAATAATCTCAGTTTTTCTCACCGTATTTGCGGCATGCTACCCCGGCTGAACGGGCGCTACCATGCGGCTTTGCGTGAAAAAGGCATTTTATTCGGCGCGTAACGGTTGGCGTTTTTTTGACCGGGCGGGGGCCTTGGCCTTCAACCCAAGGGCTTTTTGTGTTCTATTTGCAGGCTGATTACAGGGCCTTTTTTCAGATTGTTGTTCCACGTTGAAAGGATTCGTCATGTCAGTAGTGCGTGTTTTGCTGTTTATGCTGGTTGCCGCCGGTTTACCCGCCTATGCCAAACCGGCGCCGGCCGCGGCTCACGAAGGTGGAAGCATCCGCTGGCAGCCGTGCCATAACGCCATGTTTCAGCGTTGGTTCCAGGATGCGCCGCCACAGCCTGGCTTGCAGTGTGGCTATCTGGACGTGCCGTTAATCTATGGCGCCGCACAGGGCCAACTGCCGGCCCGGGGGGAGGTTGTGCGCCTGGCGCTGACTCGGCTGCCGGCCACCGGCGAGAAGAAGGGCAGCGTGGTGATGATCCCCGGCGGGCCGGGGTTAACCGGCATTAACCCCTATCTGCCTGCCGAGCCGGCGATAGCAAGGCTGCGTAAATCTTACGATGTGATTGGCTACGATCCGCGCGGCGTTGGCCAATCAGCGCCAAAGATCTCTTGTCAGATGGCGGACGACGATGAAACGCCGGCGCTGGATGATAACGATATCGCCGGTGCGGAAAAGCAGGTGAAAGCGATGATCGACGCCTGCATCAAACAAACCGGCGCGCAGGTGGTGCAACATGTCGGCACGGATGAGGCGGTCAGCGATCTGAACGCGATTCGCTACGCCTTGGGCGAACCGGCGCTTAACGCCGTTGCCTATGCCTATGGCACCAAAGTGGCGGCGCTGTACGCTGAGCGCTTCCCCAAGCGAACCCGTGCGCTGGTGCTGGATGGCGTAGTGGATATTTCAGAGGATGAGTTCACCCGGCGGATAAGCCAGGAACGTTCCTACCAGCAAAGCTTCCTGCGCTTTGCCGCTTTTTGCGCCAAAACCGCGCGTTGCCCGTTGCCGAGTGACCCCAACCTGGCTATTCAGGCATTCCACGCGCTATTGAGCAAACTGCATGCGGCGCCGTTCGTCACCCAGGCAGGCTATGAAATTTACCCCGACGATGTGATTGCCGTGACGCGCGCATTGTTACTGTGGCCGCAACGTTGGCCGGAACTGGCGCAAGTGCTGGAACAAATCGCCAGCGGCCAGGCTGGTGAGCAGGCCAGCACCCTGATTGATGAAAGCTATGGGCCGGATGCGGAAGATGCGCGCAACGTGATTACCTGCGCAGACAGCGCTACGCCGGGGGCTGATGAGCAGATGCTGCGCCGCAAACGCCAGGCGATCAACACCACTGCCACCTTTACCCACTATTTGCCGCTGCATGAATACCCGCTGGAAATGTGTGATCTGTGGCCATACCCCGGAAAAGACAGCCCCCATGTGCCGCGCCTTTCTCCGGCACTGCCGCCGCTGCTATTTGTTGCGCGCCGTTACGATGCGGCCACGCCGTACCGCAGCGCCCGCATGATGGCCAGTTGGTTCAAAAGCCCACTGGTGACCCAGGAGCGCGACGGCCATACGCTGGCACTGCATGGCATTGACCGCTGTGTGGATGACACGGTAGTTGACTACCTGCTGGCGCCGAAAAAACCGCGGCATGATAAAACCTGCCGTTGACCGTTATTCTTTTCTAAATATTTCATAAACGGCTGCCTGATTATCCGGCAGCCGTTTTTTTATTATTTTATACTGGCCGCGAAAAATACCTACGGGCGCGCTGGCAAATATAAATCCGAGTTTATTTTATAATTCGGAACGGGCGATCTGATTATAGAAAACGTCATCTCCGCAACAAAGCCAGCCCCCGTATTCCAAGCCCCGGCAGAGGCCTGGGCGTTGTTAACACCAAAGAAGGGAGGCGATAAACGCACAATGAACTCACGAGGTACGACTTATCGATAACAGCTAATTTTGAGGATGTAGAAATGGGAAACATGACTTTTTTTATCGGATTTTTGGGATTCATCAGCTCACTGGGCCTGTTGGCCGCCTACATGAGCACGAAATGGGATGATTAATGAACGATAACGGTCCACCCCAACGCCACCTCCCTGTCGCCAGGCAATTAACGATAGGGAGGTGGCAATAAATTCCTCACCGCACCTGAACCAGAGGATAATAACAATGCTTATTTTCGGTTTTTTATACGCGCTATTCATGATTGCCGTCGGTGTTAATGAAATCTACCATTACTCCACGGGTAACACCGCTTTTCTGACCAGCCTGACGCTAACCTTTGCCGTGGGTACACTGTTGGTACTGTTTGTCTGGCATTTCACGACCGGCAAAAAAATAAAAAAATAAAAAAATAAACGGCCATCGTACCACCTGCTCGACCAACGCAGAATTTTACCTGCCATCGCATTCTTACTGCTTTTACTCTAGGCTCCTGCTGCAAGCGCCCCAGCTAAAAATTATCGACGCGAAGCATGCGCACGGCCCTAATGGTGCCGGATTGTTCCTAAAGTTCACCCCGTGACCGGGCCTGTTATTCAGGGCAGGGCCGCTTCCTGGTGGGGATCGGCAAACAACGCGCCGGCAGCGGGTTAATTTGTGCGATCGTTCAGGATATATTGCCTTAACTTCGCCGCAGATTATAATCAGCGAGTATTGTCAATCAGGCGGGCCATGCCAACGGCCCGCCTGTTTCATTTGCCCGCTAACAGCCCGTTGAGCCCCGAAACCTATGAGACGACCGCTGCAGATCCTGTTCCTCCTTTTGTTGCTGTTTGGGCTGCCGCTAAGCCCCCAAACCGCATCGGCGGCGCAGGCTGATACCACGGAACAAAGCCTGGCGGATACCGCCACTGCATTGAAACGCTTCCAAAAGGAGCTTGATAGCATCAAGCAGCAGGTATCTAACGCCACCACGGATAACCAACTCAGTAAACTGTTTGAAAATACGCAGACGCTGGCCGCAGATCTGGACCAACTGGAAACGGATCTGCAACCGCTGCAAGAGAAGCTGCAGGCACAATTAGACGTACTGGGCCCAACGCCGGCGCCAGGGGCGCTGGCGGAAAACCGTGTGGTGATCCAACAGCGCAATGCACTCAACAACAATAAAAAGCAGTTGGATGATGCGGTGCAACGTACGCAGGCTATCCGCACCAGTGCGCTGTCGCTCGGCCAGCAAATCAGCGATCTGCGCCGCGTAGCGTTTAAAAGCCAATTGGCGCTCAACTCCGGCAGCATCCTCGGCGCACAGTTCTGGCAGCCGATCAGCAACCCATTGCCCGACGATCTACGGCGCCTTGAGCAGATCAACCAAGCGTTGATACAAATCTGGATGACCAGTTGGCAGGAGACATGGCGAACAGGCACGTTTCTGCTGTTGCTGGCGGCAGTGGTGGTGTGGTCGTTGGGGCGTTATTTCTCCGAGCGTTATCTAGCCTGGTTCAGCATCCGCTACCTGCCGGACGGCCGCCTGCGCCGCAGCTTTATGGCGCTGGCGACCGTCCTGGTTACCCTGTTCGGCACCACCATCGCGCTGGATCTGGTGTATCAGGCGATGTCACGCGCCGCGCCGTTCCCACCGCTGGTGCAAGACTTTACCGACAGCTTTACCCGGCTGGCGATTTTCTGCGCACTGGTCGCCGGCCTGGGGCGGGCGTTTTTATCTATCAACCGCCCGTCCTGGCGTTTGGCGCCGGTAGACGATGACATGGCCGCCGGCATGCGATTCTTCTCGCCACTGCTGTCGGTCTTGGCGCTGTTGTTCGGCACGGTAGAATTGACGAATAATGTGGTCGGTGCCAGTTTGAACACCACGATTTTCGGCAATGGGCTGGTGGCGACGCTGATGGCGCTGGTGCTGCTGGCGATGCCGCTGCGCGCGCGCAGTTTGCGCCGCCGCATTGAACAGCGCGGCGAGCACAATGACAAACGATCCACCCTCGGCGGGTTGGTGCACATTGTGGTGCTGACATCCTCACTGGTGGTGCTGGCGGCATTGCTGATTGGCTATATCGCCTTTGCCCGCTTCCTGATCTACCAGATTATCTGGATATCGCTGGTGCTGATGTCGTTCTACTTCCTGGTGCTGTGCGTCACCGATTTGTGCGCGGCGTTGTTCTCCAACCAGACTGCCAGCGGTAAAGCGCTGAAGCGCTCATTTAACTTTAGCGATCGACATCTGGAGCAGATGGCGATTATCACCACCGCCATCGCCAAATGTTCCTTGCTGCTGCTGATGATTGTCTCGCTGGTGAACGGTTCGTTTGGCACCACCACGCCGAACGCACTGCTGGAAAAAATTGCCGCCATCCTGACGGGCGAAGGGCTGAAAAAACTGAATATCGTGCCCGGTAACCTGATTAACGCGGTGATCTGCCTGGCGATCGGTATCTATATTCTGCGCATCACCCAACGCTGGCTAAGCAACGAGCTGCTGCCGAAGACCATTATGGATATCGGTATCCGCGCCTCGCTGGTCACGCTGTTCAGCAACGTGGGCTATGTGTTGTTGATTCTGGTGACGCTGGCGGCGTTAGGTATACAGTGGAACAACCTGGCCTGGATCGTCAGCGCGCTGTCGGTGGGGATCGGTTTCGGCCTGCAGGAAATTGTGAAGAACTTTATCTCCGGCATGATCCTCCTCACCGAGCGGCCGGTGAAAGTGGGCGATATGATCAGCATTGCCGGGGTTGAGGGCGACGTGCGGCGCATTAACGTGCGCGCCACCGAAATCCAGCTGAGCGATCGTTCAACCATGATCGTGCCCAATTCGCAGTTGATTTCGCAAAACGTGCGCAACGCGACGATGGGTAATGCGCAGGGGGTGGTGACTATCGCTTTGACCTTCCCGACGGATATCGATCCGGAGCAGGTGCGCAATCTTCTGCTCAGCGCCTACCGCGACTATGATGCGATCCAGGATAGCCCATCGCCCTATGTGCGCTTTAGCCAACTGGGGCCGGACGGCATCATCTTGAGCGTTACCGGCTACGTCGCCAGCCCGCGCATGGTAGGCGCCAGCAAGAGCGAGCTGTTGTTCAACATCTTGAAGTTGCTGCGTGAACAGCAGGTGAGCTTGTCCAGCCCGCAGGAAGTGGTGTTTATGAAACAGCAGGCGAAAAAACTGGCGGACGACGAAGAGGAATCGGCTTCATAACCGGTTATTACCGGGTGGCGGTGCCGTGGCACCGCCACGGGTTCACAGTTCACCCGTCATATATTGGGCAACGCCGTTGCCGAAACTCCAGTCCCCCTTGGTGTTGGTGATAATCGACACCATCAGATCGCCGCCTTTTATGCCACAGCTGTCATGCAGTTCACGGGCCAGTTCGGCGTAGAACGCCTGTTTCTGCGCTTCACTGCGCGGGCTGGTAAATACCCTGACCACCACCAGATCGCGCGTGCGCTGTAACGGCAACCCCGTGTCTTCAATCACCATATGATGGGCCTTATTTTCGTGAACAATCTGATAGCGATCGCGTTCGGGCACTTCGAATGCGCTCAGCACGGCGCGATGAGCGGCATCCAGCAACGTTTTCAACTGCTGTTCACTTCGGCCTTCAATCACATCAAAGATTAACAATGGCATTTTTCATTTCCTTTTTGGTGGCGAATACCGGGCCATATTAAGCTGGCGTTTAGTGCAAAAAAAGCGCTATCATTTGAATTCATTGTTTATAAATCTGAACAATCAATATGAATGAAAGCGCCGAAGCGCTCTGGACGCACCTGCACTGGCTGACGGTGCTGGCGGAACAGGGCAGTTACACCCGTGCCGCGCAGCGGTTGAAAGTGAGCAAAGCGGCGGTCAGCCAAAAAATCAAGGAACTGGAAACCCAGGCCGGGGTTCCCCTGGTGCAGCGGACCACCCGCAGCGTGCGCTTAACCGAAGCCGGTGCGAACCTGGTGGCGGCGCTGCGCGAGCCTTTTGCGCAGATCAAACAGAGTTTTGTCGGTCTGTGCGATTCCAGCGGGCCGCTGCGTGGCATGGTGAGGATGACCGCACCGGTCGCCTTTGCTTGCCAACACCTGGTGCCGCATATTACCGCGTTTTTGCACGCCAATCCGGAAGTGCGCATTCAGCTTGATGTGTCCAACCATCTGGCTTCGCTGGCCACCGAAGGGTTTGATATGGCCATCCGCCACAGCGACGCCATGCCGGAAACCCATGTGGCCTGGCGCTTATGCGCTACCCACACCGTGATGGTGGCCGCCCCAGTGTATGTTCGCCAGTACGGCATGCCGCAAACGCCAGATGAACTGAAACAACACCAATGCTTGTGCTACCCACGCGGGGGCGAACAGCCGGTATGGGCGTTTGTTCGCCGCCAGGCGGCAGAAAGCCCACGCCTGAATGTGGCGGTTAACGGGGTATTTATCACCAACAACAGTGAAGCGATCCGCGATGCCGCCGCCAGCGGTTTAGGTATCGCATTACTGCCAGACTTTACGGCCCAGCAAGCGCTTGCCGACGGGCGGCTCGTGGAACTGCTGCCGGATTGGCAACCGGTCGGGATCTTTGCCGAGAGCCTGTACGTAGTTCGCCCCTATACGCCGCAGGTCTCGCGGGCGGTGGCGGAGTTCAGCCGCTATTTGAAAGCCGCCTTCGCACAAGGTTTTGCCCCCGCCGGCGCGGCAATATAAGCCAATACACACACAAAATCGGAAACGGTGGAAAAATAGCCAGACAATATACTTATCGCAACCGGGCCCGATTGCGCGCGCCGGAGCGCGTTTTTGCGCCAGTGGCCGGCAAGACAAACAGGGCGTGCTAATCAAAAAGAACCAATGAAGTCACCAGCCCCTGTCTTAAGCCAGTAGGCATTATTTAATTTGTGGTAAATTATCAGCATAAAATACTGTTGATACAGCCATCGTTTGTTCTTATCACTCCTCCAATACAAACCAACAAATCACACATAAACAACAAAACCCACGCTTGACCTTGCTGGCTAATAATTCCACTATCAGATCGTTTTTTGATTATCTATTGAGCGATTGCAGAGGTGATATGGGCCAGGGAAATAGCAGATTCACTATGCCAAACGTGATCGAGGCCGCCACGGCGATCCGTCAGGGCAACCTTAGCCCAACGGCGTTGGTCAGCGCATGTTTGCAAGCGATAAAAAGCCACAATCCCATATTTAATGCCTTTGGCGATGTCTATGAAGAGGCCAGTCTGGCACAGGCGGAAATTCTGTCAAAAGAGGCTCGGGTTGGCATATTTCGCGGCCCATTGCACGGCGTGCCGTTCGGCATTAAAGATTTGTTTTCTACCGAGGGATTACGCACCACCAAAGGATCGCTCACGGCGCTGGAAACGGTGCCCACGGCCGATGCACCCATTATTCAGCGCCTGAAAGCCGCGGGGGCGATAATCATCGGTAAAACGGCGACCACCGAATTCGGCTGGAGCGGGGCCAGCGTTTCGCGCGTGTTTGGGCCAGGGCGCAACCCGTGGGATCCTTCATTGAGCAGCGGCGGTTCCAGTTCCGGCTCGGCCATCAGTGTAGCAGCCAGATTGGTGCCGGGGGCGTTGGGTTCGGACGGCGGTGGCTCAGTGCGCATCCCAGGGTCATTCTGCGGCATTTTTGCTTTAAAAGGCACATTGGGGCGGATCCCAACCTGGCCGTGGTCCGCCACCGAAATGCTTAGCCACGCCGGCCCGTTGACCCGCACCGTACGCGATAGCGCGCTGCTGTTTGATTTGCTCTCCGGCCCCGATGCGCGCGATCACCAGGCGTTGCCCAACGAGGAGGGCAGTTATCTGGCCCTGTGCGATCGCCCGCTGCGGCCATTGCGTGTGGCCTACTGCCCAACGCTGTTTGATACCCCGGTGGATGATGAGATTGCCCTGGCCGTGGATCACGCGGTCGGCCGGATGGCGGCCGACCTACCGTTGCAGGTTGAACGCCGCCGCCTTGACTGGCCAAGCCCGCTGCAAGTGTTTGAAACCCTGTGGGCCGGCGGGCGGGGTATTGCCTATGGCAACGCGCTGAAAAACCAGCTTGAGCTTTTGGATCCCGGTTTTGCCGAACTGATAAAAAAAGCGCAGAGCATAGATTTGGCGGCCTATCTGCAGGCGGTGAAACAACGGGCGATTTTCGCCGGCGCGGTGCACAGCCTGTTTAACGACGTGGACCTGCTGATTACGCCCACGCTGCCGGTGTTGCCGTTCAATGCCGAGTGCACCGGGCCAGAAGCCTTTGAGGGCGGCGATAGCGCCGTGCCCTGGGCGCAATGGACCCCATTCACCTGGCCGTTTAACCTTTCAGGCAACCCGGCGGCCAACGTTCCCTGTGGCTTTAGCCGTCAGGGCTTGCCGATCGGCCTGCAGGTGGTTGGCCCACGCTTCGCCGATGGTGAGGTTTTACAGTTCTGCGCGGCCCTGGAAGCGATGATGCCGTGGGAACAGCATTTGCCGCCGGCCGTGGCCGATGGCGCGATATACTGAACACCCTCTCTACAGCACGGAAGACAGCGATGATAAACCAGCCCCGGCAGGATGAAATTAAGCGGTTACTGAACAGTGATAAACGCGTGCGGGTGAGTGAGTTGGCCAGCAGTTTTATGGTCTCGGAAGAAACCATACGCCGCGATTTGAAATATCTGGAAGAGCAAGGCGTGTTACGCAGAGTGCATGGTGGCGCCATATTGCCGGTGCCCAGTGAAGAGCAGCCGCTGCAGATCCGCAGCCGCATCAAGCCTCGCGCCAAGGCACGCATCGCTGCACTCGCCTGCGATCTGATTGAAGAGGGCATGGCGTTGTTTCTTGATACCGGCACCTCAACGCTGGCCCTGGCGCAGCAGCTTCAGCGCTTTAGCCGCCTGAAGGTCATCACCAATTCGTTGGACATCGCCGCACTGTTAACACAGCAAAGCGATAACCAAGTGACGTTAACACCGGGCCTGGTGCGGCGAAACGACAACGCGCTGATTGGCCCGCATACGCTGGAGTTTGCGCAACAGTTTCATTACGACGTCGCCTTCATGGGTATTGGCGCCATTGATCTGCAACTGGGGTTTATGGATTACGAAGAACCCGAGGCGTTGTTACGGCGCGTGTTGTGCCGGCACTGTCGGCACAGCGTGATTCTTGCCGATGAAAGTAAGTTTGGTCAGCGGACGTTTATCAATACGTTGCCGTTTCATGCGGTAAACAGCGTGATCACCAACGTGTTGCCGCATGAGAGTTACGTGGCAAGTTTGGAGGAACAGCATGTCAGCATCCTTTACCCCGGCACCACCGCGGGCGAGCCAACAGGATCTCGCCACCTTTGACGCCCTGTTCAGGGCGTGTGCGCGCATCGGCGCCACGCCGTCCGGCGGCGTACATCGTCTGGCGGCAACTGCCGCCGACGGTGCGGTGCGCGACCGATTTTGCGCCTGGCTGCGCGCGGAGCAGTTTGAGGTGCGGATCGATCCGGTGGGCAATATCTTTGGGCTGATGACGTTGGTTCCAGGCGCGCCCTATGTGCTGTGTGGCTCCCACCTGGACAGCCAGCCCAACGCCGGCCGCTTTGATGGCGCGTACGGCGTTACCGCCGGGGCGGTGGCGGTTGCCAGTTTGGCACGGCAGTTGCGCGCACGTAATGAGCCGCCGATGTTTAACCTGGCTGTCGTGAACTGGACCAACGAAGAAGGCGCCCGCTTTCAACCCAGCCTCATGGGGAGTGCCGTTTTTACCGGCGCGATGCCGCTGGAACAGGCATGGACGAGCCAAGATGCCGAAGGCATCACGCTTAAACAGGCGTTACAGCAGATCGGCTATGTGGGTGAGGCTATGGAAGCACTGCCGGTGGCCGCCTATATCGAATTGCATGTGGAGCAGGGGCCACATTTGGAACAGCATGGCAGCAAGATTGGCGTGGTGGAGGAAACCTGGGCGGCGCTGAAATGGCAAGTGCATTTCCAGGGGGAGCAGAACCATACCGGGCCATCCCTGATGGCCGTGCGGCGCGATGCGCTACTGGCCGCAGCGCAAACCATTATCGCTGTGCGAGCACAGGCGGATAAGCACAATCTGAAGATGCACAGCTCGGTCGGCCGCCTGGAGATCAGCCCCAACTCCCCCAATGTGGTGGCGGCCGAAGCCCGCTTACACATTGAGTTTCGCTCTGCCGATGAACAGCTACTGCACGAAACCGGCGAAGCGTTCCAATCGCTGTTGCAGCAGATCGCCACGACTACCGGCACCACCGTCAGTATCGATAGCGCCCAGTTCCGGCCTCGCCGGCAGTTGGCCGCGCCGCTAGCAGCGCTGGCCTGGCAAAGCTGCAATTTGCTGGATATCGCCGCGCTGAAAACGCGCAGCGTCGCCGGGCATGATGCCATCAGCATGAGCTATCACTGCCCAAGCAGCCTATTGTTTATTCCCAGCGCCAATGGCCTGTCGCATAACGAAGCCGAATTCACCACCGATGAAGATATGCACCATGGGGTTGCCGTGTTGGTGCTGTTTCTGTATCTGATCAGCACGCAACCCGAGGCCTGGCGTAAAGAGATGACCGCGGAGGAACAAGCATGTTAACGCGACTACGCGCTGCATTGCAGGCCGCTGGATTGCAGGCCGCTGGGTTGGATAATCCAGAGATTACCGCCGGCACCGAAGGCGTGGCATCGCCCCATCGGTTGGCCGTCGAGTGGGCGGGCTACAAGGTAGAACACGACGGCGCCCATTACTATGCCAAAGTGTTGTACGACGATCAGCGTGAACTGATTGACGTGGCGCACTGTGCGGCAGTGTGCCAATCTGCCGCGCAAACCGGTGTGGCGCCGCAGCTCTGCTATGCCGATACCACACAGGGCGTCATGATCTTTGAAGCGCTGCCGGAGGGATGGCGCTGGGCCAGGACTGACGATCTGATCGCACCGCAACAGCTCCGCCGCCTGTGGCAAACCAAGAGCCGGTTGCACCAGGGGCAACTGCCCGTCGGGGGCAAAAGCCGTTTCGCCATGCTTGCCCACCTACGGCAACTGTGCGAACGCGACGGCGCCCCACTGCCTGATGACGCCGTCTGGCTGGATCAGTGCGCGGAAATGGCAACGCACGCGCTGCAACAGCATGCTGCTGAACCGGTATTCATCCATGGCGACGGCATCGCCAGCAACGTGATGCTGGGGCCGGGCGGTGAGCTCAAGCTGGTTGATTTTGACTACGGCGGCATTGGCGATCGCTTGTATGACATGGCGATTCTGCTCAACGAACTGTTCCCGTTTGAGCGCGAATGGCGCGAACAAATCAGCCATTGGCATGGCGCGTGCAGCGAAGCGGATTACGCCCGCTGCCGTTTATATGCCTTTATCGATGACTGGTACTGGACGCTGTGGGGATTTTGGCTTGGGCATACGTCCCCGCGCCCGCTGGAGTTCACCAAGCTGGGGCAGTGGACGTTGCTGCGTTGCCACCTGTGTGTGCGAGATCCCCGCTTTGAAAGTTGGTTGCGGAATGTGAATGGGGGCTAACATGGCAATGAAAAGAGTGGGGGAAGCACAAAGCCAGCAGGAAGTGTTGCTGGAGCAGGCCATTGCCGCGATGCGCGATTGGCAAACTGAAGTCGTTTACTACCGCCCGGTCACCGGGGGGATTTCCAACGCCAACTGGAAAGTACAGGTAGACGGGAGTGAGCGGGCTTTCTTCATCAAAATCCCCGGGCAAGGCACCGAGATGTTCATCAATCGTGAAACGGCGCATGAAGCCAGCTTGAAAGCCGCCGCAACCGGCTACGGTGCGCCGGTGGTGGCTTTTCTGCCGGAACTGGGGGTGGAAGTTTTTGAGTTTATGGAAGGCTGGCGTGCGTCGGTGAACCAGGACTTTCAACGCGAGGCGGTTCGCCATAATGCGTTGATGGCGTTAAAAACGTTTAACGACCAACCGCCGCTAAAACAGACCAAAACTGTCTTTGATATGTTAGACGAGCACCAACGGCAGGTGCAGGATCTGGCCGGCCGGTTTGCGCCGGATCAGCCATGGCTCCTGTTACAGTGCCAGCGAGCGCAACAGGCGCTGCAGGCGGCAGGTATCGATCTGGCCCCCTGTATGAACGATACGCTGGCCGGTAACTTTATGCTTGATAGCCACGATAACATTCGGTTGGTTGATTTTGAATATGCATCGAATAACGATCGCTGTTATGAACTGGCGCTCTGGTTTGGCGAAATGTTCTTCACGCCGGAAATTGAGCTGGATTTGCTGGAGGACTATTTCGGCAAGGTCAATAACCAGATATTTGCCCGGGTACAAATTCATAAATTCCTGGCGGATATGAAATGGTCAACCTGGGCAATTGTGCAGCATAACATTGCCGATATTGACTTTGATTTTTCAAAATATAGCGCATGGAAACAAATGCGCGCCCGTAGCGTATTGAATCATCCAGATTGGGAAAACTGGCTGCGTGCACTTTAACGCCTCTTACCTGAGCCAGTGACCTGCGTACCAACACAATAATAATGCTGAAACAGCAAGCCAGTACCTGTCGGCTTTCACCCCAAAGCGGCGGTTCAGGCTGGGCCACCGTTACGCCACAGGATAAGAAGCGGCGGGTATCTTACCGATTGACGTAATCATCCAGGGGGATATTGCCGAATGTCAGTTCATAGCGTCGCCGTAGCGATAACGACAGCGATCCGTTTTATGGAGCGACAGCGGAAATATCTTTTGTTTATAGAGGGGGGAGTAAATATGAATACGACCACTTTACAGCAAAGTCATCGCATCTTGTTCAGCATCAAAAACGTGTTATTCGGCTGCTATCTTGCCGCACTGTTAATTATGGCGCTGTTTCCACCGTTATATTTAAGCGTCAGCGGCAGTTCGATGATTATTTTAGGCATCCCACTTCCTATTTTTTATTGGCTAGCCATCGCAATTTTATTGAGCCTTGGCCTATGGGTTATCTACATGGCTGAATGTGCACTGGGTGAAATACCGCCCGAAGGGGAAGAGCAATGAACATCAGTACGGCAGAACCGCAATATGGGATAACGTTCGGCATGATAGGGCTATTTCTTGCCGTGATGATTATCGTGTTGTACGCCACCAACCGCAAAAGTACCAGCTTTGCTGATTACGCCGTCGGTGGCCGCGCCTACGGCCCATGGTATATCGCCATGAGTTACACCAACTCCTGGTGGCCGGGCGCCACCTTTACCGCCTTCTTCGCACTATCGGTAGGCGGTGTGCTGGGGTTTTACGGCGTGGTGTATTCCACGCTGGGCGTGACCGCCATGTACCTGATGGCCAACCGCGCCTGGAAGTGGGGGCAGCATTTCAACCTGACCACGCAGCCGGATCTGTTGGGCATGCGTTTCAACAGCCCGGCAGTGAAGCGGGTGGCGTCGATCATCGGCATTATCTCGGTATTCCCTTGGGTAATCATGGGCATTCAGGCGTTGGCAGTGCTGGTTGAGTTTGCCAGCTTCGGCCGCTGGAGCGTCACTACCTGCCTGATTGTCGGGGTGCTGACGATTTTGATTCGCCAGTACTGGACGGTGAGTATGGGGATGCGCGGGCTGATCATGACGGATATGTACCAGGGAACCATTGCCTATGGCCTGGGGGCGCTGATCTGCGTGATCCTGATGTTTACCACGGAACCCGGCTACAACCAGCTTTCGGCGTTGCCGAAAGAGATGCTGATGGTGCCGGGCGCCGATAGTTCAAGCTACGGCCCGTGGTATATGTTCAGCCTGATATTCACCGGTGTGATCGGCTCTATGTGTTGGCCGATGAGCTTCCAGCGCATCTACACGGCAAGCGGCATACGCTCGGTGAAAAAGGGCACTTTGCTGACGATTGTGCTGGTCGGGGGCTTTTATGCCTTACTGATGCTGTTCGCCACGTCCGTCAGCCAGGATCCGGCCGTGCAGGCCAAGCCGCAAAACGGCTTTTTCACCGCGCTCTATAATCACGGCGGTGCCTGGCTATTGGCATTGGCGCTGGTGATTGTTTTTGCGGCCAGTATTGGCCACGTTGACGGCTGCGTACAAGTGTGCGGTACTCAGTTCGCCAACGATCTGGCCACCTGGAACACTCCACGCACGGACAGGCAACTGACGGTACTGGCTAAGTCCGGCATGGTGGTGTTTATCATCGCGGCGGCGCTGCTGGCTTATTTAACCTTCAACTACTCACGGCTGCAACTGCTGGCGCAAATCTCCTATCAGGGGATTATTCAGTTGGCGGTCCCGCTGTTTTTCGGCATTTTCAGCCGCTTTGGCAATAAGCAGGGGGCGCTGGGCGGGATGCTGACTGGGATTGCGATCGCCATCGTGCTGACGGTGTTTTTCCCGGACGACATCCCGGCGTTGGGATCGTTAACCAGTGGCATCGTCGGCCTGGTAGGCAACGTACTGGTGTTTGTTGGCTGCGGTATCTGGGTGAAGACGGATGCGCAAGAGCGCGCGCGGGTGGATGCGCTGTTCGAGCTGGCCGCGGTGCGGCGCAAACCGTTAGGCAGGGCGGTCATCAACTGATCCTGGGGCATGGGTGGCGGGCAACGCCACCCATGATCGTTGTTATTCCAACGGTACAAACTTCAGGCTGCTGAGCGGCTGAACCTTCTCTTCGCGCACCATTTTGTAATCGGTGTTCGGGCCGATCCAGTGGTTCCAGATCTGGTCGATCTCGCCGGCGTCGTCCATGGCTTTCAGGCTGCTGTTTACCTTCTCCAGCAGCGCCGGTTCCCCTTGTTTCAGCCCAATGGCAATGGGCTCCAACGCCATCGGTTCTTTGATGATCGCCAAATTGACGCCGTCTTTCTGCGCCTGCATCACCAGTTTGGCGGCGGTCATATTGTTGGTGACGAACCCCACCGATTTGTTCTGCTGCAGCGCCAGGTAGGCGGATGCAGTGTCCTGGAACGTCACCGGCTTGGCATCGGCCAGGCGGATGGACTGTTCCGAGGTGGAGCCTTTGGTGGAGCTGATACGTTTGCCTTTGAAATCCGCCCGGGTTTTGTCGGCGTTGGCGCTTTTCACCACCAGGACTTCCTTCGCAACGTAGTACGGATCGCTGAACTGAATTTGCGCCGCGCGGGTTTTGGTATACGCCAGGTTAGCGATCAGCACATCTACCCGGCCGGTGGTGAGCACGGCAATGCGCGCTTCAACGGAAACCGGCATCAGGTTGAGCTTCAGGCCCATCTGTTTTGCCAGCGCATTGCACAGATCCACATCCATGCCGGCCAACTGGCGGGTTTTAGGATCGGGCGACGAAAAGGGCGGCACGTCGGAATAAACCCCGCAGTTGAGCACCCCGCGGCCTTGAATATCCGCCAACATATCCGCCCAGGATGGAAACGCGCCCAGCAGTAACGAACCGGTCAGCACGGCTAAACTCAATTTATTCAGTTTTTTCATCATCAGTAGCTCCAGTAGCTAAATACAGGCGGCATCATCAGTGCTGGCGCAGATCGGCCAGAAAACGCTGTGCCCGGGGGTGTTGCGGCCGGGTGAAGAATTGCTCCGGCGGCGCCTGTTCCAGGATCTTGCCGGCGTCCATGAACCAAATGGTATCGGCCACTTCACGGGCAAAATTCATTTCGTGGGTAACGCACATCATGGTCATGCCTTCCTGCGCCAGATCGCGCATGACGTTCAGCACTTCGCCCACCATTTCCGGATCCAGCGCGCTGGTGGGCTCATCAAACAGCATCACCGGCGGTTTCATCGCCAGCGCCCGCGCAATGGCGACGCGCTGCTGTTGGCCGCCGGAGAGCTGGGCGGGGTAGGCATCGGCCTTGTGCGCCAGGCCGACGCGCTCCAGCAACGCCATCGCCTGCTTGCGCACTTCTGCACGGCGCAGCCCCAGCACTTTTACCGGCGACAGCATGATGTTTTCCAGCACCGTGATGTGCGGAAACAGGTTGAAGCTTTGGAACACAAACCCGATGCGAGTGCGCAACTGGTTCAGGCGGGTGCTGGAACCGTGAATATCGTGGCCGTCGAACAGGATCTGGCCTTTCTCGATCGGCTCCAGGCGATTAACGGTGCGGATCAGCGTGGATTTACCGGAGCCGGAAGGCCCGCAAACCACCACCACTTCGCCGCTCTTGATTTCTGCGCTGAGATCGGTGAGCGCCTGGTAATCGCCGTACCATTTATTGACCTGGTTAAACATAATCATCGGAATCATAGAGATATTCCTTTTATATTAAGATGTTGAGGACAACAGGGCGGCTTTGGCCGCGCCAGCAGGCGCCGAATTCAGACGTTTACGGGCAATACGCTGCTCCAGGCGGTTCGCCAGCCAGGTCAGGCTAAAGCAAATGACGTAGTAGCTGAGCGCCACGATGGCAAATACCTCGAAGGGCTTAGTCAGCAGCTGGTTATTGACCTGGTTGGCGGCGAACGTCAGTTCCTGCACGTTGATGACGTAGCCCAGGGTACTGTCCTTGATGATGGACACCAGTTGGCTGATCAGGCTGGGCAGCATGTTGTACAACGCCTGTGGCAACAGGATCAGGCGAAAAGCCTTGAGATAGCTCATGCCCATGGCGCGCGCTGCTTCATACTGGCCGGAAGGAAGCGCCTGGATGCCGGCGCGGACGATTTCGGCGATATAGGCGCTTTCATAAACCACCAGGGTGCACAGCATGGTGGCGAAACCATCAATGTTGTGGCCCAGCAGCAGCGGCACGCAGAAATAAGTCCAGAACACCACCATCATCAGCGGGATGCCGCGCAGCACATACACCCAGGCGGTGGCCGGGTAGCGCAGCCAACGGAAAGGGGAAATGCGCGCCATGCCCAACAGCACGCCGATCGGAAAGGAAAATAGCATCGCGAGCAGCGACAGCAGCAGGGTGCAGACGATGCCGCCCAGCGGGCCGTTCGGGTACTGGCCGATTAGGAACAGCATCCAGTTTTGATGAATAATCGAGAAGAAATCCAGCATGATATTTACCTCTCCAGAGCGCGTTGATAACGCTGAGCCATAACCGCGCCGATGCCCATCAGCAGCAGGGAACACGCCAGGTAGGCGAGCGAAGAGAGCAGGTAAACTTCAAACGTGCGGAACGTGTAGTTTTCAACCTCTCGCGTTGCATAGGTCAGTTCCGCCACGCCAATCACCATCGCCAGGCTGGTGTTTTTAAACAGCAGCACGGTGTGGTTGATCAGCGCCGGCAGTGCGTTGCGAATGCCTTGCGGCAGGATCACCAGTTGCATGGCGCGGATGTGGCCCATGCCCAGCGCCCGCGCCGCTTCAGTCTGGCCATCGGGAATGGCGCGCAGCCCGCTGCGGATGTCTTCAGAGAAGTAAGCCGCCTGGCAAAGCCCCAGTGCAATCAGCGAAAAGACAAACTCGGTGTTGTAATCGCTCAACCACATCTGCAAAGACTCCGGCAGCAGGGTCGGAATGGCGAAATACCACATCATCAGTTGGACCAGCGTCGGCACATTGCGGTGATAAGACACGTAAACCGCCACAAAGGCCGTCGCCAGCCGTTTATTCGCCAGACGCAGCACTACCAACAGCATGGCCAACGCCATCGCCAGCAGCCAGGAGCCCAATGCCAGCTCCAGCGTCAGCTTGACGCCGGACAACAGCATCTCACCGTACTGCCCTTGCAAGATGGCGTTAAAATCAAACGTGTTTTTCATCACCATTCCCTCTCCATTAACGGTGCCAATACCCTGATATCATAGGGTTGCATCATCAGGGCGCATGGTCGAAAGCCCGCCGGGCACCTGCAGAGTCGGCGTCAGTTCAATATGGCCGATATTAACGGCGATAGGGGCGGCGATGCTGAATGCCACCGCGTCGGCCACGTCGGAAGCCTGCGGCAGCTCAAACCCATCAATAAACCGCTTGCGCGCTTCTTCCGCATCGCCCCAAACGTTGCCGAAAATATCGGTTGCGACGCGGCCAGGGCAGATCTCGGTCACGCGCACACGCTTGCCGTAAACATCGATGCGCAACTGGCGCGAAAGCATATGCACCGCGGCTTTGGTGGCGTGGTAAATGGTATTGCCGTTGAAGTTGTACACGCCGGCAATGGAAGAGATGTTGATCACATGGCCGCGGTCACGTTTAACCATGCCGGGCACCAACAGGCGGGTTAAATGCAGCACCGCGCGCAGGTTGACATCAACCTGGCTATCGATGCCGTCTTCGTCGGAATCAAGCAGCGAGCCGGAACGTGAAACCCCGGCGTTGTTAACCAGAATGTCGATCTCCAACCCTTCGCACAGCTGGGCCACGGCTTGGGTATCGGAGATATCCACGGCGTGCGGGATGCAACCGGTGCGTTCGGCCAGGGCCGCCAGCTGCTCCTGGCGCCGGGCCACGGCGTGCACGGTGATCCCTTCCTTACACAAACGTTCGACAATGGCTTCACCCAGGCCGGCGGAAGCGCCGGTGACCAACGCGGTTTTATAATCTGAAAATGGCATAGTAACTCCCCTGAATGATCGGCCATTTGCGCGTAAAGCAAACGGGAAAAAAAGCTATAAATGGACTGTAACCAGTAATCTGTGGGTGAGATAAGACAGAAAGCCTGTGTGGCAATAAGGCTGCCTTATGGTTCCCCGGGCATCATCGCTAATGCCGTGAAATAGGGACGATCTTCACGCCCATCGCTTCGATATCATGGCGTATTTGCTGCGCCAGCGTCAGCGCGCCCGGCGTGTCGCCATGCAACAGGATGGACGTGACCGGCATCACCAGCGTTTCGCCTTCGATGCTTTCCACCGTGCCATCGGTCAACAGGCGGGTGACCCGCCGGCTGATTTGCTGCGCATCGTGGATCACCGCGCCGGGCAGGCCGCGCCGCACCAGCATGCCGTGGCGATCGTAAGCGCGATCGGCCAGGAAGGTGGTGGCGACTTTAAAACCCAGCTCGTGCGCGCCATATTCAACCGCATTGCCGGCGGTGGTGCTGATGATTAAATCGGCGTTAAACGCCTTGACCGCTTTCAACAACGGCAGGGCGAGCGTGGGATCTTCCGCCGCCATGTTGCCCAACGCACCGTGGAAACTCATGTGGGTCATCGGGTAATTGGCGGCCCGCGCAAAGCCTGCCAGGGCGCCGAGCTGATAGGTCACGTAGTTCGCCAGCGTGGCGACATCGATTTGCATCCTGCGGCGGCCAAAACCCAGCAAATCAGGGAAGCCGACGTGTGCGCCCAAATCGACCTGCCGTTCTTTGGCCATCCGCACGCTGTTGGCCATGATGGTGGCATCACCGGCATGGAAACCGCAGGCCACGTTGGCGGAAGAGATTAATCCCATCAGCGCGGTATCGTCGGCGATGGTGTAATCGCCGAAGCCTTCGCCAAGATCGGCGTTCAGATCAATGACGTTCATCGTGTTCTCCTTAATCGTTCTCGGCCAAAGCAAGCAGTTCACTGCCGTATTCCACCACGCTGCCGTTGGCGGCGCAGTGCTCCAGCAACGTGCCGCCAACCGGGCTGCGCACCGGCAGCATCAGGTGGCCAATGCTGAGCAGCGCCAGCAACGCGCCGGGTTTGACGGTTTCGCCCGGTGTGGATATCGCTTTGCCGTTCAGCGGATGGGTAAACCAAATAATGCCCGGCCGTTGTGCCGTGATAATTTTGTTTTCAGGCTCTGCCTGCGCCACCGGCTGCGGCTCCGCCTGTGCCCGCGGTTGGGGGCGGCAGGGCGCGCAGCGCATACGTACCCGGTAGTGGCTGCCCGCAATTTCAATGTCTTGCACCCCAGACTGGCTTATTTTGTGCGCAATCTGGCGCAGTTCAGCAATCGCCAACATCACTTCATCTCCAAAATTGGGGGTTAATCCTCATAGCGCCGGTAACAGGCGATTTGCTCAATCACCTTGAGCAGATAAGCCTGCTGTTGGCACTCGGCTTCCCGCGCCTGCTGATAGGTCACCTCGGCAAAACGCACTTTGCTACCGACCGGAATTTGCCCCAGCAGCCACATGTCGGCATCAATCACCGTGCCGAACTTGGGGTAACCGCCGCTCGGCTGCGCGTCGCGCATCTGAATAATCGGCTGCCCGTTGTGCGGCACCTGAATAACGCCGGGGATAATGCCGTGCGAGCGCATCTCCATCGGCGCGTTGGCCACCAGGCGTTCCCCCGCCAGGCGGTAACCATAACGGTTGCTTTGCGGCGTGATTTGCCAGGCTTGGCGCCAAAAAGCCTGGCGCGAGGCTTCGGTAAAAGCGTTGTTTTCCGCCGCCGGCAGCACGCGAATCACCCGTTCGGGCGCATCATTCAGGCCAAACGCCAACAACGGGGGAACAATGCCGAAATCTACCGGGCCATCCTGGCGTGGGGCGGCGGCGCTCAGCCGATCGCCGTTTTGCAGGCCACGCCCCTGGTAACCGCCGAACTCGCCGCGCAGTTGGGTACTGCGTGAACCCAGCACCTGCGGCACATCAATGCCGCCGGGCAAATGCAGATACGCGCGGGTAGTTTTATTCGATGCCGACAAGGTTAAACGCTGGCCTTTACGCGCCTGGGCGCACCACCAGAAAGGCAATGGCTCATCGTCCAGCATCACCTTGCCGTCGTGGCCGGTCACGGCAAACCGGCAATCGGCGAGGAAGCGCACCTGGAATGGGAACAACGGGATTTCTATCGCGGCGGCGTTGAGATCATTGCCCAGCAAGGCATTGCCCAATTGCAGCGCCAGTGGATCCATGGCGCCTGCGGTGCCAACGCCGTAGTGCAGGCAACCCGTGCGCCCAAGATCCTGCACGCTGCTGAGCGGGGTGGTTTTGTCAATAACAATCATGCCTGCACCCCCACGGCTTTGAAGGCGATATTGTCGCCCGGTTGCAGGGTGACCGGCGGGCAGGCGTAAGCATCAAAAAAGACGAAATCGGTATGGCCAATGGTATTCCAGCCGCTGGGGCCGGCCGAAGCGGATACGCCGGTTTGCAGCCCACCGATTGAAACGGCGCCGCCGGGGATGCTCATCAGCGGCGTTTGGCGGCGTGGGGTGGCAATGCTGGGATCCATATTGCCAAGATAGCAATAGCCTGGATGGCTGCCGAGGGCATATACCGGATAGAGCGGGGCGCAGTGGCGCGCGACGACCTCATGCACGCTCAGGCCGCTGTGTTCGGCGACATCGTGCAAATGCGGGCCATACTCGCCGCCGTATACTACCGGCAGTTCGATGGTTTTTCCCTGCAGTTGCATACGTTCATCGCGTTGCCACTGCTTAAGCAGTTTGCTGAACATCTCTTCAGGGGCTTCCGGCGCCCGACGCAGCACCAGCATCAAATTGTTCATGCCCGGCACCGTTTCAGCGATCTCCGGCAGTTCCTCGGCAAATTTGGCCAGCGCCCAGATACGTTGCTGGTTTTCCAGGCACAGCGAGCCAGGCGCTTCAAATAACATTGTCCGCGTACCTAATAAACTCAATTGCGGGTTAACCCACTGTTGCGCAAGATCCATCATTACCTCTTATGGCCCCTTAAACGGCAAAAGGGGCTTCTTGTGAGTGGTATTGGCACTGTAGCGTGCCGTTTATCCCAGCCACTAAGAGGGTTTCGTTTTGTGGTAATAAGCGAGACTTATCACACCGTACGTTAGGCCAACGCAAGGGGCCGATTATCCGGCGCACGTTCGGCCATTAACGCCAGCAGGATTTTTTTCACCGCCTGTGCAGGCTGGGAAAGCGGCAGATGGTCGGACGAACAAAAAGATAACGGGGCCTGGATCCCTGGGTTAACGATCTTCGCCATCCACGCGCCGGCGGGCGCGAGCAGGGTGCGCGCGGCCGACTCTGGCAGAATCGTGGCACCATAACCGCTGGCCACGGCCGCCGTCAGCGTGGTGGCCGATTCGATCTCGCACACCACGCGCCCGGTCAGCCCGCGTGCGGCAAAGGCGTCATCCACCATCTTGCGCATAAAATTATAAGACTGCGGTAAAAACAGATCTTTTGCCGCGACCTGTTCAAGATCAACCGTGTTGCCCTGTGGTTTTTTGGCGCTGCTGCTGACCAGGTAGAGGTCTTCTTTCATCAGTGGAACAAACGATAACCCGTGGATCTGGCGGTTGCCGTACAGCACTGCCATATCCATCCGCCCGCTCATGATCAGCTCGCTCAGCGTAATGCCGAAGTTTTCGTTGTAATACAACAGAATGCCAGGGTGTTGTTGCTTAACGGCTTTGAACAGAGGCAGTGCCAATTGGCTGGCGGCGGTGCCGGGCGCCAGCCCGACGGAGACGGTGCCGGAGAGCAACTGGGCGGAACCGTCGATGGCGCTTTGCGCCTGTTCGCACTGGCGCAGAATGGCCTGGGCATGGGTATAAAGGATTTTGCCGGCATCGGTGGGGGTTACGCCGCGTTTGGTGCGGATCAGCAGTTGCTGTTTCACTTCGCTCTCAAGCGTCGCCAACTGCTGGCTTAACGCCGGTTGGGCAATATGCAGAATATCAGCAGCCTGAGTCAAACTGCCGATATCGACAATTTTCACAAAGTACTTTAATCGCCTGAGATTCATGGTCTTTACCCTCATAACAAAAGATATCATGAAGGGTTAAGCAAATCTTAAGCCAGCTTTTTTATTCAACATCAAAATCAGTATAACATCATGTAATTTAAGTATTATTTTAAATGTGATCACAAGGCTGGCAAGGATACAGGCTTCCGTGCTGCACAGTAGCAATGCATTTATGCTATTGCTGGTGCTTATCCATAAGCCAACGCGATTGAACCAGAACGAACTCCTCTTAGCGCCGGTGCGGGCTCTCTATTACCGTATTTTCAATCCACAAAGGCATCAGGAGTTTGTCATGAGTGCAATTCGCATCGCTTCACGCATCACCCGCATCAAGACCTCGCCCAGCAGCACGGCGGCCGATCGTGCCAACGCGCTGCGCCGCGCCGGCAAATCGATCGTTAATTTGGTGACCGGCGAGCCGGACTTTGATACGCCAGAGGTTATTCGCCAAGCCGCCTGTGCGGCGATTGAGCGGGGCGAAACACGCTACACGCAGAATAACGGTACACCGGCGCTGCGCCAGGCGATTGCCGACAAATTCCAACGGGAAAACCGGCTGAGTTTCTCACCCGACAATATTATCGTCACCTGCGGCGCCAAAAGCGCGATTTTCAACGCGCTAACCGCCACGCTGGAGCCGGGTGACAAAGTGTTGATCCCGGCGCCGTACTGGGTTTCTTACCCAGATATGGTGCTGGCCTGTGAAGGGGAACCGGTGATCCTGGCCTGCCAGGAAGAGAACGGCTTTAAACTGACCGCCGAACAACTGCAAGCGGCCATCACGCCAGAGTGCCGTTGGCTGTTACTCAATTCACCCAGCAACCCCAGCGGCGCCAGCTATACCGAGAGCGAACTGCGCGCACTGGCCGATGTGCTATTGGAGCACCCGGGGCTGGCGATCATGACGGATGATATTTACGAGCACATTCGTTTTGACGATAGCCAACCTTGCCATCTGCTGGCGGTTGAGCCTGCGCTGGCAGACCGCACCTTGGTGGTGAACGGCGTATCCAAAACCTATGCCATGACCGGATGGCGCATTGGCTATGCCGCCGGCCCCGAAGGGTTAATTACTGCCATGGGCACGCTGCAATCACAATCAACCAGTAATGCCTGCTCGGTGAGCCAGGCGGCGGCGTTGGCGGCGCTGGGCAGCGGTACCGATTTTATCGATCGCAGCCGCGAAACCTACCGGTTACGGCGCGATCGGATGGTGGAAGCGATCAACAACATTCCGGGCCTGGCATGCAAAAAGCCTGACGGGGCGTTTTACCTGTATGTCAACTGCGCCGGAATCCTTGGGCGCCAAACGCCGCAGGGCAACACGTTGCAGAATGACAATGATGTGGTGCTGTATTTGCTGGAAAGCGAAGGGGTGGCCGTGGTGCCAGGCGCCGCTTATGGCATTTCACCGTTCTTCCGTTTGTCGATCGCCACGGATATCGATACCTTGCTTGAAGGCGCCAACCGTATGGCGCGCGCTGTGGCACAACTGCGCTAAATACGGGGAATGACCATGCCCAAAATAGAAACGCCTGCGCCGTTAGGTTTCCGGCGCGCTTTGCTGGCTATGCTGGGGCTTTCGCTGACGCTGATGCTCTCGGCGCTCGATCAGACCGTGATCGGCAATACCATGCCTTACATCGTGGCCGATCTCGGCGGTTTTGATCTCTATGCCTGGCTGGCTACCGGCTACCTGCTGACATCCATCGTCACCGTGCCGATCTTTGGCCGCCTGGGCGACTATTTTGGGCGCAAATACTTTGTGATTGCGGCAACGCTGGTGTTTACATTGGCCTCGCTGCTGTGCGCCCAGGCCGGCAGCATGCTGATGCTGGTGATTTGGCGGGCGCTGCAGGGCATCGGCGGTGGGATGTTGATCGGCACCGCTTTTGCCTGCATTCCTGAACTGTTCCCCGATATGCGCCGCCGGCTGCGCTGGCAAATTCTGCTTAGCACCGCCTTTAGCATCGTCAATGCGCTGGGGCCGACGGTCGGCGGGATCCTGACTGAACATTACGGCTGGCGCGCCGTGTTCTACCTGAACGTGCCGTGCGGTGTGGTGGCGTTAGCCATCGCCTGGCGTTATTTGCCCTATTTTAAACCCGTGCAACAGCACGATATCCATCTGGACTGGCTGGGCGGGCTGCTGGTGATTACGCTGCTTGGCTGCCTGCAGTTAGGGGTGACGGGATTATCTTCACAGATGAATGTCGTTGGCGTTATCGCGCTGATGCTGGCCGCGCTGGCTTCGCTTTTGGCGCTGCTTGCCCAGCAAAAACGCGCCGTATCCCCTCTGTTACCGCCATCTTTGTTCGTTGCCGGCACGCTGCGGCAACTGTTTATCCTCTCCACGCTGGCAGGCGCGGTGATGTTTATTCTGCTGTATTTCGCGCCGCTGTTATTCCAGGCCGGCTATGGCTACTCGGCACAACAGGCCGCGTTGCTGTTAACCCCGATGGGCGTGAGCATTACCGTTGGCGCAATCATCAACGGGCGGATCGTCACCCGGCTGCGCAACCCGGCGTTGCTGCCGGTATCCGGTTTCCTGTTGCTTGGCGTTGCCTGCCTGGGGCTGGCGCTAAGCGGGGCGCAGGGCAGTTTTCACCAGTTGCTGCTGTTGATGCTGATGGCCGGCGTGGGGCTGGGCTTTATTTTGCTAAACCTGACCATTTTCACCCAAACGCTGGCACCACGCGAACATTTGGGCATTGCCACGGCATTACTGCAATCTTTCCGCCTGGTGGGCGGGCTGCTCGGCACCGCGGCAACCAGCCTGTTGTTGATGACGTTGTACCACTGGTTGTTACAACGTAACGAGTTAAAAGAAGCCTGGCAGCACTGGGCCGATCCCGGCAAGCTGCTTAGCCTGGGCAACAACCCCATCACCGCGGACGTGATCCTGGCGCGCCATACCTTAATCAACGCCATTGATGCCGGCCTGTTGGTTTGCAGCGTTATCACGCTGATTGCCGCAGGAATGACGTTCCGTTTATCCCATATTGCATTAGTGCCGCAGCAGGCAGCACGCGCCTGACTGGCCCGATGCGGCCTTTCATCGGCCCCGGCATAGCGTTGGGGCCGATTATCATCTCAACATTCCCCTCAATATATGAGTTCATAAAAATCAATTAGTTAACCATACCGGCTTGGCTTTTTTGCCGGATGTGAACTAGGGTTTAAGGTGAGGTGACAATGTTGAATGTCACGACGGTGGTGCCTGCCAGGCGCCAATCTGAACGGATAAAGGAGACGGCATGACGATTCATAAGAAAGGCCAGGCACATTGGGAAGGCGATATTAAGCGTGGGAAAGGTACCATCTCGACCGAAAGCGGCGCGCTGAAACAGCAGCCGTACGGTTTTAATACTCGCTTCGAGGGCAAACCGGGCACCAACCCGGAGGAACTGATCGGCGCTGCGCACGCAGGCTGTTTTTCCATGGCGTTATCGCTGATGCTTGGCGAAGAAGGTTACACGCCCGAATCGATTGATACCACGGCCAATGTCTCTCTGGATAAAGTCGACGGTGGTTTTGCCATCACCAAAATTGAGCTTACCAGCACGGTGAAACTGCCGGGGATTGATGAAGCCACCTTCGATAAAATCATCAACAAAGCCAAAGCCGGCTGCCCGGTGTCGCAACTACTCAAAGCAGAAATCACGCTGCAATATACGCTGAACTAACGCGTTACATACGGCCAGCAACAGCGAGGTTGTTGCTGGTTAAGCCAGGAAAGGGGCATAATTGCATTCACTGCAAGTGACAACGTCACTTCATTATGTTAAATCAAGCATCTGTCTTATTGAAATTCACCACTCTGGCCAGCGTAGTGGTATACGTCCGATTTTGCCGCCTGCTTTTCGGCGATTTCATCGGTGCGTTTTGAACAAATCTGCAGGGACTTAGCTGGTTATGTTTTACAGATTTCGCGTAGCGCGATCGGGAAAAGGGCCGCAGTTGGCTCTGTTTCCGGTGCTTGTCTTGCCCATTTCCCTTCTGTTTTTCTTTCCCCCATTTTCAGTCGCCCTCATTTTCTTCACCAAGGATTTCACCTGGTTCGTGATGTGACTCACAGAAAATGGATCCTGAATCGCTCCCCCAAAGTGTGACCCCCTTCGAGCCACTTCCCAACAGATTTATCTATCATAAGCACTACATTGTACATGATTGTCTATAGACAACTTTGGACGTTCAGATGAATGGCTCGAAAATGTTAAGCAAAAGTTCGCAAATCCCACTCTACCAACAGGTGGTTGAGTGGATTAGGGAGAACATTTATAGCGGTGAACTGGTTGAAGACGATCGCATTCCTTCTGAATTTCAGATTATGGATATGCTGGACGTCAGCCGGGGAACGGTAAAAAAAGCGGTTAACCAACTGGTCAGGGAGGGCGTACTGGTTCAGGTTCAGGGGAAAGGCACCTTCGTGAAAAAAGAGAATATTGCCTATCCACTAGGTGAAGGGCTGCTATCTTTTGCAGAATCACTGGAAAGCCAAAAAATACACTTCACAACCAGTGTGATCACCTCACGGGTTGAGCCGGCAAACCGCTATGTGGCGGAAAAGCTAAATATTAAATCCGGCCAAGATATTTTATTTCTCGAACGTCTCCGCTGTATTGGCGACGAGAAAGTGATGTTAATTGAAAACCGTATTAACATTGAACTCTGCCCGGGAATAACAGACGTGGATTTTACACAACACAACTTATTCCCCACGATTGAAAAATTATCAAATAATAAAATTAGATACTCAGAAAGCCGCTATGCAGCACGACTAATTGGGAATGACCGTGGGCATTATCTTGATATTAGCGAAGATGCCCCCGTATTGCACCTTGAACAATTAGTGTTTTTTTCTCATGGTTTACCGGTAGAATTCGGGAACGTTTGGTTAAAAGGGAATAAATATTATCTCGGCACCATATTACAACGCAGAGACGCCAACTAAGTCACGGGGATATTATGCAAGATATTCATTTTCGTCGTCACTATGTACAACATCTTCCTCAGGGATTGTCGGTAGAAGCGCTAATTCACCAGCTTGCCGATCCATTAATTAACGATCGCATGGTTGTAGAGGATTTCGCCAGCCATGTGCTCGCGCGCGAAGCGAAGTTCCCCACGGGGCTTCCAGTTGAGCCGGTAGGGGTAGCGATTCCACATACCGACCATAAATACGTACGCCACAATGCTATCAGCATCGGTGTGCTGCCAAAGCCAGTGATATTTGCCGATATGGGCGGAGCTCCCGAATCGGTAGCTGTTCAGGTAGTATTTCTGTTGGCTCTGGGGGAAAGCAATAAACAGCTCAACGTTCTGGGATTGATCATGGACATCATTCAGGATGGCGAGTTTATGCAACGGCTTCTTGCCATGGATGATGAGGAGATTTATCAATCCATTTTAACTAAAATAGTGGAAAGAGGTGAGTTATGAGTCAAACAATATTATTTGTTTGTGCAACGGGCATTGCGACATCCACAGCAGTAACTGAAAAAGTAATGGAGTATTGCAAAGAGCATGGCCTAAAGGTTGATTATTCACAGACCAATGTTGCTTCGTTGCCCAATAATACAAGTGGTGCCACACTGATAGTTTCGACCACGAAAGTTCCCTATGAACTTGATATCCCGGTGGTTAACGGCCTTCCTATTATTACCGGTGTGGGTGAAGATAAGGTCCTTGAACAGATAGTCGCCATTCTAAAAGCCAATAATAATTAAATTAAATAAATTCAGCCAAGATATCCGGGCGCTCATAGAGTGTCTGGTTATACCTGAACAGAGGTCTGATATGAACAATTTAGCACATACCCTTTATACCATTGTGCAATATATCCTGGGTTTTGGCCCGACCGTATTATTGCCACTGGTACTCTTTATTCTGGCCTTATGTTTTAAAGTCAAACCGGCGAAAGCGCTTCGATCATCATTAACGGTAGGGATTGGCTTTGTCGGTATTTACGCCATATTTGATATTCTCACCAGCAGTGTAGGCCCAGCGGCCCAGGCGATGGTTGAACGGACCGGTATTAACCTGCCGGTCGTCGATCTTGGTTGGCCACCACTATCCGCAATTACCTGGGGTTCACCGATAGCGCCTTTTGTTATCCCGCTCACCATTCTAATTAACGTCGCTATGCTGGCGTTAAATAAAACCCGCACGGTGGATGTCGATATGTGGAACTATTGGCACTTTGCATTGGCAGGGACACTAGTTTACTACAGCACCGGTAGTTTTGTGTTGGGATTGCTGGCGGCGGCAGTAGCGGCCATCGTGGTTTTAAAACTGGCAGACTGGTCTGCGCCGCTGGTCCGTAAATATTTTGGTTTGGAAGGGATCTCCTTGCCCACGTTGTCGTCGGCGGTCTTTTTCCCCATCGGATTACTGTTCGACGCGGTGATCAACAAAATCCCTGGGCTAAACCGAATTAATATTGATCCGGAAAGTGTTCAGAAAAAATTCGGTATTTTCGGTGAGCCAATGATGGTCGGCACCATTCTTGGTGTCATGTTGGGCGTGATTGCTGGCTACGATATTAAACACATTCTGCTGCTTGGTATCAGCATTGGTGGGGTGATGTTCATTCTTCCGCGCATGGTACGTATCCTGATGGAAGGGCTGTTACCTTTATCTGAAGCTATTAAGAAATACCTCAATGCCAAGTACCCGGGCCGTGACGATCTGTATATCGGGCTAGATATTGCTGTAGCGGTAGGGAACCCAGCGATTATCTCTACGGCTCTGCTGCTGACCCCAATCTCGGTCTTTATCGCCTTTATCTTGCCGGGTAATCAAGTGCTGCCGCTGGGCGATCTGGCCAACTTGGCGGTGATGGCATCAATGATCGTATTGGCCTGCCGCGGCAATATCTTCCGCGCCGTGATCACCGCTATTCCCGTCATCGTGGCCGACCTGTGGATTGCTACCAAAATTGCGCCATTTATTACCGAGATGGCGAAAGATGTTAATTTCAAATTTGCTGAAGGTTCTAGCGGGCAAGTATCCAGCTTTCTGGACGGGGGAAATCCGTTCCGTTTTTGGCTGCTGGAAATCTTCAATGGCAATTTCATTGCAATGGGCTTGATTCCGGTTGTCGCGCTGGCGCTTTATGCTGTATTTCGTCTGACAAAAGGAACGGTATATGCCTGACAACACGGCGGCGATCGTTATCGATATTGGTACCACCAACTGTAAAGTCAGCTGTTATTCCTGCCTCGATGCAAGTGTAATGGATGTGCGTAAATTCCCGACGCCAAAACGGGTTTCAGGGCAGGGCGATGTCGATTTTGATATTAACCAACTCTGGCAAACAATAAAGTGCGTTATGGCTGAACTGATCATGCTAACGCCGGTGGCAATCAGCCGCATCAGTATCGCCAGTTTTGGTGAATCCGGGGTGTTTATCGACGAAGACGGTACTATCCTGACGCCGATGCTAGCCTGGTATGATCGGCGTGGTGAGGATTATCTTTCAGCGCTGAACGAAGCGCAAAAGCAGGAGCTGTATTCGATTACCGGTTTGCCGCCGCACAGTAATTATTCCGCGTTCAAAATGCGATGGCTGTTGGAAAACTATCCGCTGCCGAAACACCGCGGGATGCGTTGGTTACATGCGCCAGAGGTGTTGTTGTGGTTGCTGACCGGGCAAAAACGTACCGAAATTACGCTTGCCAGCCGCACATTGTGTTTAGACGTCACTACATGCAAGTGGTCACGACAAGCCGCTGAGTTGCTGAAAATCCCGTTTGATGTATTGGCGCCACTGCTGGAACCCGGCGAGATCGCGGGATGGGTCACTCCTGTGCTTGCTAAAGAACTGGGCATAACGAGTGACGTGAGCGTCACCCTGGCGGGGCATGACCATATGGTTGGGGCGAGGGCATTGCAATTGGTGCCAGGTGAAGCACTGAACTCGACGGGAACCACTGAAGGCATTTTACTGCTAACCCCACAGCCTTTACTGGATGCACAGGCCCAGCGAAATAAGTTGGCGAATGGCCGTTACTCTGACGGTGATTTATGCACACTGTTTGCCTCTCTGCCGATTGGCGGTTACGCCCTTGAGTGGTTGCGCCGTACATTCCGCTTAACAGAGGAAGAAATAGACACAGCGCTAGCGCGAGTCTGGCTTCGCTATCAACAGGCCTCGTGGTCGCCAAACGCCGTGCCCGTGTTTATTCCTCATTTGCGGGGCTCGGGTTCGCCAAATAAAAACCGTGCTACCCGTGGGTTGCTGTATGGCCTGGGGGATACGCTGGGGGCTGATACATTGGTGGAAAGCATTTTTATGGGCCTGACAATGGAATTCGCTAACTGTTATGGCTGTTTTAACGTACCAGCAGGGCGTCCACTGAAGGTCATTGGCCCAGCAGTGAATAATCCGTTCTGGCTACAGTTAAAAGCCGATGTCTTGCAATGCCCAGTAGAAGCAATAGCTTTTGATGAGGCGGTTTCTGTTGGTGCATTATTGGTTGCCTGCCCGGATTTATCGCCGCCCTCAATAACGCTTGCTGGCCGTTACTTTCCTAATCCGCAACGGACAGAAAAAATAAAGGAATATCAAAAGCACTGGCTCGAATTTTATAATTTCAAATTAGAACAGGAGGGTATTTTCGCCATTAGATAATCTCATGTAATAGGTAATTATATTTTATCAACATCATACAGAGATAAGGAGTTAACATGCCTTTAGTTAATGGTAGAGTTTTACTCGACCGGATTCAGGAAAAACACGTGCTTGCAGGTGCATTTAATACCACCAATCTGGAAACCACAATTTCAATTCTGAACGCTATCGAGCGTTCTGGATTACCGAATTTTATTCAGATTGCACCCACCAATGCGCAACTTTCAGGTTACGACTATATTTATGAAATCGTTAAACGCCATGCCGATAAAATGGATGTGCCGGTCAGCCTGCATCTTGACCACGGTAAAACCCTGGATGATGTTAAAATGGCTGTGCGCGCGGGTTTTACCTCGGTGATGATTGATGGTGCAGCCTTATCTTTTGAAGAGAATATTGATTTTACTCGTGCGGCCGTGGATTTCTGCAAGTCTTTCGGCGTACCTGTTGAAGCTGAACTTGGTGCGATTCTCGGCAAAGAAGACGATCACGTCAGCGAAGCAGATTGCAAAACCGAGCCGGATAAGGTGCAGAGGTTTGTTGAGCAAACCGGTTGCGACATGCTGGCCGTATCGGTGGGCAACGTACACGGCCTGGAGGATATTCCGCGTATTGATATTCCGCTGCTTCAGCGTATTGCCGCCGTTACTCCGGTGCCACTGGTGATTCACGGTGGTTCAGGAATTGATGCCGATATTTTGCGTAGCTTTGTGAATTACAACGTGGTGAAAGTGAATATTGCCAGCGATTTACGCAAGGCTTTTATTACTGCGGTTGGTAAGGCGTATGTTCACAATAATAACGAGGCGAATCTGGCGCGGGTAATGGCAAACGCCAAACAGGCCGTTGAAGAGGATGTCTATGCCAAAATCATTATGATGAACAAAGGCCACCCAGCATTGCACCAGGCTGAATAATTGCATGAGGGAAGCAGAAATGATTAAGCAATCCATCCGGGTGGTTAACAGTACGGGATTACATGCCAGGCCCGCAGCAACGCTGGTGAAAATTGTTAAGAAATACCGGTCGTCACTGGTGCTGGTGAATAATGGCAAAGCGATCCCGATTAAAAGTATGATGAGCATCCTTGGTGCCGGCGTGAAAGGCAACACCATGATAGAACTGATTTGTGAAGGAGAAGATGAACAGGCTTTTATGAATGAACTTAAAACTGCTTTTGCTGAAGGGTTTGGTGAATCGTCATAACACAATGGATTTGGATTATGATCTGACGTTTGGTGATGACGTTCCTAAGCGCCGGAAACGGCGCTTAGGGGCAAGACAAGATCCTCAAATTCCAGAACGAAACACGGATGCAATCGCGGTTCGGCTAGAGAAAGAGGTTTGTGCAGAAAAGCAGAACCAGCAATGACAGCGTGCAAAGTGTTAGATTCCGCCTATCTCAACATTGGTGCGCATAATGTATATTATGTTAAATTCATTTTGGAAGATGCTTAGTTCATAAGCATTCTCGCACCACAATCATACAATTATCTCATGCGCACCCTTTTTTCTCGCAGAGATTATGTTTACCGGCTACTGTCTTAGATAACCTAGACTATGACTTTTAAAAGATGTTTTGAGCGCTGCGATGGCCGCGCCCAAAGATGGTTTTCTTTTATTTTGTGACCAAGCCAGCAGCAACTGAATCAGAAATCAATTCATTTTCCACAGAGAGTTTACCAATCGCAAAAATCACCTTGTAGCGAGCTCTTGTTATAGATAGGTAGGTTTCCCTGATCATCTGTTGCTCAATCGCGGATTCGAAAGCTTGGTTATCTTTCAAGCGCATTGCCCCCCTTTCTAAGCCAACGATTATTACTGCATCAAACTCTTGTCCACCAACCTGAGCAGGTCGGCACAGCACCACCACGGGCTGTTCAGCTTTGATTTTTTCACCTCGTTCTCTGAACACTTGGAAAGGTAGTTCAGCCTTGGAAAGTTCGGCTTCTATAATTGCCCAATAACTTTCAAGATGACAAATAACCGCAATTTGCCGGATGTTGTCGCCTCTGAGCTCTCGAACCCTTTTCAGTATGAATCTACCAAAGTTACGCGAATCTGGTGCTTCCTTTTCAATAGAAGGTTTGCCAAAGCGCATACTTTTTACCGGGCAATTAAAGCTTTCAATTGCAGTAAAGTCTGGGAAGTCGCTACTAAAAAGATTGGTACTCCTTTGAATCACAAAAAAAGCTAGTTTCGCTATCTCCAATGTAGAACGTCGAATAGAGTCCAGGCTATGATTTGATATATCTTTAATTCCCAGTGTTGCAAGGCCGGCACTCGACTGCCCATAAAAAGATTGGGCTTCATCTAGTGCTAAAGCGATTGGCACATGCGCTGCGATATCGTTAGATAGCAGCGAAAAAAGCCGCCTTTCGTTTTCATTAAAAAGCTGAGCCTCATCAACAAAAATATAATCAAAACCTTCTGATTTTCTTCTTAAGCGCCAAACCGGAGTTCGAATCGAGCCATAGAGCGACAATGCTAAATCATCTGGGTCTAACGAACCGTAAGTTTCAAATACCTCTCGGTGATACCACTCAAAAATTGCGAATACAAATTCGCGCTCTTCTTTACTTAGAAAACCATGCAGACGACTCAAGTTACGTTCGGATTCGACGTACCGGCGCTTATCCTGCTCTAAACCATGCCCTTTAATAGAGGTGGATACTTCTGCCAATAACAAGAACCGGATAGCCTAAATGGGCCTTCGATGAAAATTTTTCCAGCTAAAAATTCGGAGTTAGCTAAAAATTTTACGATAATATCTTGGAGTTTTTCTATTACACCAATCTTCGGTAATAGCCACTCTGCCATTCCTTGAGTTAATGATAGATATACTCCTCTTATTGAACTAGTTTTCTATTCAACATAAGTCAAATAACAGAAAACAGCTTCCATGATCCCTCCCCCCAACCCCATATGCGGTAACTTATTGACTTTATCCCAGATAATAAGAGAATGTTTTTTCGCGAATGACTAGCAGAAAGCACCGGAGTTTATCATCGCCCGTTCCCCCCGCTTTTCCCGTTTAACGGCCGTTATCACGCCAGGCGCACTGGTCGCCACGGCGCTACTTTTGCTTGCGGGGTGTTCCTCCAAACCGCCAGCATCCCTTGTCACCCCGCCGCCGGCGGCCAAGCCGTCGCAGCCACAGCAGCCGAAAAGCCAACAGCCAGTGCGCGGTATCTGGCTGACCACCGTTTCCCACCTCGACTGGCCGCCGGTGGCATCCGTTAACGCCAGCAGCAGCGCCGTTCGCATCAGCCAGCAGCAGCAAGCGCTGATCAACAAGCTGGATAAACTGAAAAACGTCGGCATCAATACCGTGTTCTTCCAGGTCAAACCCGATGCCACCGCGCTCTGGCCCTCTAAAATTTTGCCGTGGTCAGATATGCTAACCGGCAATATCGGCCAGGATCCAGGTTACGATCCGTTGCAGTTTATGCTGGATGAAGCACACAAACGCGGCATGAAAGTTCATGCCTGGTTTAATCCTTATCGCGTATCGGTCAATACCAAACCGAAAACCGTTGCCGAACTGAACCGCACTTTGGCGCAGAACCCGGCCAGCGTGTTTGTTCTGCATCGCGACTGGGTGCGCACGGCGGGCGAGCGCTTTGTGCTTGATCCCGGCATTCCTGAGGTGCGCGATTGGATCACCAGTATCGTGGCCGAGGTGGTTGCCCATTATCCCATTGATGGCGTGCAGTTTGATGACTATTTCTATGCCGAATCACCGGGTTCGGCCCTCAATGATAGCCAAACCTTCAAGAAATATGGCCAAGGCTTCAGCTCAAAAGCCGACTGGCGGCGGCACAACACACAACAGCTGATTGAACAGGTTTCGCATACCATCAAGCAGTTGAAGCCCAACGTGGAATTCGGCGTCAGCCCTGCTGGAGTATGGCGCAACCGTTCGCACGATCCGGCAGGCTCCGATACGCGCGGCGCAGCCGCCTATGATGAATCTTATGCCGATACCCGGCGCTGGGTGCAACAGGGGCTGTTGGATTACGTTGCCCCGCAGCTGTATTGGCCGTTCTCACGCAGCGCGGCGCGTTATGATGTGCTGGCAAACTGGTGGGCGGATGTGGTGAAAACCACCAATACTCGCCTTTATATCGGCATAGCCCTGTACAAAGTGGGTGAGCCTTCAAAGAATGAGCCGGACTGGGCAATCAATGGCGGTGTGCCGGAGCTGAAAAAACAGCTCGATCTGAACGAATCCATGCCACAAATTAAAGGCACGATTTTATTCAGAGAAAATTATCTCAACCAGCCGCAGACCCAGGAAGCCGTCAGCTACCTTAGAAGCCGCTGGGGCAGCTAACCGTAAATCGTTATTCTACAACGGGAATGCATGCTGAATTCGCAGCGGTGCATTCCTGCAATACCGTCCCTGAACTTCCCGCCAATTAAAAAGGTAACAACTATCGAATCCGTAGGTTGATTCAAGTTTCTCTTATCATAAACAACAGATACTGTAGTGGCATTCATAGGAAGCACACGGAGCCCGCAATGAGCAATCCAACCGAAACGCAAACAGACGCATCTGTTGCAAAATGCCCCTTCCACCAAAGCGCCTCTCAACAGAGCGCTGGCAGCGGCACCACCAACCGCGACTGGTGGCCGAACCAGTTACGCGTAGACCTGCTTAACCAACACTCCAACCGTTCCAATCCTTTAGGCGAAAATTTCAATTATCGTGAAGAATTTAGCAAGCTCGATTACTTCGCACTGAAAGGCGATATCAAAACCCTGCTGACCGATTCACAAGACTGGTGGCCGGCCGACTGGGGCAGCTATATCGGCCTGTTTATCCGTATGGCCTGGCACAGCGCCGGCACCTACCGCACTGTCGACGGCCGCGGTGGTTCTGGCCGTGGCCAGCAACGCTTCGCCCCGCTCAACTCATGGCCAGACAACGCCAGCCTGGATAAAGCCCGCCGCCTGCTGTGGCCAATCAAACAGAAATACGGCCAGAAAATATCCTGGGCGGATCTGTTCATTCTGGCCGGCAACGTTGCGCTGGAAAACTCCGGTTTCCGCACTTTCGGTTTTGCCGCCGGCCGGGAAGACGTATGGGAACCCGATCTGGACGTCGACTGGGGCGGCGAAAAAACCTGGCTGGCGCACCGCCACCCAGAAAGCCTGGCCAACCGCCCGATGGGCGCCACCGAAATGGGGCTGATCTATGTTAACCCGGAAGGCCCTAACGCCAGTGGCGATCCGGCCTCGGCCGCGCCGGCGATTCGCGCAACCTTCGGCAACATGGGCATGAACGATGAAGAAATCGTCGCGCTGATCGCCGGCGGCCACACGCTGGGGAAAACCCACGGCGCGGCCACCGACGAGCACGTTGGCCCTGAACCGGAAGCGGCACCGCTGGAAGCGCAAGGCCTGGGTTGGGCCAACAGCTACGGCAGCGGCGCTGGCGCCGATGCGATCACGTCCGGCCTGGAAGTAGTCTGGTCACAAACGCCCACTCAGTGGAGCAACTATTTCTTCGAAAACCTGTTCAAATATCAGTGGGTGCAAACGCGTAGCCCGGCCGGTGCAATCCAGTACGAGGCGGCCGATGCGCCGGAAATCATCCCCGATCCGTTCAACCCGGGGAAAAAGCGCAAACCGACGATGCTGGTTACCGATCTGACGCTGCGTTTTGATCCTGAATTCGAACGGATTTCACGCCGCTTCCTCAACGATCCACAGTCGTTCAATGAAGCCTTCGCCCGCGCCTGGTTCAAGTTGACCCACCGCGATATGGGGCCGAAAGCACGCTACCTGGGCCCGGAAGTGCCGAAAGAAGATCTGCTGTGGCAGGATCCGCTGCCAACGCCGGTGCACAACCCAACGCCAGCCGATATCGCCGGCCTGAAAACGGCCATCGCCGAATCGGGGCTGTCCGTCAGCGAACTGGTTTCCGTCGCGTGGGCTTCGGCCTCTACCTTCCGCGGCGGCGACAAGCGCGGCGGGGCGAATGGCGCACGGTTGGCGCTGGCGCCGCAGAAACAATGGGAAGTCAACGTTATCGCTACCAGTGCCTTGCCGAAGTTGCAAGCAATCCAGCAGGCATCCGGCAAAGCATCGCTGGCCGACGTTATCGTGCTGGCTGGCGTGGTGGGTATTGAGCAAGCGGCCGCAGCGGCCGGCGTTCAGGTGCATGTGCCCTTCTCGCCTGGCCGGGTTGATGCGCGCCAGGATCAGACCGATGTTGAATCGTTCGCGCTGCTGGAACCGCTCGCCGATGGTTTCCGTAACTACCGGCGCGTTCAGGGCGGCTCATCAACTGAAACGCTGCTGATTGATAAGGCGCAACAGCTGACGCTGACTGCACCGGAACTGACTGTTTTGATCGGTGGCTTGCGTGTCCTCGGTACCAACT
This sequence comes from Gibbsiella greigii, assembly GCF_039540155.1. Taxonomy (NCBI): domain Bacteria; kingdom Pseudomonadati; phylum Pseudomonadota; class Gammaproteobacteria; order Enterobacterales; family Yersiniaceae; genus Gibbsiella; species Gibbsiella greigii. Next base: position 401,733 of record NZ_BAABEM010000022.1, read on the forward strand.
TCGACGGCAGCCAACACGGCGTGTTTACTGACCGCGTGGGCGTGCTTAGCAATGATTTCTTTAGCCATCTGCTGGACATGCGCACCGAATGGAAGCCTGTGGATAGCACAGCGGAACTGTTCGAAGGGCGCGATCGTAAAAGCGGCGAGATAAAATACACCGCGACCCGGGCAGACCTGGTCTTTGGCTCCAACGCCGTACTGCGCGCCCTGGCGGAAGTTTACGCCAGCGACGACGGAAAGCAGAAGTTTATCAATGACTTCGTTGCCGCCTGGAGCAAAGTCATGGATCTGGACCGTTTCGATCTTAACTAACCACCACCCCGGTGGGCGCACCATGCGCTCACCGGGGTTCCAGTAAGACGATCAGTACTACTATCGATTTTAATTAAATTGAAGCATTTACCCTTTCACGTAACGAGCAAATATAAATACTATGAATATAGTGAATAATCCTACAGGCCAAATGTGACTATCAAGAAAGAAGTACCCCTGTATTAATGCGAATATGATAATGCAAAGCGGAGGGCCATACAGCGAAAATAATTGACAACATAACCACACAAGCATTCGTTTAATAATTGTCATCATGACTACCTAATCATCCTGGTTATGATATCTGCAACTCCTTTGTCTGATGCCCGTTACGCTTCAAAATCATCAGCGCGTTCAAATAACGGCTCTACAAGCCTAATCCCGGTATCGTCGAAAAGTACAAAAAACTGTCTTAGCGTACAATAATTTTCGATACCCAAACTGCCCCACGCGGGGCTACAGCAAAACCGCACTATTATGCGGATACTGCGAGTAACCCGCTATCGCGTATCATCGCCCTACCAGGCAAGTTAATGCCGTCACACACCCTCTGAAAAGATATGTAACATTAGCCAACGAATTACTTACTCCCTTCTTATAACAAAGAAATTCCCGTTCCCGCATAATTTTTGAGAATACCAATTCTCATTAATTGCATCGGGAAAAATTAATGCTATGCGCCACACTTTATCGGTAATTTGTATCAGTCTCATGCTCACCGCCTGCGATCGCTCGGCAACGAGCGCCAGCCAGAGTGCTTCCGCGCCACAGATTGATGTCGTCACATTACATGCCCAACCCATCACCATCACCAGCCAACTGCCCGGCCGCACCGTGGCCGTACGTAGCGCGGAAGTTCGGCCACAGGTCAACGGTGTGATCCAAAAGCGGCTGTTCACGGAAGGGTCGGAAGTTAAAGAAGGCCAACAGCTTTACCAGATCGATCCTGCCACCTATCAGGCCGCCTACAATAAATCCCTGGCTACCCTGACCAACGCGCAGGCGGTGGTTAAGCGCTATAAGCCGCTGGCCGCGGCCCATGCGGTGAGTGAGCAAACCTACGACGATGCCGTATCAACCGCCGCACAGGCCATGGCGGATGTGGAATCGGCACGCATCAATCTGGAATACACCAAGGTGCGCGCACCGATAAGCGGGCGCATTGGCCGTTCCCAGTTTACCGAAGGGGCGCTGGTAACCAGCGGCCAGACCAGCAACCTCACCAGTATCTCTCAACTGGATCCCATCTATGTGGATATCACCGAGTCTTCGCAAAACATGCTGCGCCTGCGCAGAGCGCTGGCGCAGGGCCAGTTGAGCGCGCTCAACAATCATGAAGCCGCCGTGCAGCTCACGCTGGAAGACGGCAGCAGCTATCCGCATGAAGGCCGCTTGGAATTCGCTGAAGTCACGGTCGATCAGGGCACAGGCTCGGTCACCATGCGCGCAACCTTCCCTAACCCCGATCGTGAGCTGTTGCCGGGGATGTTCGTCCATGCATTGCTGAAACAAGGGGTGCAGAAACAAGGCATCCTGGTGCCGCAGGAGGCCGTCAGCCACGATACCAAAGGCCACCCTTACGTTTATGTCGTCAAGGCCGATAACACCATCGAGCAACGCAGCGTCACCACCGGCGAAATGCACGATGGCCAATGTCAAATTATCAGCGGCCTGAACGCCGGGGAGAAAGTGGTGGTTTCCGGGCTGCTTAAAGTACGCGCCGGCGTAAAAGTCACGCCGAATGAACGCAGCGAGAATACGGTGGCCGCGCCGACAGTGTCATTGTCCATGACCGATCCATCGGCACAATAGGGAGCCTGTCATGTCGAAGTTTTTTATCGAGCGCCCCATTTTCGCCTGGGTCATCGCGCTGGTGATCATGTTGGCCGGCGGGTTGTCCATTGTTAACCTGTCGATCAACCAATACCCCAATATCGCGCCGCCGGCCATTTCGGTTTCGGTGACCTACCCCGGCGCCAGCGCCGAAACCACGCAAAAAACCGTGGTGCAGGTCATTGAGCAGCAGTTGAACGGTATCGATAACCTGCGTTACATCGAGTCGCAGAGCAACAGCGACGGCAGCGCCACCATTATCGCCACCTTCGAGCAAGGCACCGATCCGGATATCGCCCAGGTACAGGTGCAGAATAAAGTCTCGTTGGCGGAATCGCAGTTGCCTTCGGAAGTTACCCAACAGGGTATTCGGGTAGCGAAGTATCAGGCCAACTTTATGCTGGTCGTCAGCCTGATTTCCGAAGACGGCAAGCTCAGTGATTCCGATCTCAGCAACCTGCTGGTTTCCCGCCTGGAAGATCCCATCGCGCGTACCAAAGGGGTTGGCGATTTTCTGGTAATGGGCTCGGAATATGCGATGCGCGTCTGGCTGGATCCGGCCAAACTGTATAAATATTCGCTGATCCCAAGCGATGTCAGCACGGCCATTTCGCAACAGAACGTGCAGATATCCTCCGGTAAACTGGGCGGTCTGCCAACGGTCGAGGGCGCCAAACTCAGCGCTACCATCATCGGCAAAACCCGCCTGGAAAACGTCGAGCAGTTCCAAAACATTTTGCTGAAGGTCAACAGCGACGGTTCGCAAGTGCGGCTCAAAGACGTGGCCAATATTGATCTGGGGCCGGAAGATTACAGCATCTCTTCCACCTTTAACGGCAAGCCGTCTTCCGGTATGGCTTTGCGCCTGGCCAGCGGCGCCAACGTGCTGGATACCGTCAATGCCGTGCGTGCCACCGTCGATAACCTGAAGTCGTCGCTGCCTGCCGGCGTGAGCGTAGAATTCCCCTACGACACTTCACCAGTGGTCAGCGCGTCTATCCACGAAGTGGTCAAAACCCTGTTTGAAGCCATTGTGCTGGTATTCTGCGTCATGCTGCTGTTCCTGCAGAACCTGCGCGCCACGCTGGTGACCACCCTGGTGGTGCCCGTCGTACTGCTCGGCACCTTTGGCCTGCTGTATGCCTTCGGCTATTCGATCAACACCTTAACCATGTTCGGTATGGTGCTGGCGATCGGCCTGTTGGTGGATGACGCCATCGTCGTGGTGGAAAACGTTGAGCGTGTGATGCACGAGGAGAAGCTGCCGCCGAAAGAAGCCACCATCAAGTCGATGGAGCAAATCCAGGGCGCGCTGTTCGGTATCGCCATGGTGCTATCGGCAGTATTGGTGCCAATGGCGTTCTTCGGCGGCTCGACCGGGATTATCTACCGGCAGTTCTCCATCACCATAGTCTCGGCGATGGTGCTTTCCGTGTTGATGGCGTTGATCTTCACCCCGGCGCTGTGCGCCACCCTGCTCAAGCCCAGCGCGGGCGAACATGCCACCACCGGTTTCGCCGGCTGGTTTAACCGCAAGTTCGACAACGGCACGCTGCACTACACGCGCGGCGTAAATTCAGTGATCAGCAAACGCCGGCTGTTCCTGTTGATCTATGTGCTTATCGTCGCGGCAACCGGCTACCTGTTTACCCGCGTGCCGACCACCTTCCTGCCTGATGAGGATCAGGGCACGATGATGATGCAGGTCACCTTGCCGGCGAATGCCTCAGCGGCGCGCACCCAGCAGGTGTTGAGCGAGATGAGCCACTACCTGTTGACCGAAGAAAAAGATACCGTCAGTTCAGTGTTCGCCGCCAATGGCTTCAGCTTCTCTGGCCGTGGGCAAAACAGCGCAATGGCCTTCGTGCGCCTGAAAGACTGGAGTGAGCGCAGCAGCGCGCAACAGAGCGTGCAGGCCCTGGCCGGGCGAGCCATGCAGCGGTTCGCCACGTTGAAAGACGGCGTCGCGTTTGCCCTGGTGCCGCCGGCGGTGATGGAACTGGGCAACGCCACCGGTTTCGATTTCTATCTGCAGGACACCTCTGCGAAAGGTCATACCGCCCTGGTGGCGGCGATGAACCAGTTCCTGTCACTGGCAAATCAGGATCCTCGTCTGAGCATGGTGCGCCACAACGGGATGAGCGATGAACCGCAGTATAAATTGAACATCGACGATGAACGCGCCCGCGCGTTGGGGCTAAGCCTGGAAGACATCAATGACACCCTGTCTACCGCTTGGGGCTCCAGCTACGTCAACCAGTTCATCTATCAGGACCGCGTTAAAAAAGTCTATCTGCAAGGCCGGGCTGCCTCGCGGGTTACGCCGGAAGATTTAAACCAGTGGTATTTCCGCAACAGCAGCGGCCAGATGGTGCCTTTCGCCTCCTTCGGCAGCGGTGAATGGACCTATGGCTCACCACGCTATGAACGTTTCAACGGTGTGGAATCGGTGAATATTATGGGGGCGCCGGCGGCGGGTTATAGCTCTGGCGATGCGGTAAAAGCGATTAACGAGATCGCCGCCAAACTGCCTACCGGCTTCCAGATCCAATGGCATGGCCTGTCTTATGAAGAACAAACCGCCGGTTCGCAGACCGTGGCGCTCTATACGCTGTCGATCCTGGTGGTGTTCCTGTGCCTGGCCGCATTGTATGAAAGCTGGTCGATTCCATTCTCGGTGCTTTTGGTTGTCCCCCTGGGGGTATTGGGCACCATCGCCGCCGTATTGATGCGCGGGCTTTCCAACGATGTTTTCTTCCAGGTGGGGCTGCTGACCACCGTGGGCCTGGCGGCCAAGAACGCCATTCTGATCGTTGAATTCGCCAAAGAGCTGCATGAGCGGGAAGGTAAAGATATCGTGCAGGCCGCAATTGAAGCGGCGCGGCTTCGTATTCGCCCGATCATCATGACCTCGATGGCGTTCGTTCTGGGCGTGCTGCCGTTGGCGATTGCCAGCGGCGCCGGTGCCGGCAGCCAGCACTCGATCGGCACCGCCGTGGTCGGCGGTATGTTGACCGCCACCTTCCTGGCAATCTTTTTCGTCCCGATGTTTTACGTGGTGGTGGTTCGGTTGTTCAGCCGTCGCCAGGCGAAAACCCTCGCAGCACCCGATAACGGAAAGCAGCATGAAGACAAATAACCCCACCCGCATGATGAATCATAAATTGCACAGATTAGCGCCGGCGCTGCTGGTTCTGGCGCTGGCGGGCTGCAACCTGCAGCCCCACTACGACCGGCCGGCGATGCCGGTGCCTAACCAGTGGCAAGAAGCCGGCGGCGCGGCCGCCACGGCGGAAGCTATCGGTTGGCAACAGTTCTTTGCCGATCCAGCGCTCCACCAGCTGATTCAGCTCGCATTAGCCAACAACCGCGATCTGAAGGTCGCCGCGCTTAACGTTGAGAGCGCCCGCGCCCAATACGGCATCCAGCGGGCCGCGCTGCTGCCGACGGTAGATGCCGGCGCCAGCCTCACGTCCGCGCACCTGCCGGGCAACCTGTACTCCACCAAGTCCACCGGCCCTGTCACCTATCAGCAATACGAGGCCAATCTGGGGGTAACATCCTGGGAGTTGGACTTCTTTGGCCGGGTAAGGAGCCTGCGCGATCAGGCGCTGGAAACCTACCTTGCTACCGAAGCAACCTCGCGCGCGACGCAGATCAGCCTGGTGGCGGACGTCGCCACCAGCTACCTGACGCTCTGCGCCGATAGCGATCTGCTCCGCCTGGCGCGCCAGACCGCCGAAAGCCAGCAAAACTCCTATAACCTGACCAAACTGAGTTACGATCACGGCGCCAGCACCGAACAGGATCTGGCGCAGGCGGAAACCGCACTGAAAAGCGCAGTAGCCGATGTGGCCAAATACAGCCGTCAGGTGCGCCAGGATATCAACGCGCTACGCCTGTTACTGGGCGCCGAGGTGCCCAACGCGCTGGTGAACAACGCCGGCCTGAACCGTGACTGGCGCTTGCCGGCGCTGCCGGCCGGCCTGCCCTCCGATCTGCTGGCCCGGCGGCCGGACATCGTGGCGGCCGAGCATACGCTCAAGGCGGCCAATGCCAATATCGGCGCGGCGCGCGCCGCCTTCTTCCCTAGCATCAGCCTGACGGCGTCCGGCGGCTCCGCCTCTGATAGCCTGGGCCACCTGCTTGAAGGGGGCACCGCCGCCTGGTCGTTTATTCCCAGCATCAGCGTGCCCATTTTCGATGGCGGTAAAAACCGTGCCAACCTGGAGGTGGCCGAAGTGTCCAAGCGCATCGAGATCGCCAACTACGAGAAAGCGATCCAGCAGGCGTTCAGGGAAGTCTCGGATGCGTTGGCGGGCCAGGCCACCTATCAGGATGAGCTGCGCGCACGTGAACAGGATACTGCGGCCAACCAGCGCTATTATGACATTGCGCAGTTGCGTTACCGGCAGGGCGTGGACAACTACCTGAATCTGTTGGTGGCTCAGCGTTCGTTGTATCAGGCGCAGCAAACCGAGATCGCGACCCAGTTGAGTTCGTTGACCCAGAAGATCACGCTGTATAAAGTATTGGGCGGCGGCTGGAAACCGTAGCGCAACACATCGGTGAATGGTGTCGGCAACCGCAGGCGCCATTCACGCTTTCCAACAATCACCACTGGCATTTTCCTCATGAGCGATAAAAACACCCGAGAATCCCGCCTTGAAGCGCGCCGCAGTCTGATCATCGACGCAGCGCGTATCTGCTTTCAGCGCCAAGGGCTGCGCGGCGCCTCCATTGCCGATATTGCGCGCCTTTCGCAGTTAGGCGCCGGCCAGATCTACCGCTGCTTTCATAACAAGGAAGAGATTGTCGAGGAGATCGTCCAACGCATCGTGTTTCGGCGCGTTAACCTGATGCTGGACATCAACCACGATCTGGAGCGCATGGCGCAAGCGCTGTCCGCCGCCGGTTCGATGTTCTCAGCCCCGCAGGAAGATTCGCAACTGTTGGAAGATGACGAAGCCTTACTGTTGGAAATCAGCGCTGAAGCGGTCCGCAACCCACGCATCGCCGGGATACTGCTGCGCGCCGATGAACGCATGATGCAGGAAGGCTGCACGCTGATGAAGACCCACTATCCCTGGCTACCGGACGAGCAGATCGCCGCGCGCGGGGAACTGATGGCGGTGTTGTGCGACGGCACCCTGCTGCGCCGCCGGATTCGCCAGGCGCGCGGCGACAGCGGCGCTGAACTGCAACGGCTGTACCGCCAATTATTTACCGCCCTATTTGCGCAGCCCGAAAAATAGCACGGCAATCATGCCGTGCCCCTATCCTGTCCTTCCAACAGAGGAAGATAAATCGGTTTTAGCGCCGCCTTAGGTGTATACTAATTGCCCACACATCTATCAGGTACAAGATATGTCTATCTTTGATGCCCTTAAGATGTTTAGTGACACATCAGTTAAAGTCACCTGCCCGCATTGCGCTTTTATTACCGAGCAAAGCAGCCGCAAAATGCGTAAAAATATCACGCTGATTTGCCCGAAATGCGGTCATTTTTTCCTGCCAGGTGAAGAATAAAGACACTATTCATAAGCTTTTCGCGCCGTTAAAAGCCTTATCAAAAGAACCCTCGCTGTCCACAAAGCCGGCGATGACGGACGAAGAATTTAAAATTTTCCTTTTCAAACAGACATGTATCTTGCTTTCCGGCGTAATGGCCGCGCGTGAAGGGCAAGCGTTGCTGATTCAAAAACGCTTTCGCCCTATTTACGACGCCCTGGCGGAAGAATATGCCAAATTGCCATAATGAGCCGCCGGTCTTTAAAAGCAGCATGATGGTTGATCCGCAAATTATTGCGTTCAACCTAAAAATAAAAATATAAAAAACCACGTATCCTACGGCCCTCTCCCGCCAAAATGAATTGGCTGTGATATCAAGATGTTCACGATCTCCCAACGGTGATAACCGGCTGTCCTTTGGGTCAGATACAGGTATTAATTCGTGAAAGAAAAACGCATCAACTGGCTGAACATATTTCGCCAGAAAAAAGCGCTGGCAAAAGCCCATCAAGCCACGCGGGAAACCAGCGCCGATACCATTCAGGCCGAGCTATTTTCCGTCGACCAAATGGAGCGCCACGGCCAGCGGTTGGCCCGTTCGCATAAGCTGACCACGCACAAAACCCCTTACTATCTGCTCCAGCGCCTGAATGATAACGAACGGGTGCTGGTTGACAGTTGCCAAACCCTCAGCCAGTGCAACAAAGCCAATATGACGCCGGCCGGCAACTGGCTGCTGGATAATTTTTACATTATCGAAGAACAGATCAGGGCGGTCAGGCAGCATTTGCCGAAAAACTTCGGCCGTGGTTTGCCGCAGCTCGCCCCACCGCATGGCTGCCCACGAATATACGATATCGCCACCGAAGCGATAGCGCACGGCGATGGCCGTTGGGACGCCGAGAACCTGGCGCGCTATATCGCCGCATACCAGAAAGAAACCAGCCTGAAGCTGGGTGAACTGTGGGCGCTCCCCGGCATGCTGCGGTTGGCGCTGCTGGAAAATCTCCGCCGGGTGGCAGTGGAAGTGGCGCAGATACAGCAGGAGCGTAACCTGGCGGATAGCTGGGTGACCAAAATGCAGGAAGCCGCCGCCAACGATCCCGCCAACCTGATCGTGGTGATCGCCGATATGGCCCGTTCCAACCCGCCGCGCACCAGCGCCTTCGTCGCCGAACTGGTACGCCGCCTGCAGGGGCACGGCACTATGTTGGCGCTGCCGCTCACCTGGGTTGAGCAACGGCTCACCGAAGTCAAACTGACCTCCAGCGAACTGGTGCACCGTTTTAATCAGCAGTTGGCGGCCAATCAACTGTCGGTGAGTAACAGCATCACCGGGCTGCGCCAACTGAGCGAGATGGATTGGCCGGAGTTCGTGGAAACGCTAAGCCAGGTGGAACGCATCCTGCAAAAAGATCCCACCGGAATTTATAGCCGGATGCACTTCAATACCCGGGATCGCTACCGCCATGTGATAGAGATGCTGGCGCGCCACTGCCCCTATAGCGAAATAGAAATAGCCCGGCAAACGCTGGATATGGCGCAACAGGCGGAGCAAACACCCGATGCCCCGCAACGCAGCGCACACGTTGGCTACTATCTGATCGCCCAAGGCCGCAAAGCACTGGAACAACGGCTGGGGGTGAAGCTTGGCGTTGTCACCCGTGTCCGCCACGCCTTTAGCCAAATGCCGCTGCTTGCCTGGTTAGGCAGTCTCAGCCTGCTCACCACCGCCAGCTGCGCCGAACTGCTGAGCCAGGGCCATGCCGCCGGCATCAGCTATTTCTGGCTACTGCTGCTGGCGGTGCCGTTGGTTATCGTGTTCAGCCAGCTGTTTCTCAACGCGCTTGGCAATATCACCGGGCATAGCCGTGCGCCGCAGTCACTGCCGCGGCTGGACTTTTCTGCCGGCATCCCTGCTGAATGCCGTACGTTGATCGCTGTGCCAACGCTGCTTAGCAGTAAAAGCGCCATCGACCAACTGATTAATACCCTGGAAGTGTGCTATCTGGGCAATGATATGGCCCACCTGCACTATGCGCTGTTGACTGATTTTACCGATGCGCCGCAGCAACAGCGTGCCGACGATGACGCATTGCTCAATTATGCGGTTCATCATATTGAAACGCTTAACGCCCGTTATCCCGGCCAGGCCGCCAGCCACTTCTTTTTATTCAACCGCTCGCGCCAATGGAATGACATGCAGCAGGTTTGGATGGGGTATGAACGCAAGCGCGGCAAGCTGAATGCGCTTAACGACTGGCTGCGCAACCATGGCAATGCCTTTTCAACCCAGATCGGCTTTGGGCTGGAAGTGCTGAAAAACGTCAAATATGTCATTACGTTAGACAGCGATACCGTGTTGCCGCGCGATACGGCCCACCAACTGATCGCCGCCATGGCGCACCCACTCAATCAGCCGCGCTATGACGAAGCCAGCCGGCGTGTGGTTAATGGCTATGCCATCCTCCAGCCACGCATGGCGGAGGAAATCCCGCGCTATGGCCAAAGCCGCTATGCCGCCCTGAGCAGCGCCACGCCGGGGAACGATCCTTATACACTGGCGTCTTCCGATATTTATCAGGATCTGTTCGGCGAAGGTTCGTTCATCGGCAAAGGCATCTATGACGTTGATGTTTACGCGCGGGCGCTGCGCGACGTCTGTCCGGACAATGTCATTCTGAGCCACGATCTGCTTGAGGGCTGCTATGCCCGCGCGGGATTAATCAGCGACGTGTTGCTGTATGAGCAATATCCCAGCAGCTATTTAGTGGATGTGGTGCGCCGCACCCGCTGGATCCGCGGGGACTGGCAACTGCTGCACTGGCTGCGCCCATCGATAAAAACGGCAAGCGGCGCGTACGTGAAAAACCGGCTGAGCATGCTGTCGCGCTGGAAACTTTTCGATAATCTGCGCCGCAGTCTGGTGGCGCCCAGTTTGATGGCGCTACTGTTTTTCAGCGCCGTCTGGCTGCCGATCAACGGTTATTGGCTCATGGCATTCCTGCTCCCACCGCTACTGCCGGCGCTACTCAGCTTGCTGCAGGATGGCCTGCGAAAACCATCTTATCGCCCGTTGGCCCGCCACCTGTGGCTGACCGTCAAGAGTGTCGGGAGCAATCTGCTCCAGTTGGTGTTAACGCTGGCCGTATTGCCCCATCAGGCCTGGTATAGCCTGCGGGCCATTGCCATTACCCTGTGGCGAATGGGGGTGAGTAAACACAATCTGCAAGAGTGGGCCAGCTATGCGCACAGCATCAACCTTAACCGCATCACCGCCGCCAATTTCTACCGCGTCATGTGGGCGAACCCGCTGGCAGCGGCCCTGCTCCTGCTGGCCGGCGTTCTGTATCACGGGCCATTGCTGGCGCTGATCTTGCCGCTGGCGCTGCTATGGGCGTTGGCACCCCTGCTGTCTTGCCTTCTCAGCCGGCCGCCGGTGCGCCCGGCCATCCCGCTGAGCCTGGCGCAGCGCACCGTCCTGCGCCGGCTCAGCCGTGAAACCTGGGACTTTTTCGCCACCTTTGTTACCGCAGAAGAGAATTGGCTGCCGCCGGATAACGTGCAGGAAATGCCGGCGACCAAAATCGCCCACCGAACTTCGCCAACCAATATCGGCCTGGCGCTATTAGCGGATCTGACCGCTTACGATTTCGGCTATCTCACCCTGGCGGCGGCGATCCAGCGTATAGAGCGCACGTTGGCCACCGTCAGCGGGCTGGAGCACTATCGCGGCCATCTTTACAACTGGTATGACACCCGCAGCTTAGAACCGCTGTCGCCGCGTTACATTTCCAGCGTCGACAGCGGTAACCTGGCGGGCCACCTGCTGACGCTGCGCGCCGGCTTGCCAGCGTTGCGCGAGCAGCCAGCCATCGATCCGCAGCGGATGCTCAACGGCCTATCAGACACGCTGGGCCTGCTGGAGCAGCACTGGGGCAGCAGCGCGCCCAAGGCCTTGCCGGCGCTGCGCCAGCGTTGGGCCGAAGCCCTGCAAACGCCTCCCGGCACGCTGATGGCGTTGCTGGAAGCCATGCGCCATGACGGCGCAGAGCTCAAAAAGGCCGCCCAGGAACAACCTGCCGCTATCCACCACTGGGCCAATGCGCTGGATCACGAATTGCAGGCGCTTTGCCAGGCATGGCCACAATGGTATAGCTGGCTCGACGGCGAAGAGACGCACCAGGAACCGCTGCCCACTCTGGCCTGGTTAGCCGCCCCACCGCCGGGGCTGGCGCTTTCCGTCGAGCGGCAGGCGTATCTGATACAGGCCGGCATGCAGGCCAAAGACTGCCTGCAACGCCTGGCGGCGCTGGAGCAAAAGCTGGCGCAGATGGCGCAAATGGATTTCGGCTTCCTCTATAACCAGGCCACTCACCTGCTAACCATCGGTTTTAACTGCGAGCAAAACCGGCCGGACAGCGGCAAATATGATTTGCTGGCTTCTGAAGTCCGCTTAACCAACTACGTCGCCATTGCCACCAACCAGATTCCGCAGCGCAGTTGGTATGCGCTCGGGCGGTTGTTCACCGTGCTCGATCGCCAGCCCGCGCTGATGTCGTGGAGCGGTTCAATGTTTGAATACCTGATGCCGCAACTGGTGATGCCGGCGTATCCCGGCTCGCTGCTGGCGCAAATGTGCCGCACCGCCGTGCAATGGCAAATCGACTGGGGCAAAAAATACCGGGTGCCCTGGGGCGTTTCTGAGTCTGGCTACTTTGGCTTCGACGCACAGCAAAATTACCAATACCACGCTTTTGGCGTACCGGGCCTGGGGTTAAGGCGCGGGCTGAGCGACGATATGGTAGTGGCGCCCTATGCCACGGTGATGGCGCTGATGGTGGATGCCAGGCGCGCATACCGCAACCTGGTTACGCTGGAGAGCCATGGCGCCCGCGGGCGCTACGGTTTTTATGAAGCGCTGGACTATACCCCTTCCCGCCTCAGCCATGGCCAATCCTTTGTGGTGGTGCGTTCCTATATGGCCCACCACCAGGGCATGAGCTTGCTTGCGTTCTCGCATCTGTTGCTGAACGCCCCGATGGTGGACCGTTTCGCCAGTTCGCCGGTATTCCAGTCGGCGCGCCTGTTGCTGCAAGAACGCGTGCCGGATGCGATAGAACTGTACGGCAACCGCCGCCAATTCGAGGCGAACGACGGGCTACGGGAACCGGCAAGCGTGTCAGCACGTGAATTCACCCATCTGGATTCGCTCATCCCCGAAGTGCAACTGCTGGCCAACGCCAATTATCGCCTGATGTTGACCCAAACCGGCGGCAGCTACCGCTATTGGCAGAACCTGGCGCTGACACGTTGGCGGGAAGATGCCACATGCGATAACTGGGGCGCATTTTGCTACCTCAAGGATCCGCAAACCGGCGAAACCTGGAGCAACTCCTGGCAGCCGCTCGGCGGCGCGGCGCAAAACGATTACGCCGTGTTTAACGATGCCGGCGCCAAATTCCAGCGCACGCTGGGCACCCTGGCGGTGAAAACGCAGGTGGTGGTATCGCCGGAAGACGATATTGAGCTGCGCCGCGTAACGCTGGTCAATCACGGCAAACAGCCCCGGTTGATCGAAGTGACCAGCTATGCCGAAGTGGTGCTGGCGCCGGCTAACAACGATCTGGCCCACCCAGCATTCAGCAATCTGTTTGTGCAAACCGAGTTGTTGGCTGAACAGGATGCGATTTTGTGCCACCGCCGCCCACGCGAACCTCATGAGCAATCCCCGTGGTTGTTGCACATGATGACGGTGCAACAACCGCGCGGCAGCGTCTCGTTCGAAACCGATCGTGCCAAATTTATCGGCCGCGGGCGCACCGCCGCCAATCCGCAGGCTCTCCAGCAAAATGGGCCGCTGTCCAACAGTGCCGGCGCAGTGCTCGATCCCGTCATCGCCATTCGCCAGCGTGTGCTGCTTGAGCCGAATATCCCGGTTACGCTGGATATTTTCTATGGCGTTAGCGAAAGCCGCGCCGGTGGCCTCGGCATGCTCGAGAAATACCGCGATCGCCACTTGGCCGATCGCGTCTTTGAGCTGGCCTGGTCACACAGCCAGGTAGTGCTGCGCCAATTGAACATCAATGAGGAAGAAGCCAATCTGTACAACCGCCTTGCCGGCGCGGTCATTTTCCCTGGCCCGGAAATGCGCGCGGCGCAGGGCGATATCAGCCGTAACCGCCGTGGGCAGTCCGGCCTGTGGGGGCATGCGATCTCGGGCGATCTGCCGATCGTGTTATTAACGGTGACCGACAGCGAAAACATCGCCCTAGTACAGCAGCTCATACAGGCGCATAGCTATTGGCAGATGAAGGGCCTGCAGGTGGATCTGGTGATCGTCAACGAGACCGCGGGCGGTTACCGGCAGGATTTGCAAAATGACATCATGGCGCTGATTTCGGCGGGCGTCGCCAGCGCACATACGCAGCGCGCCGGCGGCATCTTTGTACGCTCCAGCGAGCATTTGGCGGCGGAAGATCGCACGCTGCTGCTGAGCGTTGCGCGCATCTACCTGGACGACCGCCAGGGGGCACTGGCTGCGCAGCTCCAGCAGCGCCTGCAGGTTTCGCCCGCGCAGCAGCGCTCGCTGGCGTTGATCTCTGCCTCGACCCGGTTACCGACCGTGGCCCCTTTGCCGCAAGAATTGCCCCGCCCGCCGCTGCCGGCAGTGGGCAACCTGCAGTTTTATAACGGCACCGGCGGGTTTTCGCCGGACGGGCGCGAATACATCATCACGCTGGGCGCCAACACCGCCACCCCAATGCCGTGGGCCAATGTGATCGCCAACCCAGGTTTCGGCAGCGTGGTATCGGAAAGCGGCCAAAGCTACACCTGGTTTGAAAACGCGCACGAATACCGTTTAACCCCGTGGAACAACGATCCGGTCAGCGACAGCAGCGGCGAAGCCTTCTATCTGCGCGATGAAGAAAACGGGCATGTCTGGTCGCCGACCGCGCTGCCGGCACGGGGAAACGGCGGCTATCTCACCCGCCACGGCTTTGGCTACAGCGTATTCGAGCACCGGGAAAACGGCATCGATTCGCAGCTCACGGTGTTTGTCGCCAAAGCGGCGCCGGTGAAATTGTTTTTGCTGACACTGACCAACCTGTCGGGGCGCACGCGTAAGCTTTCCGCGACGGGCTATATGGAGTTCATCCTCGGCGATCTGCGGCAAAATTCAGCTATGCACATCGCGACACGGGGTGCCGACGCGCATAACGGTTGTGGGATCCTGGCCACTAACCATTACGGCGGCAATGGTAACGAACGCACCGCGTTCTTCGGCGTCAGCGGCGCCCATTGTTCCATTACCGGCGATCGGCGTGAGTTTATCGGCCGCAACGGCACGCTGGCAAAGCCCGAGGCCCTCACGCGGCGGCGCCTCTCCGGCAATACCGGCGCCGGCCTGGATCCTTGCGGTGCCGCGCAATCCGCCATGGCGCTTATCGATGGCGACCAACGCAGCGTGGTGTTTGCCCTGGGGATCGGCGCTAACGCCGAGCAGGCAGAGGCGTTACTGCGGCAATACCTGCAAGAAGATGTGCTGCTGAGCGCGCTTGATCAGGTGAAGACCTCCTGGCGCGATATCCTCGGCAAGGTTCAAATTCATACCCCGCAGCCGCAGGTGGATCTGCTGGCCAACGGTTGGTTGCTGTATCAAACGCTCTCTTGCCGAATTTATGCGCGCAGCGGCTATTATCAGTCCGGCGGCGCGTTTGGCTTCCGCGATCAGTTGCAGGACATTCTGGCGCTGAGTCATGTGCTGCCACAACGAATGCGCGAACAGATTGTGCTGTGTGCTTCACACCAGTTCATTGAGGGCGATGTCCTGCACTGGTGGCACCCGCCGCAGGGCAACGGCGTGCGCACCCGCTGTTCCGATGATTACCTCTGGCTGCCGCTGGCGGTTTGCCACTACCTGGACGCAACCGGCGACGACGGGATCCTCGCCGAGTCCATCCCTTACCTGGAGGCCCGGCAGGTACCGCCGGGTGAGGAATCCACCTACGAACAGCCGCAGCAAAGCGCGGTGAAAGAAACCCTGTATCAACATGCCGCCAGAGCGCTGAAACACGGGTTGCGCTTCGGTGAGCGCGGCCTACCGCTGATGGGATCGGGCGATTGGAATGACGGCATGAACCGGGTTGGCCTTGAAGGGCGCGGGGAAAGCGTGTGGCTGGGTTTCTTCCTGTTTCACATTCTGCAACGCTTCGGTGCTCTGGCCGCGCGGCGCAACGACGGCGATTTGGCCGCCCTGTGCAGGCAGCAGGCCGATCAACTGCGGCAACACCTTGCTGACCATGCCTGGGATGGCGCCTGGTACCGGCGCGGTTATTTTGACGACGGAACGGCGCTGGGCTCACAGCATTCGGCCGAGTGCCGGATTGATGCGATCGCGCAAAGTTGGGCGGTGCTGTCCGGCGCCGGCGACACAGCGCGCAATGCCGTAGCGATGCAGGCGCTGGACGAACACTTGGTGGATGACAACGCAGGGCTGATCAAGCTGTTGACCCCACCGTTCAACGGCGAAGGCCCAGATCCCGGCTACATTCGCGGCTATTTGCCCGGCGTGCGTGAAAACGGCGGCCAGTATACCCACGGCGCCATCTGGGCCGTGATGGCCTTTGCGGAAATGGGCAACGTCGAACGGGCCTGGGAACTGCTGGATCTGATTAACCCGATCGTGCACAGCCAGGATAAAAGCGCGGTTGCACGTTACAAAGTGGAGCCGTATGTCATCAGTGCCGATGTCTATTCCGAACCGCCGCATACCGGGCGCGGCGGCTGGAGTTGGTACACCGGCTCCGCCGGCTGGCTGTACCGTCTGATCCTGGAATCGCTGCTGGGGCTGAAACGCCAGGGCGATATGCTGGCAATTGAAACCCGGCTGCCGGCGCATTGGCCGCAGGTCACCGTCAGCTACCGCGAAGGCGGCAGTGAATACCACATCACGTTGGTGCAAGGCAGCGGCAAAGGCCAAATCAGCGTGGACGGCGTGCCGCAACCGGGGCTGGCATTCCGGCTCGTGGATGACGGCAAACCCCATCAGGTGGCGGTGATGCTGGGCGAAAGTTGACGGTTAAGCGAAGTCGCAGGAAACAAAACCAAGCGTTTCCTCTATAATAAGAGCCTCAACTCCGCGAACAGGCCAAAACTATGCCCAGATTGACACAGAAAGACATGACGGAAAGCGAACAGCGTCAGCTTAAAACACTGCTCGATCAGGAAAGGAAAAAACACGGCCGCCCGCTGACCAACGCTGAGAACAACCGTATCAAAGACGATTACATTGATAAATTAATGAGTGAACGCGAAGCCCTGGCTAAAAAAGCCCGGGCGGAAAAGAAAAAGAATAAGTTCAAGCCAGATGCCACCGCCACTTACGTCTGGTCGTCCAACACTAACCTGCGCGGGCGCCGTTAGCCCTGCACCAGCCCTGCATAAACGGCGGCAACCCGGCCGTTTATGCAGGCTGGACACATTCGCCTCACAGCCTTACCCACGCAAACAGCGTATAGGCAAACCCCACTGCCGCGATAATAAGTAAAAATGCTGACGATACCACGCCGATAGCCGGCCGGTAGCGGCGCATAAACGCCCCGCGCACCAGAAACACATAGGCGGTTAATATCAGCAAATCCATCGTCACCCACACCGCAGACAGCACGGCCATACTGCTGCCGAATGCACGTGTAACGTTGATAAACTGCGGGAAAAACGCCATGAAGAAAATGATGTCTTTCGGGTTGGCGATCCCCACCATAAAACCGCGCAAAAAGCCCCTATCCGTGCGGCGAGAAGCGGGTGCCTCATCCAACATCGTCTGCCTGCCAGCCCATAGCGCATGCAATGCGACGGCGGCCAGATAGAGGCAACCGGCCAGGCTGATGAGCATAAACAGCGTGGTGTTAATGGTCAGCGTGCCGGCGATAGCCAGCGCCGCTACGGCGATCAGGCACAGCGACGCCATATTCGAACCCAGGCTGGTATAAATCGCCTGTTTGCGTCCATGGCGGGCGGCGGTATCCACCACCACCGCCACCACCGGGCCGGGGGTAATAATCAGCATAAAAATCGAGGCGATATAAAGCAGTAACAATGGGGCGTTCATGGCCTTTCCTGGTTTGTGATGTTTAGGGGGTGGCGCTGGCGGCAATTAACCTGCCGGCGAAGCGGATTATCGGTGGGCACGCGCGGATTGAAAAACGGAAAAAAGTGCGCTCTAATGTGAGTAAAACTCACAATTGGTGCCAACATGCCGGCAAAACTTCCTCCCCTTTATGCCCTGCGGGCGTTTGAAAGCGCCGCCAGGCACGCTTCTTTTTCGCTGGCAGCGGAAGCGCTGGCCATCACGCCCAGTGCCGTTAGCCGCCACGTCAAAACGCTGGAAGACTATTTCGGCTGCCGGTTGTTTATTCGCCGCGGGCCAAACGTGGCGCCCACCCCCGCCGGCAAGCTGCTGGCCGGGCAATTGCGCGCCGGCTTTCACACCCTGGAAACCGCCTGTGAGGCTTTCCGCAGCAACACTCACGATTTGCGCCTCAAAGCGCCGTCGACGCTGACCATGCGCTGGCTATTGGACTGCATGCGGGCCTTGAATGAGATTAACTCAACGATGAACGTGCAGATCGCCAGCGTGTGGATGGATGTGGATCAAGTTGATTTTCTCAGTGAGCCGTACGATTGCGCGATCCTGCTCGGGCGTGGGGATTTCGGTGCCGGCACCGCCTGCGCGCCGCTGTTTGACGAATGGCTGATCCCGGTGTGCGCGCCCGCTTTCCCGCTGAAAAAGCTAGCGGATCTGCCCTTCTGCGAGCTGATCCATCCTTCGCCGGATCGCCGTGACTGGCGCCGTTGGTTGCAGAAAGCCGGTGGGGAAATGGCGGTGGAGATACATAAGGGCAAAGTTTTCGATAGCCTGGAGCAAGGCATCGTGGCCGCTATTTGCGGCCACGGCGTCTCCATTGGCGATCTGGTTTTGTGCGCGCAGGCGCTGGAGCAAGACCAATTGGTTGCGCCCCTGGCGCAAGCGGCTGGCACGGGCGACGGTTACTACCTGGTGTGGCCGGAAAATACGCTGAAAAAGGGCAATATTGACCGGCTGTATCACTTTTTAAACAGCCGGGTACCGGCCGTTAATCTGCCGGGCATGCAATACCTGGCCTGATTACAGATCGATCACCAGCCGCGCGCTGCGGCTGCGTGAACAGCACAGCGCAATTTGCTGCTGCGCCGCCGTTTTTTCCTCGTCGGATTGCACCGTATCGCGGTGATCCACTTCGCCTTCAACCACCGGCGTCAGGCAGGCGCCGCACAGCCCCATCTCACAAGAAAGCGGTACATCCACGTTATTCTCAATCAGCACGCAGGCAATGCTTTTCTCGGCGGGAACGCGATAACTTTCGCCGGTTGACCGCAAGGTTACGCTGAACCCTTCATCCGCCGACGGTGCTACCGGCGGCGGCGCACAGAATGCCTCGGTGTGGATCTGCTCGGGCTGCCAGCCGTGATCACTTGCCTGCCGGGCGACGTGCGCCATGAAATCAGCCGGCCCGCACAGATAGAGCCGCGCATCATCCGGCTGGGCATACAAACCCGGCGGCAGTTCCTTGCGCGGGCTGTGCCCGGCGCAGCCTGACCATACCGTGCAGCGGCCATGCCGGAACCCTTGCGCCAGCCGTTCTGCGAACGCCACGTCGCCACGCTGTTTCACATAATAGTGCAGCTCAAACGGGGTGCCGGCGGCATCCAGCGCTTCCGCCATCGCCAACAGCGGCGTGATGCCGATGCCGGCGGCCAGCAGCAGATAGTGGCCGGCCGGCGCCAGCGGGAACACATTGCGCGGCGCCGAGATGGTCAACCGCTGCCCCAGCCGCAGCGTTTCATGCAGGTAGCGCGAGCCCCCGCGCGATGCGGCCTCTTTTTTAACGCACAGCAGGTAATGATCGCGGCGTGCCGGGTTGCCCGCCAGCGAATACTGGCGGACGATCCCTTGCGGCAGGTGCACATCAATGTGCGCCCCCGCCTGCCAGGCGGGCAACGGTTCGCCGTTTTCCGCCACCAGCCGCAGCGCCATGTTGCCGCGGCCTTGCCGTGATAAAGCGTCGACAATCACGTTCAGCGTATCCATTGCCCTTTCCTCCTATGCCAGGAAAAACTCGCCAAAGCCCCGTTTCTTCAAACCGCGGCGGTAAGCGATCGAACTGCGGTCCGCCGGGATATGGGCCTCCAGCGTCAGATCCAACGGCAAACGCTCTGGGCGCTGGGTTTCCACCATCAGCCGATCTTCTTCAAACACCTTCAGGTTGAAAGCGTGCACATCTTCCACCGGAATATGCTGGTCAAAATTACGCGTAATCGGCGCAAACAGCCGGGTTTTTCTGGCGGAGACCGGGCAAGCGGCGTTCATGATCACCAGCCGCGCATCGCCCGGGAAGTGAATGGTCAGCGTGGCGGTAAACGGCAGGTGCATTTCAAAATGTCGTAACCATTTAAAATCTTCGGGCGCGCGGTAATCCGAGCTGGCCGGGTAGTTGCCCACTGTGCTCCAGTAGTCGACGCTGAAACCGTATGGCGTTTCCACCGGGTTATAAGGCGGCACCACCTGGTTTTCCGGATCGGCAAAGGTTTCGGTGTGGATCCAGGCAAAGTGCGCCACGTCGAGGAAGCCTTCTACCTGGCGCCCGGCAAAGCCGGCAACATCAAACGCCGGGCATACGATCTGTTGAAAACCTTCATCTTCCCAATGCGGCATGGTCGGCAGCGCCGGCATTTCATCTTCCGCTGGCGCCAAGCAGGTCCACACCAGCCCATAGCGCTCGGCCACCGGGAAGGTCAGCAAGTGCAGTTTGGCAGGGATCGCCTGATCCGGGCTGGAAGGCACACGGTTGCAACGGCCGTTTTCACCAAAGCGCAGGCCGTGATACGGGCAGATAATCCCTTCGCTATCGTGCGTTGATAGGCTAAGCGGCACGCCCCGGTGCGGGCAGATATCCCGTGCGACCACCACATTGTCTTTCACGCGGTAGATCACCAGTTGTTCATCCAGCAACGTCACCTTTTGCGGTGCGTTGGTCACTTCAGAGGAAATGGCGATCGGGTGCCAATATTGCGCCAGGCGCAGCCAGTCATCGGGTTCAAAGCTGCATTGCGGCGGAGGGGTAATTTTCGTCATTGCATTCACCTGTCTTCGTCTCCAGGCCTGGGCGATGCCCGGCGCTGTTGTTATCAGTGCTTGCATTGTGGATAATCGGAGGTGTTGCAGTCCATAACAGTTTTTTTACTTATCATCTGCAAAAATTAGTACAGGGCATTAACCTATGGATCCATTTTCACGTTTTTCACACTATTTTTTGGCCGTCGCTCGCACCGGCAGCTTGCGCAAAGCGGCGGAAGTGCTGCATGTTTCCGCCTCGGCGATTAACCGCCAGATCCTGCTGGCTGAAGAGATGATGGAAACCCTGCTGTTCGAACGCCTGCCCTCCGGCCTGCGCCTGACCACCGCGGGCGAACTGCTTTACGATGATATTTTGCGCTGGAACAAGGAGTACCGCCGCACGCGGGAACGCTTTGATGAACTGCAAGGGTTGAAGCGCGGCCACGTCAGCATTGGGCTGATTGCCGCGCTGAACGAAGGGCCGGTGGTGGAGGCCCTGGCGGCCATCGCCCAGGAATACCCGTGGTTTACCTTCGATATCGGCATCCACGACAGCCAGGTGATCGGCGAGCAGGTGGCCAATGCCGACGTCGACTTCGGTATTTTGCTCGATCCGATCGAAAGCACCGGCCTGGAAGTGCGTGCGTTTTCTGAAATGCCGATCGGCGTGGTGATGCCGCCGGCGCACCCGTTGGCCGATCAGCCCCGGCTTTCCATCGGTCAACTGGGCGAATACCGCCACCTGATGCCGGCCGCGCCGCTGATCGTGCACGATCGCACCGCGCTGTTGTATAAACGCCACAATATGACGCCGGCAGCCAGCATGACCTGCAATGATATCCGCATGATGAAATCCCTGATCCGCGCCGGCGCGGGGATTGCGGTGCTCAGCGTGCTGGACGTCTTCACCGAAGTGGAAACCGGCGCACTGGCGTTTGTCCCTTTACAAGGGCCGCCGGTTCGCCCGTTAACGCTGGCGCTGTGCGTCGCCCCGCGCCGGCAACTATCGCGTGCCGCGCAGTTGGCGATTCAAAAAGTCAGCGCGGTGATAGAATCGCTGCAACAGGCGGAAAAATGAGCGGCATTTGGGTGCGGCCGTTTTATTGACTGGCCTTGCCCACCTTGTTCAACACCATCTGGTAAGCGGACTGTAAATGGCTGCGCATCATTTCCGCCGCCGCGTCCATGCGTTTATCCAGCACGGCGTCGATGATGGCCACATGCTCCTCGCACCATTCGCGCACCCGCTGCTTGTTGGTGTAGCTGCCAAACTCCAGCAATCGCCGCAGGCGGTTTTGTTGTTGGATCGCCTGCAGCACAAAGATATTGCCGCTGAACTCGGCCAGCATCTCATGGAAGCTGGCATCGGTGTCGAAGATCTGCCGGCCGTCGACGGCCAAAATATCCGGGTGGGAAATCAAATAGATATGCTGTAAACGCAGGCGCTTGAGCGCACTGCGCTCCACCCGAAACGCCGGTGAAAGCAACGCGGCCGGCTCAATCATCAGGCGAAAGCCGTAGCCGTTGCTCAGCGCCACATCGGTATTGAGCGTCGGTAAAAATGACCAACCCTGCCCTTTGTTACGGGCGATCAGCCCATCTTCCGACAGGCGCAGCAGCGTGCGCGCCATCACGCTGCGATCCACATCGTAGCGTTGGGCAATTTCAATCTGGGTGAGTGAATCCGGCAGCTTGCCGGCAATCCGATCGCGCACCAGCTGTTCATACAAATCCTGATCGCTGCTGACCGGAATATCAATATTGATCTGGTGCAGTTCATTAAAGGATTTAACCAGGAAGAACCCCTGATTGCGCCGGGCTTCGATAATGCCCAGCTCGCTCAGCAATTTCAGCGCCGAGCGCACCGGCGTACGTGAAACGCCGAGCAAATCGGCAAGCTGTTGCTCCCTCAGGTGATGACCTGGCTCAAACTTTGCATCACGTATTACGTCAAGGATTTGGTTCGCCAGTCGCCGTCCGCTGGCTGTTGCTGTCTGGGTCATGGAAGAATGCGCCTGAAAAAGTATTTATTGTGATTATTGTACAATAGCACAGGTGATTTTTAGGGTGAATACAATCCAGAATAAGCCCCAAGATCGTGCATAAAATGCACCAAAGAAGAGCCTTGACGCACGCCATTAATTGTATTTAATGATACATAAAGAGCAATTTCAACAACCGGAACGAGGAACCCAACATGTCCAAAAAAGCGTTTTTGCGCCGTTATGCCGCCGCTTCGTTGGCGGCGCTCTGCCTGAATGCCTTTGCCTTAAGCCACGCACAGGCGGCGGAACCACAACTGGTTAGCAAAGGCAAACTGACCTACGGCACGGCGGCCACGTTCATGCCGTTTGAGTACATGAAAGACGGCAAGCTGACCGGGTTTGATATTGATTTGATCAATGCCCTGGCGGCTAAAGTGGCGCTCACCCCAGCCCCGCTGTCCATGGAGTTCAAAGGCCTGATCCCAGCGCTGCAAGGCAAACGCATGGATATCATCAACTCGGCGATGTACATCAACCCCACCCGCGCGGAACAGGTGGATTTTGTTCCCTACTTGAAAATCGGCAGCCGCGTGGTGGTGGTGAAAGGCAACCCGGAAAAAATCACCGGCCGCGATTTATCGCTGTGCGGTAAGAACATCGCCGTCACCCTCGGCGGGATCGAAGAGAGCCAGGCGCGCGCAGACAACCAAAACTGCCTGGCCGCCAACAAGCCGGCGATCAACGTGATGACCTTCCCGGCCGCCACCGATTCCGCCGTGGCGGTGGCGCAAAAACGGGCCGATGCGGAATACCTGTCCACCCCCGGCGCGGTAGCCCTGCTCAGCGAAAAAGGCGACACCTTCGAAGCCGTCGGCGATGAGTTTGAAGCCGGCACCCACATTGGTTTTGCCGTTCGCAAGGGCGACGGCGAAATGAAAGCCTTGCTGGAAAACGGCCTGCAGGCGTTGGTTGCCGACGGCACTTACAAAACGCTGATTGAGAAATGGCAGTTCCCGGATTCCGTTGCCATTTTCTGACCCACCGTTTAAACGCTCGGCCCTGAAAAGAGAGGAAAACTCATGTCTGTGGATCTTGTTTGGCAATATCTGATTTCGCCTGCGTTCTTTCAGGGCGCATTAATGACCTTGTTGATCACGGTGTGCTCACTGTTTTTCGGCATCATCATGGGGCTGATCCTGGCCCTGTTGCAGGAAGCCCGCTTCCGTGCTGGCCCACTGCTGGCCTTTTTCTACCTGTGGGTGTTCCGCGGCACCCCGGTGCTGTTCCAGATCATTTTCGTTTACAACGTGCTGCCCACCTTCGGCCTGCGTTTTTCGGCCTTCACCTGCGCGGTGCTGGCGCTGTCGCTCAATGAAGGCGCTTATATGGCGGAAATCCTGCGCTCCGGCCTGCAGGCAGTGCGCAGCGGCCAACGCACCGCGGGTATGGCGCTGGGCATGACCCAGGGACAAATCATGCGCAAGATCGTGTTGCCGCAGGCGGCGCGCATTGTACTGCCGCCGATGGGCAACCAGATGATCAGCATGCTGAAATCCAGCGCCCTGGTTTCGGTGATCGCGGTGCAGGAACTGCTGCTGATCGCCAACCAAACCGCCAGCGCCAACTTCCGTTACTTCGAAGCCTTGTGTTCAGCCGGGATTTATTATCTGGCGCTGACTTCGCTGTTCATGCTGGGCCAGGCCTGGCTGGAGCGCGCGTTGGATCCTAAAAAACGCAAAAAAACACGGCTGTCTTTTACCGACCGTCTGCTGCGCAGCAGCACACAACATTGAGGAGATGCCCATGGCCCGCAAGAAACCGTTACTCGAAATCATCGGCATCGAAAAGCACTTTGGCGCCCAGCACGTATTGAAGAACTGTTCGCTGGACATTACCCAGGGGGAAACCGTGGTGCTGATCGGCCCTTCCGGCTCCGGCAAATCCACGCTGTTGCGTTGTGTCAACCTGCTGGAACCCTTTGAGGGCGGCAGCATTTTCTTTCGCGAACAGGACATCGTGCGCTCCGGTATTTCACCGCACCGCTTGCGCCAGGAGATCGGCATGGTGTTCCAGAACTACGAACTGTTCTCACACCTGACCGCCGGCGAAAACATAATGCTGGCGCCGATGACCGTACTGGGCGTCAGCCGCGAACAGGCCCGCGCCCAGGCCCAGGAATTGTTGGGCAAGGTACGCATCCCCGACAAGATCGACGCCTTTCCGGACGAGCTTTCCGGCGGCCAGCAGCAACGGGTGGCTATCGCCCGCGCGCTGGCGATGAAACCCAAGCTGATGCTGTTTGACGAACCCACTTCGGCTCTGGATCCGGAAATGATCCGCGAAGTGCTCGATGTGATGGCCGATCTGAGCGCCGAAGGGATGACCAGCATCGTCGTCACCCATGAGATGGGCTTCGCCAAGCGCGCGGCCAACCAAATCGTGTTTATGGAAAACGGCGAAATTATAGAAAACGCGCCGAGCGACAGGTTTTTTGGCGGCGACGTCAGCCCGCGGGCGCAGCGCTTTCTCAGCCAGATTTTGCATTGATATTTTTGCCACACCAAGGGAATCAGGAGTTAACGATGAGTCATCCATCGCCCGATATTGACCGAATGAAACGCGATCTCGCCAGCCTGGTGGCGATCAACACCGAAAACCCACCCGGCCGCGAACGTGAAGCCGCAGAATGTATTCACCGCTGGCTGGCGGCCGCCGGGTTTGATTTGACGCTCAGCGAATATGCGCCAGGCCGCACCAATGTGATCGCCCGGTTGGAAAACGGCGCCGGGCCGTGCTTTGCCTTTAACACCCATATCGACGTGGTGCCCGCCGGCAACGGCTGGAGCCAGGATCCGTTTACCCTCACCGAACGTGACGGCAAGCTGTATGGCCGTGGCGCCTGTGACGCCAAAGGGCCGCTGGTGGCCATGCTGGAAGCGATGCGGATGCTGGCTGCCAATCGGGAAAGCTGGCGCGGCACGCTGATGGGCATTTTTGTTGCCGATGAAGAAGTCGCCAGCGAAGGCGCCAAGTTCTACGTGCGCGAAGCGCCGGCGAAAATCGATTACGCGGTGATTGGCGAGCCCACCTCGAACAGCACCTACTCCGCGCACAAAGGCAGCCTGCGCCCACTGGTGCGGGTTCACGGCGTTACCGCCCACTCCGGCACGCCGGAACTGGGGGAAAACGCCATCTTTCGCGCCGCCCAACTGCTGGGGCTGGTCGAACAGGCGCATAACCAACAGGTACGCTGCCGCTGCCACCCGCTGGTGGGCGCCGCCAGCCTGACCGTTACCCGCATTGCCGGCGGCCATGCCGACAACGTGCTGCCGGACAGTTGCGATCTGCTGCTCGATCGCCGCCTGGTGCCGGGGGAAGACCAACAACAGGTGGAACAGGAACTGCGCGATCTGCTGCTACTGGCTGAGGAAAAGTTCGGCGTTAAAAGTGACATCGTCATGTTTAAACCCACCACCGGCGGCGCCACGGAAACCCCGGCGGACGAGGCTATCGTGCAGGCCGGTCTGGTCGCCTGCCGCAAGCACGGCCAGCCGGAGCCCGGCCCTTTCGGCTTCCAGGGCGGCTGCGATCTGGTGCATTTCCGCAGCCAGGGAACCAAGGGGATTGTGATCGGCCCCGGCGCGCTGGCGGTTGCCCATAAGCCGGACGAATTCGTTCCGGTCAGCGAGTTTATCGCCGCCAGCAAAATCTACCGCGATGTCGCCCTGGCGATGTTGACCCCTTAAGGAGTTGCCGGTGAAAGCCACTCTGTACCGCGCCAATGTGCATTATCAAGCGCTGCAGCTGTATACCGCCGCCTCCGGCAGCGTCACGGCGCTCGAAGAACTTTACCTGCTGCTGGAGGCGGAGGGTGCCTGCGGCCTGGGTGAAGTGCGCGTCAATATCGCCTACCTCAATGGCTATAGCCCGGAGCAGGTGCTGAACGATGTGATGCGCGCCCTACGGCGGCTCGATCTCAGCCAAAGCGCCAGTACCCTGCTGCTGACGCTGGAAACCCACTTGGCCGGCTGTCTGGCGCCCACGCGCATGCTGATTGATATCGCCCTGCACGATCTGTTCGCCCGCCAGCAGGGCCTGAGCGTAGCGCAGTTGATTGGCGCGCAGCACCCGTTGCCGGTCAGCTATTGCACCAACCAGACGTTGTTCTGGGCGCCGGACGAACAGATGTTGCAGCAGGCCAGCACCTATGTGGAACGCGGCTTTACCCAGTTGAAACTGCGTATCGCCGTCGGCAGCTTCACGCACGATCTCAAGCGTATTGCCGCGTTGCGCGATCGCTTTGGCGATGGCATCAGCCTGTCGGCAGACGCCAATGGCCAATGGCGCCCGGATGAAGCGCTGGCAAAGCTGCAGGCGCTGGCGCCCTTTTCACTTAGCTATCTGGAGCAACCGTTGGCGGACAAGGATGCGCACCACTACGCCGCGCTGGCCGCCGCCAGCCCGATACCGCTGATGCTCGACGAAAGCATGAGCAACGAAAGCGATCTGGAACGGATTATCGCGCTGCGCGGGCAGGTTTGGGCGCACCTCAAACTGGTCAAAATGGGCGGCATCGCGCCGGTATTGCACGCTGCGCAGCGGCTGCAGGCGGCCAATATCCCTTTCATGATCGGCCAGATGAATGAGGGCGGCGCCGCCACGGCGGCCGCGTTGCACGTGGCGCATGCCTGCCGGCCCGCCTACGCAGAACTGTATGGCGCCGACGGCGCCGCTGACGATCCGGCCAGCGGCCTGCGCTATTCCCAGGGGCTGGTCAGCAGCCCAAACGGCGCCGGGCTGGGGATTGCCTTTGACCCGGCTCAGGCACAATTCATTCAGGAGTTTAATTCATGAACCCACACAACGATGTACCAGACAGCGCGCTACCGGATTTGGGCCGCATTATCCGCGGGGCGGAATCTGCGTTCAGCGCCGGCGAATACCAAACGCGTGTCCAGAAAGCACGCCAGTTGCTGACCCAGGCCGAGCTGGACGTGATGATCATTACCGGGCCGGAAAACATTTTTTACCTCACCGGCCAGCAAACGCCGGGCTATTACACGTTCCAGGCACTGGTGCTGCCGGTCGAGGGCGATCCGGTGTTTGTGATCCGCCAGTTGGAATACTTCAACTTCAGCGCCAATACCTTTATCCGCGACGCGGCGATTTATACCGATGGCGATAATCCGGTGGGCTTTCTGCTCAACGTGCTCAAAACGCGCGGCTGGGCCGATCGCCGCATCGGCATCGACAAGCGCGGCTGGTTCCTGCCGATTGCAGTCTATGAAACCTTGCAGGCTGAGCTGGGCACGCTGCACGATGGCGCCGGGGTGGTTGAGCAACTGCGGGCGGTGAAATCCCCCGCCGAGCTGGAAAAACTGGCCTATGCCGCGCGCTATGTCGATGCCGGCATGCTGGCCGGGCGTGAGGCCATCAGGGCCGGCGCCACGGAAAACGATCTGGTGGCCGCCATGATGGGTGCAGCGATCGCCGCCGGCTCGGAATACATGGGCATGGAGCCGCTGGTTTCCACCGGCCCGCGCACCGGCGTTCCACATGGCACCTGGCGCCGCCGCAAGATGCTCGATGGAGACCCGATTTTCCTGGAAATGGCCGCCGCGCACGATCGCTACCACGCCGCAATGATGCGCTCCGCCTGGCTGGGCAAACCGCCGGCCATCGCGCTGGAGATGGAAAAAGTCTGCCAGGAAGCTCTGCAGGCGGCGCTTGACGCCATTCGCCCCGGCGCCACCTGTGAAGATCCGCATCTTGCCTGCCAACGCGTGATCGACCGCGCCGGCTATACCGATAACTTCAAAAAGCGCACTGGCTACTCGATTGGCGTGTCCTTCGCGCCCGACTGGGGCGAAGGCGCGATCCTTAGCCTCTACAGCGGCATCACCACCGAGCTGCAGCCGGGCATGACGTTCCATATTCCGCCGGCGCTGCGGATCTACGGCGAATTCACCGTGGGCGTCAGCGAGAGCGTTGTGGTGACGGAAACCGGCTACCGTATTCTGGGGACGGTAGATCGCCCGCTTTACCTGCGTTAACCCGGCAGCGGGGGAAGCCAGGCGTACGGGCCACTTGACCCGGCTCCCCCGCGCTCTTTTTATCTTTCTTTAAGGAAAATGGCTGTATGAAAGACATCAGTGAAAGCAAAGCGCGCCTGCGCGGTATTTTCAACATCACCGTGACGCCGTTCACCGCCAGCGGCGAGTTTGATTTTGACGGGCTGGCGCGCAACATCGAACGCGTTATCGGATTGGGCTATGACGGTATTCTGATTGGCGGCACCTACGGTGAGTTCCCGGCGATGACCGCCGATGAACGCGCCGTCCTGTTTCGCAAGGTGATGGATGTGGTCGGCGATCGGGTGCCGGTGATGCTGTGCAGCGCCGGTTCCGACGCGCGCACCGTGCGCGATCTCACGCAGTTGGCCGGCGAACTGGGCGGCCTGCCGATGGTGACGCCGCCGTTCGTCTCGGAAGTGACCGATGCGCAGATCGTCAGTTTTTTCAAACAAATGGCGCCGCTTTCCCGCACCGGCATTCTGGTCTATAACGCGCCGGGTATTGGCATTACGCTGCCGCCGATGGTGCTGGAGCAGCTCGCGGATATTAGCGGCGTGGTGGGCATCAAACAGGGGGATTTGAACCCTACCGCCATCGACCAAATCGCCAACCGGCTGGCCGGGCGCCTGCGCCTGTTCTGCGCTTCGGATCTGGCTTTCCTTGGGCCAATGATGTGCAATTTTGACGGTATCAGCACCACCAACAGCTGTGCGCTACCGGAGTTGATTCTGGCCAGCTACCGCGCGCTGGAACAAGGCGATGCCAACACCGCCCGTGAACTGCATGCGCTGTGGTACCCGTACCGCGCGTTGGCGCGCCGCCACGGCCAGCCGCAGTGGGTGAAGGCGGTGATGAATCTGCGCGGCTTCGACGGCCACCACGTGCGTGCCCCACTGCTGGATCTGGGGCCGGAGGTGATTGAACAAGCCGCGGCCGAACTGCAACGTTTGGCGGCGGATCAACGCAGCGGCGTGACATTGTCACGATAACCTCTTGCGCCGGTGGCTAATCCGGCGCACCCCAAGCAGCTTAGCGTTGGCGGTCGGCAGCCCGTAAAAACGCCATCAGCAGTGGGTGTGCTTGCCCCACGCGAGACGACAATTCCGGGTGCCCCTGCACGCCAAGGAAAAACGGATGGCGGGTAAACTCAATGCCATCGGCCACTGCGCCGCTGGCATCGGTGGCGCTGATGCACAGGCCCTGTTGTTCCAGGTCCGCCTTTAAGAGCGGGTTCAACTGATAACGGTGGTTGTAACGCACGCTGTAACGCTCGCCCAATAACCCATGCATCAGGCTGCCGGGCCGGCAGTACAGGGATTGGGCGCCCAGGCGGTGCAACGGTAGCCCGGCAGCGTCATGCAGCGGCGTGAAGGTTTTGATGGCCGCCGCCGGATCGGCCTCCGCCAGATTGGCCTGGGTGCTGCCCAACATCTGTTGCGCCACCGCGGTCGCCATGGTTTGCATGCCCAGACACAGCCCCAGCGTGGGAATGGCATGCGCCAGCGTATAGTGTGCCGCCTGGATTTGCCCCGGCACATTAGCCATGGCGGAGCCGCCCGGCAACAGCATGCCGCTGAACCCGGCCAAACGCGCTTGCGCGCCGGCCTGATCGGCGATCTCCTGCGGTGCGAGGCAAACCACCTCCAACGGCAACCCCAGGGCATCGGCGGCATCCCCCAACGCGGCCAATGTGGCCGGGTAGGCATCCTGCTGATCCTGCCGGCGGCCGATCAGGGCGATCCGCAGTGCCGCCCCCGGCACGCCGGTATCGTCGCCCTGTCGGAGGCGGCCGAACCGGTCTTGCCGCCAGTGGCCCGCAAGCAGGCGGCTGAAACCCAAGCTGCCGTGTTGTTGCTCGATATGCACCAGCTCATAATCCACGCCGCTGCGCTGCAGCCGCCGTGCCAACGCAGGAAAATACGCAAGCTGGCTGGGCCCGAGCGGCACCACCCTGTCCTGCCGCTGGCCGAGCAGCGTAGCCGGTGTGATGGGCGCCGCCAGCGTTTGTCCAGTCAGGCGTTCGTACCACACCAACCCGCTGGTGACCAGCGTGCCGCCGGCGGTGACATGTTGGCAGGCGTCCGCGTAGTGGGCCAGGTTCCATGTTACCGGCAGGTGCGCCATCGGTAACCGCAGCGCGTTGGACAAGATCGCCGCCATGGCGCCGTATAACGCCGGCGCCGGCGTGTTATGTGCAACAAAAATCAACGACATGGAACGCTCCCGTGGGGATGAGAACAGCCGATAGCCGGCGTAGACAGATAATGATGCCGTCATCAATGGCAGAAACCATGAGCAAAAGCATTATCGCTATGATAATTTAAAATTGGTTTATATGTATCATATAATACAATCCAGATTAAGCATCAGAAAGGGGAAAAGATGTCTGCTGAATTTCTTGCGCCGCGGCTACGGCGCGTGCGCCCTTCACCAACCGGCGCGATATCCGATAAAGTGCGCGAACTCTGCGCCGCCGGTGTCGATGTGATCAACCTGGGCGAAGGCGAGCTGGATTTTGATACGCCCGCGCATATCAAACAGGCCGGCATCGCCGCTATCGTTCAGGGTGAAACAAAATATACCGCCGTTTCCGGCACGGCCGCGCTTAAGCAGGCGATCATCGATAAGTTTAAACGCGATAACCAGCTTAGCTATCAACCGCAGGAAGTGATCGCCGGCAGCGGTGCGAAACAGCTTATCTATAATGCGCTGTTGGCGACGGTGGCCGCCGGCGATCGGGTGATGATCCCCGCCCCGTATTGGGTTTCCTACCCGGATATGGTGGCGCTGGCGGAAGGCGAAAGCGATATCATCCCCTGCAGCGAAGAAAGCGGTTGGAAGCTGCAACCCGCCGCACTGGCGGCGGCCATTACCCCGCAAACCCGCTGGCTGATTTTGAATTCGCCCAATAACCCCACCGGCGCGGTGTACAGCGCACAAGAGCTGAAGGCGCTGGCGGCGGTGCTGCTTGATGCGCCACAGGTACTGATCATCGCCGACGATATTTATGAACATATCTGCCACGCGCCGGCGGCGTTTGCCACCCTGGCGCAGGTTGAGCCGCGCTTGCGCGAACGCATTCTGACGGTGAACGGTATGTCGAAAGGCTATTCGATGACTGGCTGGCGGCTGGGCTTTGCCGGCGGCCCGGCCTGGTTGATTTCAGCGATGCAGGTGCTGCAATCACAAAGCACCTCCAACCCCAGTTCGGTTTCACAGGCGGCGGCCGTGGCCGCTTTGCGCCAGGAACGCGGGTTCATCGCCGACTGGCTGCAAATCCTGGCCGATCGCCGCAGTAAAATCATGGCCTGCATTAACGCCATTCCCGGCCTGAGCGTGGCACCGCCGCCCGGGGCATTTTATCTGTTCGCCAACTGCGCCGGTTTGCTCGGCAAGCGCACACCGGAAGGCGCCGTCCTTGAAAACGACGTGGACGTGGCCAACTATTTGCTGCACGCCGGGCACGTGGCGCTGTTACAAGGCTCGGCGTTTGGCGCCGCCCCCTACCTGCGTATCGCATACGCCATTGATGATGCGCGCCTGCAGGAAGCGTGCGAGCGTATCACCCGCGCCTGTATGGCCCTGCGCTAAAGGCCGGTGGCAACGCACGGGGCATTCGCGGCTTGCCGCATGCCCCGTGCAATGGCTTGCGCGCTGCGCCATTAGGGTTATACTTGTGCCGCCTGCAATAATAAAACAACCGAGACGTAACCCCGTGGCAACACATTCCCACTACCTCAGGCCTGAAAAACACCTTTTCTTAACATATCGCTTGTACAGGTCATCATGATTGTTCGCCCGCCACAGCACTGGTTCCTACGTTTGTTCGACTGGTATGGTTCCGTGTTGTCCAAAATCCTTTTTCGCCTTAGCCTCAACCTGCTGATGTCGGTATTCGCCGTTATCGGCTACCAGTGGTATGAAACACTGGGCATCCGCCTGACCACCGCCCCGTTCAGCCTGCTTGGGGTGGCCATCGCCATCTTCCTGGGGTTCCGTAATAGCACCAGCTACGCCCGCTTTATCGAAGCGCGCCAGTTATGGGGGGGATTGTTGATCACCCAACGTTCACTGTTGCGGCAAATCAAAAGCGTGCTGTTGCACAAGCCGCAAGAGGCCGAAACCTTCGCCGCTTTGCTGACGGCGTTCAGTTGGAGCCTGAACCATCAACTGCGCCATACGGACGATCGGGCAGACTTGGCCCGGCTGGTGCCCGCCCGTTTTGCCGATGAGGTGCTGCGCAGCCCTTTCCCCGCCAACCGCCTGCTGCTGTGCATGGGCGTCTGGCTGGGTGAGCAACGCCAACAAGGCAACATCTCCGATATGCTGTACACGGGGATCGATCACAATCTAAACGCGCTTTCTAAGGTGTTGGGCGGCTGCGAGCGCATCTCAAATACGCCGATCCCGTTTGCCTATAGCCTGATCCTGCACCGCACGGTATACCTGTTTTGCACCCTGTTGCCCTTTGCGCTGGTCGAGGATTTGCACTACATGACGCCGCTGGTTTCGGTATTTATCTCTTATACCTTTCTTTCTCTGGAAGCGCTGGCCGAAGAGCTGGAAGATCCTTTCGGCACGGCGCCGAATGATTTGCCGCTCAATGCCATTTGCAACACCATTGAACGCAATATGAAAGAGATGAACGATGATTTCCCGCTGCCGGAGAAACTGGTGCATGACAAACGGTACAATTTGATTTAGCTGCGCGTGGGGAAAACAGGGATTGTGCCGGCGCCGCTTGAGGCGAGGAGTAAACCATGCAAGGGGCATGGCAAGCGGCGCCAGGAAACCGGCTTCGCAGGAAGCCGGCAAACAGGGCCTAGGCCGGTAGGTAACGGATAGAGTGCTCCGGCGCGCTGCTTTCTGCGTCGATCACAAAATTCCATACGCCGGTGTACGGCACGTTAAGATATACCTCGCCGTCCGCCCGAGTGCTAATAACGTTCGCGGAGCTTGCCTGTTTATTAATGCCGTCGTTTTGCGGTTCATTAATCATCGAGATACGAAAACTATCAGAACAGCGCACGATCACCGTATCGCCGCCAAAAAGACTTAAACATGTACGCACTATAGACATAACTCGCCCCCAACAGGATGTAGCCGAACAGCACCGCGACATTGAAATTCCCAGACTCAAACTGGACAGCGCCTTATGTGATTCTGCTCACATAACGAACAAGGTTTATCAAAGCAAAACCCACGCGATTGAATCATGATCTGCATCAAGTTTTACACGGTTTTCGGCAACCTTGCGTGTTTTTTTGAATCGTTTTACTGAAAGGTTTCAGCCCACACAATACCAGTGGTTTATCGCTGCGTTATTACGGGCATTTTCGTGGCGGTAAAGACGTGGTTCATCGCGCCTGCCCTGCACCGGTATTTTTCCTCGCAACTCGGCTTCAAGCACTTTTGGATAAAAAAATTTGTGTCACACCCAAGCTGTAACGGTTTAGCTTTTTATTTAAACTAATAAGATAATAAATCACTTATCAATCATTAAGTTAAAATATGTCATTTCTTATCCTGGCCGCCGTAATACAGGGCTGGCATTCGACACAAATGGACGCGTCAGCGAGTATCGCTACAACATTTTGTTTGAGATGAAAACCATTCTCATGTAAATATACACTTCCATACAATTTTTTGTGATAAACATCACGCCAAAAAGGCTTGCACGGTATAAATCCATTATTTTTTAGCGCTAAAAAGCATATATGTATCGTTCTAGAACAGCGATCACGGCTGAAGCTAAAATTTTAGCTATAACGGTTCAGCTTGGTGTCTGATGCGGTGAATTTGACCTACGACGTCGCCCTCGCCCGCCACCGGCTGAATGCCCGCGCAATATTGGACCGCCGGGATGGCGCCAAGGCCATTTTTGCCGTAACTGCACGCGGACGGTGCTCTGTTGTGCGGCATAAGGCGTGAATAACAACGCGATTTCAATACTTCGTTTTCAGGAAAATTATGTCAGTACAATCGACAACGCCGCACGTCCACCCATTACGCCGCCTGCCTCTGGCAACCGCCATCCATTTACTGCTGCTGACCGGTACCGTGACTTCAGGGATCCAACCTGTGTATGCCGCCGAAATGGCGCAGGCTAAACAGTACCAGATCCCGGCCGGGCCGCTTTCCGTGCAGCTTGCGCAGTTTGCCCGCCAGGCCGGCATCCGCCTGGCTGACGCAACCCAGGCCCAGGGCGTTAATGGTTCCGCGCTTGAGGGGCGATACAGCGTTGATGCCGGCCTGCAAGCCCTGCTGGCCGGGAAAAGGCTCACGGCCCTGCGCCAGCCCGATGGCAGTTATCTCTTGGCCCGCACCGGCGGCGAAGAGAATTTGCTGGTAACGGCCGCATCGGATTACGGCGCCACCACTGAAGACACCGCCTCTTACACCACTAAACAGATGTCTACGGCGACGGGCCTGGCGCTGTCACCGCGCGAAACACCCCAGTCGGTCAGCGTGGTAAGCCGCCAACGCATGAACGATCAGAATATGACTTCGCTTGATGATGCCATGAGCCAAACCACCGGAATCAATGTCGTCAACCAAAGCTCGTATCAGGTGAAGTTCCAATCGCGTGGGTTCAGCATGGATAACGTCAAGGAAGACGGGGTTAACTCATCGTTCCAGAACAGCGTCTCCGGCATGGGCTACTCAGAATCCTCCAGCGAATCGCCCGATCTGGCGATTTACGATCACCTGGAAGTGCTGCGCGGCGCCTCTGGCCTGACGCAGGGCAATGGCGAACCCGGCGGCACCGTGAACCTGGTGCGCAAAAAACCCACCTACGATTTCCGTGCCACCGCCGATGTCAGCGCCGGCCGCTGGGATAACTACCGCAGCACGGTGGATGTCTCCGGCCCATTGAACGACGATGCCACAGTGCGCGGCCGCTTCGTTGGCGTTTATCAGGATAAACAGAGTTTCGTTGACTACGTCGACAGCGATCGCCAGGTGCTGTACGGTACTCTGGCCTGGGATATCACGCCGGATACCACCGTCACCACCGGCGTTAACTGGCAAAAAACCCACACCGTGCCCAATCTGTACGGCGTGCCGATGGCCAGCGACTATAGCGATCTCAAACTGCCGCGCTCCACCTTCCTGGGCGCCAGTTGGAACCGCATCACGTTTGAGAAAATCAATCCCTTCATTGAGTTTGAACACAACTTCGACAACGACTGGGCGCTGAAAAGCGCGTTGAACTACACGCGCGGCACGGCGGTTAGCAAGGCGATTGGGGTTTATGGCAGCACTACGCCGACACTCTATAATGCTATCCAGCGTGATAACCAATCCGACCAATGGGGCTATAACCTGACCTTAAGCGGCCCGTTTGACTGGCTGGGGCGCAGCCATGAGCTGGTGTTCGGCGGGGATTACCAAAAAGAGAACTTCGATAATCTGTTTGGCACGGTGGCTAACCGCGACGCGGTGGATATCTATGGCTGGCAGCCCAATGCGCTGGCCGAACCCGACTGGCCGGATTACACCCGCCGCTATCAGTACCGTGTCTATCAGCGTGCACTGTTCGCCACCACCCGTTTTGAGCTGGCCGATAACTGGAAGCTGATCCTCGGCAGCCGCTACAGTGCCTACAGCTACGACATGTACAACACCAACCGTGCTACGGGCGTCACCAACCATGCCAACAGCTATAAAGTGCGCGATAAGCTGATCCCTTACGCCGGCCTGCTGTGGGACTTTGCTGATAATTACACCTGGTATCTCAGCTACAGCGATATCTACAAACCGCAGGACTACCCCGATCGCAACAACGCCTTATTGCCGGCGGTAACTGGGAAAAATTATGAAACCGGGATCAAAGGCGCCTTTTTTGATGGCGACCTGAATGCTTCGGTGGCGCTGTACCGTATTATCCAGGCCAACCTCCCGGTTGCAGACACCGACTGCCCGACCAGCGATGACTGTTACAGTGCGCAAGGGAAAATACAAAGCCAGGGTGTGGAAGTGGAAATGTCGGGCAAACTGACCGACGGCTGGCAACTTTACGCCGGCTATACGCTGACCAATACCAAACGGCTGGAAGACGATGACGACGGTTCGAAGGGGGAAAAATACAGCCCCTATACGCCGCAGCATATGTTCAAACTGTACAGCAGCTATACCCTGCCGGGCCAACTGAATCAGTGGACCATCGGCGCCGGGATGACGGCGCAGACCGATACCGACACCGTGTATAACATTCATCAGGGCGGCTACACGTTGTACAACGCCAACGTGACGTATCACTACAGTAAAAACCTCAGCTTGAGCCTGACGGGCAATAACCTGACCGATAAGACCTATTACCTCACGTTGAACAACCGCAGCATCAATGGCTACAACTTCTACGGCGAGCCACGCAATGTGGTATTCAATGTGAAGTGGACGTACTGATCGGGCGCAAAGGAACCCAAGCCGCACCCTGTGGGTGCGGCTACTTATTATGTTAATTCTCAAACGTTTTTTTCTTCTGATTAAGCCCTATTGGAACCACCCGCGCGAATGGTATTCCTGGCTACTGCTGGCCGGCACCGTCGGCGCCACGCTGGGGATTGTCTGGGTCAGCGTTCAGTACACCAACTGGAGCCGGGCGTTTTACGATGCGCTGGCGGAGTATTTCCAACATGCCTCTCCCTGGCAGTTAGGCTATCAATACGCCGGCTATACGCTGCTGTTTGTTTTACTGGTGGTCAGCAGCAACTGGTGCCGCAAGGCGCTGATTATCCACTGGCGCCAAAAAATGACGCTGCGCTATGAGACCGAATGGCTGCGGCGGCATACCCACTACCACCTTGGGCGCAGCAACGGGCCGGATAACCCGGATCAGCGTATTGCCGAAGATATTCGTCTGCTGATCGAACAAAGCCTGGAGCTGTTCCTCTCACTGTTAAAAAACGTCACCGGGCTATTTTCCTTTATCTTCATACTGTGGCAGCTCTCCGGTGAACAGCGCTTTACCTTCATGGGCATGGATATCGTCCTTCACGGCTACCTGGTGTGGATCGCGCTGATTTACGCCTTTATCAGCAGTTTTCTGGCGCACCGGATTGGCCGCCCGCTGCACGATCTCAACGGTGAAAAACAACGGGCCGAAGCGGACTACCGCGCCAGCCTATTGCGCATTCGCGAACATTCAGAACAAGTGGCGATTTACCACGGCGAACGCGCCGAATTGCGGCGCGCGCATGGTTTTTTCTCCGGGATCGTCAGCAACTGGCGGAGCCTGATGCTGCGTGAATTCAAACTGGAAAGCTTCATCACCAGCTACTTTCGCCTGAGCCTGATGCTACCGCTGTTCGCCGTGCTGCCGTTGTATATCAGCCGGCAGATTACGCTGGGAACCATCATGCAGGTGCGCGGCGCATTTAGCTATGTGCTTGATGCGTTTGGTTGGTTTATCGATTCTTACCGCCAGCTTGCCGCCTGGTCCGCCACTGTGGATCGCCTTTGGCGCTTCCAGCAGAGTATGCGCAATCTGCCCACGGCGGTGAACTATGCGCGCGACGGCAGCCTGTTTTTTTTCCAACACTTCTCCCCTTGTAACCAGCTCGGCGCCCCGCTGTTTAACCCAGTGAATCAATGCCTTTCCCCTGGCGACTGGCTGATGATCAGCGGCGCCAGCGGCATTGGCAAATCGTCAATGCAGCGGGGGCTGGCCGGCCTACAAAAGGAGATCACCGGCACATGGCAACTCCCACGCGGCAGGCAGCTGTTTATTCCGCAGAAGGCTTACCTGCCGGAAGACACCCTGGCATCGGTGCTAAGCTATCCGCGCGTGATCGCATTCAGCACGCCGCAGCTTAAGCAGGCGCTGCAAGATGTGGGGTTACCCTATTTGATCCCGGCGCTGGCGGAGAAAAAGAACTGGGGAGATATTTTGTCGGGCGGCGAACAACAGCGGCTGTCGCTGGCCCGCGCACTGCTGAACCAACCGGCGCTGCTGTGCCTGGATGAAGCCACCAGCAACCTGGACGAAGAAAGCGCAGGGGAACTGTTGCAGATGATAAAACGTGCTTTGCCGGAGGCGATCGTGATTGTGATCAGCCACCAGCATACGCTGCTGCAATACTGCGACTACCATTGCAAAATCACGCCCAAAACGGCGCCGCCGCCCTTGAGCCGCGCGCAAGGCAATGCATGAGTGTTTGAACGTTCCGCTGCCACCTTGGCCCCCAAGAGGGGCCAAGGGCAACTGACTGAAGCAAGGCGTTTAAAAACCGCCGGTGAACCTTTCCAACTTACGGCGCAATTGTTCATTCTCTTTACGCAACTGTGCGATATCGTCCAACAACCCCAGCGTAACCGCGATGCCGGGCCAGTCGATCGCCAGCTCCCGGTGCAGGCGGTAGGCACGGTTGAAATAGAACAGCGCCTGTTCATCAAACAACCAATTATCCGCCTCGGTATTGCAGGGTTCAATCACACCCAGGCCGACCACTTCGGCCAGTTCGTCCTCCGTCACACCGGTATGCAGGCAAAACTCACTTACGGTAAAGGTGACATGTAGCGTTGTCATTATGCTTTACTCCATTCTTTGCGCGGATCGAAGCCTTGTTGCTCTTCGGCCAGCTGTTTCCACAGCGCCGCGCTTTTCTCGTCTGGCTTCGGCGGCATCACAATTTTGATGACCGCAAACAAATCGCCGGTGGTTTTTTTACCGGCCAGCCCTTTGCCCTTCACCCGCAGGCGCTGCCCGGCCTGGCTACCGGCAGGAATGGTCAGCAGGATATTGTCTTTCAGGGTGGGCACCGAGACTTTGCGCCCCAGCGCCGCTTCCCATGGCGCCAGCGGCAGTACGATTTCCAGATTGTGCCCAACCACGTCGAACAACGGGTGCGGTGCGATTTGGATAACCAGATAGAGATCGCCGTTCGCCCCGCCGCCGATGCCGGGCGAGCCCTGCCCTTTAAGGCGGATACGTTCGCCGTCGCCCACACCAGCCGGGATTTTCACATTCAGGGTTTTGGTGGTTTCCTGCTCTACCAGGCCAAAGGCGTTATACACCGGCAGTTGATAGCGAATGGTGCGCTGCTGTTCGCTGAGCGTCTCTTCCAGGAACATCGCCACCGGCATTTCGACATCTTGCCCACGCATCGCATGCGCCTGGCGGTGCTGCTGACTGCGGGCGTGGCCGCCGAACATAGAGGAGAAAAAGTCGGAAAAGTCTTCGGCGTTGCCGCTGTAGGCGTGTTCCTGCTGCTGATGGTTGGTAGCGCGGCCAAAGTTGGGATCGTTGCGGTGTTTGAGGATTTCGTCGTATTCGGCACGGCGTTCGCTGTCTTTCAGCACTTCATAGGCTTCAGCGATTTCCTTGAACCGGGCCTCGGCATCGGGTTCGGTGCTGACATCGGGATGGTATTTCCTTGCCAGCCTGCGGTAAGCGGTTTTGATCGCCTTGATGTCATCCGCGGGTTTAACGCCCAGAATGGCGTAGTAGTCCTTGATTTCCATAATGCTAGGCTCTCTTTTTATCTGTTATCAGAGGAATGCCCCAATCCACAATTATCTTAGGGCATTTTGCCACCTACCGACAGGAGTTTTCATCCGCCGGCCTAACGCATACCGTGGTTGATCGAATAGCCGATTTTGAAAGAAACGCGATCCGGATGGTTAACCGAAACCAGGTATTCCAGCGGCCGCTGGCTTGCGTCAAAAATCACACCGCGGTAAACCAGCGCCGCGCTACCGGCCGGCGCTTCCAGCAGTTGCTGCTCATCTTCCGTCATCGCCGCCACGCTGATCAGCCCTTCGTCCGCCTCGCCGTGCAACTGATAGCGCTCGCGCAGTAGCTGATACAGCGATTCCCCCTGCTGCAGATCGCCGGCCTGCAGCGTGGGCACTTTGCTGCGCGGCAAAAAGCTGGTTTCCAGGCAGAACGGCTTGCCATCCGCCAGGCGCAACCGCTTAATCATCACGATCGGTTCACCCTCTGCGATCTGCAGGCGCTGGGCGATGCGCTGGCTGGCATTGGCTTCATGGAACAGGATCAGGCGGCTGCTGGGCGTGGCGGCATTCAGCTCGAC
The DNA here is from genome assembly GCF_039540155.1 of Gibbsiella greigii. Lineage (NCBI taxonomy): Bacteria > Pseudomonadati > Pseudomonadota > Gammaproteobacteria > Enterobacterales > Yersiniaceae > Gibbsiella > Gibbsiella greigii. Next base: position 442,647 of record NZ_BAABEM010000022.1, read on the forward strand.
GATTTTGCTGATCCCCTGCTGTATCGGCTGTGTCAATGGCCGCTCTATCGCACTGTGCGCCAGGTAAGTGCCCTGGTTACCGCGCCTTTCCAACACACCGTCCTGAACAAATTCGGCAATCATTTTCCGCAACGTCATACGGCTGACGCCCAACAATTGCACCAGCTCGCGCTCCGGCGGAATTTGATCGCCGGCGCTGTATTCCGCCGAGTGTAGCATCCCCTTCAGGGCTTCTTTCGCCACCAGGTAGGATTTACGCGGGCGGCGCGATGTGCCAGCTAATTCATTCATGGTCTAATTTCACCCGTTAATACCCATCGTGATATTGTCAAAAATAAACCATAACATGGCTTTTTATCTACTCTTCATTGTCTTACCCGGCGAACATAAGCGCTGCAAATACCAGACCACAAGAAAACGCTCAATCCTTATATCACCATTTTGGTCTAATTATCCGCAAAAATCATTGCCAAAAGTTTAAATATCAGGCTAGATTTATTTCGTGGTCTATTTTTTGGTATTTTTAACATCACCAGGGGGAAGTATGGGCAAGATGAGGTTTCTGTCACCCGCGGCGCTGGTACTGGCGCTTGCCGCCAGCCACGCCGCATTCGCCGCGCCGCCGTTGCAGCAGATCCGTTTCGGCACCGACGCAACCTACCCACCTTTCGAATATAAAACCCCGCAGGGCAAGCTGGCGGGTTTTGATATCGAACTCGGCAACGCGATCTGCGCCGAGCTTAAGGTGAAGTGCGTTTGGGTGGAAAGCAGTTTTGACGGGCTAATTCCCGCGCTGCAGGCGCGCAAGTTTGACGCCATTCTTTCTTCGATGTCGATTACCGATGAACGGAAAAAATCGATCGCTTTCAGTGACAAGCTGTTCAACACGCCGGCTTATATCGTCGTGAAGAAAAACAGCGGGCTGACCCCGGATGTTAACGCCCTGCGCGGTAAAACCGTCGGCGTGCAAAGCGGTTCGGTGTTTGAAACCTACGCGAAAAAATATTGGCAGGCGCACGGGGTGAATATTGTTCCCTACCCGGACGCCAGCGCCGCCTACGCCGATCTGATCGTCGGCCGCGTGGACGCCGTGCTGGATGACGCCACCGTGCAGGCGCTTTCATTGCTGGATAAACCCGAAGGCCAAGACTTTATCCAGGTGAAACAACGCGTGAACGATCCGGACATCTTTGGCCCCGGCACTGGCATTGGCCTACGCAAAGACAACCCGGAATTACTGGCGGCGCTTAACCAGGCGATCGCCAAGTTGCACAGCGACGGCACTTACGACCAGATCGCCAAACGCTATTTCAATTTTGATATTTACGGCAACTGATGCCGCCATTTTTTATTGTGATCAATCAAAGGTAAGTTATGAACACCAGAAAAATCATTGAATCCGTGGTACAGGCATGCCAGGGCAAAATACAGCACGTTTACCTGATTGCCTGCGGCGGTTCGTTGGTTGATATGTACCCGGCCAAATACTTCCTGGACAGCGAATCGGCCACGTTGTACAGCAGCATCATGACGGCAAATGAATTCGTGCACGTGCCACCCAAAGCGCTGGGCGCCCATTCGCTGGCGATCGTGTGTTCACACGGCGGCAATACGCCGGAATCGGTGGCCGCCGCCGCGCTGGCGCAGCAACGCGGCGCGCAAACCGTCACGCTGACGCATAACCCGCATTCGCAGCTTGCCGAACATGCCGATCACAATATGCTCTACACGTGGGGTGACCACGCAGACGCCCAGGAAAACCCGGCGACGCTGATGCTGGGGCTGTGCGTTGAGCTGTTGCAGCAAACGGAAGGCTATACGCATTATGCAGACTTCCAGCAGGCGCTTGCGCAATTGGAGCCGGTGATTGCCGCCGCCTGCCGCCAGGTGCAGCCGCGCTGTGCCGCCTTTGCCGAGCGTTACCAACGTGAATCGCTGTTTTACATTCTCTCCAGCGGTGCCTCATTCGGCATGGCGTATGGCGCGGCGATCTGTTCGCTGATGGAAATGCAGCGCCTGCATGCCGCCGCTATTCACAGCGGTGAGTTTTTCCACGGCCCGTTTGAAGTGACTGATGCGCAGACGCCGCATATTCTGTTGATGAACGCCGGCCGCACCCGCGCGCTGGATCAGCGGGTTAGCGATTTTCTGGCGCAGTATGCCGAAAAGGTTGAGATCATTGATGCTCAAGAACTTGGGTTGGACGCACTGCCTGCCAGCGTGCAGGAATTCTTTAACCCAGTGCTGTTTTACCGCGTTATCTGCGAATACCGCGCCGCGCTGGCCGCGATTCGGCAGCACTCGCTGGAAACGCGCCGCTATATGGGCAAAGTCCCTTACTGACCTGCCTTGCCGCCGTGCCTGCACGGTGGCATAACCCCGTGAGATTATGTAATGAAAGTGATAGGAATAGGCGATAACGTCGTCGATCAATACGCCCATCTGCGCATCCGCTACCCCGGGGGCAACGCGCTTAACTTCAGCGTCTACGCGAAGCTGCTGCAGGCGCAGGCGGCCTATCTGGGCCTGTTCGGCGACGACGCCGCGGGCCAGCAGGTGCAACGGGCGTTGGCGGCACATCATGTCGACATTTCGCGTTGCCGCCAGGTGGCTGGGCCAAACGGCTGTGCAAGCCTGACGGTTGAACAAGGGGAACGTATTTTCATCGGCTCCAACCAGGGCGGCATCCGGAAAACCACCCCGATGGATTTCGTGCTTGACGATACGGACTATCTGCGCGGTTTTTCCCTGATCCATACCAGTTGCTACAGCTATCTTGACCCGCTGTTGCCTGCACTGCACGCCCTGCCGGGCCTGTTGTCCTATGATTTTTCGGACGACTTTAACCCAGAGACGGCGCTGCCGCTGTGCCAGTGGCTCGATTTCGCCTTCTTTTCCTGCGCCGATCTTGAACCAGCGGCATGCAAGCAATTGCTGGAAGCGGCGGTCGGCGCGGGCTGCCGCTATGCGATCGCCACCCGTGGCGCACAGGGCGCATGGCTGTTTGACGGCGCCAAGTTGTTTGAACAACCAGCCTTGCAAGTGGTGCCGCGTGATACGCTGGGCGCCGGCGACGCCTTCATTACCGCCTTCCTGTTAGCCTTCTGCCAGAGCAACGCCATTGCGGCAAGTTTGCAAAAAGGCGCACAGTTCGCGGCAGAGATTTGCCTGCAGGACGGTTCTTTCGGCTTTGGCGAAAGCTACTAAAACACGTGGCTATTGCCAGGTTATGGGTAATAGCCACGCCACCTGTTTTTTATTTATCTTCAGATAACGCCATAAATCGCGATAGCCGACACATCGTTTTATCATTCGTCCACTAATCCATTAAATTAAGAATATTTCCCTGTTTTATTTCCCTGCGACGGAATACATTCATCCCAACATTTAACGATGCTTTAAATTGTTACCTTTGGTTTTTTATTAACAAGAATTGTTACCAAGGAATACCTATGAACATTAAACGTGCTGCTGGCGTAACCGTTTTGATTTTGGCAACGCTTTCTGTGACTGCGTGCGGAAGTATGTCTAACCGCGATCGTAATACGGCGATTGGTGCCGGGGTGGGTGCCGTCGGTGGCGCCGTTCTAACCCACGGTAGCGCACTGGGTACGCTTGGCGGCGCGGCGTTGGGCGGCATTATCGGCCACCAGACCAGCCGTTAAGCATCAGAGAAGTCAGCGGCCGCGGCCGTTATTTTCCCGCCGTGGCCCGCAATATATTGTTAATCCCCCTTCTGCCATATTCCAGCGGCGCGCCACGCCACCGGAATATAATCAAACCCAAGCGTAAAGTAGCCCAAATCCGGTCGGGTAAAGCGGTTTGTCACTGTCGTGTGGTGCAGCGGAATGTTGCTCACGCACGCTTTCCATCGACGACGGTAGTTCAAAAGGCAGCATACCGCTGAAGAGGCGGCCATCCATCAGCGCGCGCAACAACACCGTGTCACTCACGCCAACGTTACCGATCAGCACCGCCGCCTTTTCTTTCATGGATTGCCAGATGTAAAGTGTGAGCCAGTGGGCAGTTTGCCATCCGGGCGGCTTCTGCCGCCGGAGGGTTAAGTAAGTTTTGTCGGCCCGGTGTTATTTTTACTGCGGCGTCGCCATGCTGCCGGCATAGCGGCTGGCGGTATTGATCACATTCAACGGTTGCGCATCCGGCAACACGTTCATGTGCTCCAGCACCTGCCCCATGATTTTGCCAAATACCGGCCCGGCAACCGATCCCCCAAAGTGCTTGCCCGCTTTCGGGTTGTTGACCATCACCACCAGTGCAACCTGCGGATCGCTGGCGGGTGCCACGCCAGCGGTATAGTTGATGTAGCCGCCGTCGTATTTGCCGTTGGCGCCCATTTTTTCGGCGGTACCGGTCTTGATCGCCAGCCGGTAGCCAGGCACAGCGGCGCTCACCCCACTGCCGCCCGGCAGGGCGTCGCTTTCCATCATATGCACCACCGATCTGACCACGCTTTCCGACATGATGCGTTGCCCCATCACCGGCGGCGTGACCTTGGTGATCGACAGTGGACGATAGACGCCAAACGCGCCGATGGCCGCATATTCGCGCACCATTTGCAGCGGAGTGACGCGCAGGCCATAACCGAATGAAAACGTCGCGCGTTCAATATCCGCCCAGCGGCTGCGGTGCGACGGCAGGTAGCCGCTGCTCTCGTTGCCGATGCCAAGCTCGGTCGGGCGGCCCAGGCCAAAATGCTGGTAGACATCCGGCAGCACCGTTGCCGGCATCGCCAGGGCAATATGAGATACCGCAATATCGCTGGATTTTTGCAGCACGCCGGTCACCGTCAGCTTGGTCCAGTGCCCCACGTCTTTGATCAGATGGCCGTTAACCCGATATGGCGTGGTATCCAGCACCGTGTCGGGCCTGATCAGATTACGATCCAGCCCAACCATCACCACCACTGGCTTCACCGTTGAACCAGGTTCGAAACTGTCGCTGCTGCAAACGTTGCGGATATCCTTTGCCGGCGTATTGGCATAGTTGTTGGGATTGAAGGACGGGTAGCTAGCCATGCCCAGAATTTCGCCGGTGCTGACCTTAACCAACACCGCACAGCCGGAATCCGCCTGGTTGGCGATCACGCCGTCGCGGATTTGGGCAAACAGCACATACTGGATAAACTTATCAATGCTCAGCGTCACATTAGGCGGCGGCACCGGATCCACATTTTTCAGCACGTTGATGATCGCGCCGTTGCCGTCTTTTTGGTACACCCGCAGGCCGTTCTTGCCCTGCAACAGGTGATTAAAGCCCAACTCAATCCCCTCCAGCCCCTGGTTATCCTGCCCGACGATGCCGATAAGCCCGGCGGCGTCTTGCCCCATAGGGTAAAAGCGGCTGAAATCCTGTTCACTGCTCACCCCGACCAGGTGCAGTTTGTTGATGTAGTTGGCGTTATCGTCCTCCACCTTGCGCGCCAGATAGACGAAACGCTTGCGCGCATTATTGTGGATCAGTTGCTGAATTACCGGCAGCGGCAGCTTCAGCACGTTGGCCAGGCTTTGCCAACGCTCATTGTTCAAATCCACACCGCTATCCAGGATGTGCTTGGGATCGAGCACGATGTCTTTGGACGAGACGCTGACCGCCAGCGCTTCATTATTGCGATCGGTAATCATGCCGCGGTTGGTGGGCACCACCTGGGTACGCACCGAGCGCTGGTCTGCCTGACTGGCCAATTGTTGATTTTCCAGCAGTTGCAAATAGCCAACCCGAAACATCAGCAGAAAAAAGCAAACCAGGATGCCGGCGCAAAGCCAGGCAAAGCGAGCGGAAGAATAATTACTGACCTTTTTGCGGGATGGCGGCAACACGTTTAACCCTACGTTTTTATTCGGTTTATCTCAGAATGCCAGTCTACCCCGCCGGGTTTGGTTATAAGATTGCAGTTTGTAAAAAAGTAAAAGTAAACGCGATTGGTGTTGCCGGCTGCGACAAACGGTTAGGCGATTTAACGATAAATATCTTTGCCGGCCGCAGGTGCTCATGTATTGAGCACGCCATCATCTCAATGCTATAATGTGACCTACATCACATTTTGGTGTCTACTACCCTTTTTATTTTATCGCAATGCACACCGTTTCCTTCAGCGCTGCACGCTGGGCGGGTGCGCGCTGCAAGCAACATAGGATCCAAGGTTCGATGAGTGCCATAGCTACCGGTTTTATCATGATGCGCTGGGAATTGCTGAGCGCAGTGATGATGTTTTTCGCCAGCCAGTTAAACGTGCTTTGCCGTAAAACCAGCCACCACGGCATGGCATTCATGTTCAGCAGCCTAGGGATCTTCACCAGCATTTGGTTCGTGATGGGGCTGATGGGTGTGGAATACAGCCAGGAAGGCATGACGTATTTCTGGTCTGTGGTGAAAGACGCGTTTATCGATGTCATGAGCCAAACCCCTACCCAGTGGCCGACGCCGTAAAATACCTTCGGCAGGCAACGCCCCTTTGCCTGCCTGGCCTGCCCGCTTCCCTTGTCTGTCTCCCCCTGATTTTAAACCCAGCGCCGCGGCCTGCGTTTTCGGCAATCGGCGCAAACTTGCACAATCAACAATTTATCGCTAGGGTTAAGTGTGAGTTAAATCACGCTTTTTTGGCTACAGGAGGCCCTATCCACCGCTAATCGCCCACCTTACCGCATTGCTCGTCACACGGCTTCCTGGCCCGCCCACAATCGAGACATCCCCTTTGTTTACCGGCGAATGACTCACGAGAGAATGGAGAGGAAATGCTGAAATTGAGTCCCAATCTGTTGCTGTTTAGCGATCTTGACGGTTCGCTACTGGATCATCACAGCTATCGCTGGGATGCGGCGCAACCGTGGCTGGATCGCCTGGCTCGGCATCAGGTCCCCTTGATTATCGCGACCAGTAAAACGGCGGCGGAAGTCAGCCTACTGCAACAGCAGCTTAATCTGACGCATTTGCCATTTATTGCAGAGAACGGCGCGCAAATTGTATTCCCCACCGATTGGCAGGAAGCCGATAAAGTGTTCGGCGCCGATTACGCCACCCTGCGCGCCACCTTGGCAGAGCTGCGCGCCCGCAGGCAATTCTCATTTCAAGGCTTCGCCGATGTGGATGATGCCACGGTGGCTGCCTGGACCGGCCTGCCGCTGGCGGACGCCCAACGCGCGCGCCGACGCGCCGGCTCAGAGCCGCTCCGCTGGCTGGGAAATGATGAACAGTTAAGCGCATTTCGCAGCCAACTGGCGCAGCACCGGCTAACCTTGACCCAGGGCGGCCGTTTTTATCACGTCATGGGGGAAAACGTCAGCAAGGGGCATGCCGCCCGCTGGCTAACCGAATACTACCAACGCCGGCGGCAACAGCCGGTCACTACGCTTTGCCTGGGCGACGGCCCGAATGATATCCCCCTGCTAAGCACCGCGGACTATGCCGTCGCGATCCGGGGGCAGCAAGATACTGCGATTGATTTTCCGAGCGACTTTGCCGGCCAACTGTACCGCACACGCCAGGCGGGGCCACAGGGCTGGAGCGAAGGATTAGACCATTTTCTGGAGAAGCAGCCATGAGCGAGTTTTATCAAGACGGCATCATCACCAATTTCCATAACCTGGCCAACCGTGATTTGGCCGAGCTGGAGTATGAACTGCAGGTCTTTTCTGGCCGCAATACCATGGGGCTGATACTGCCTTCGTTGTATTCCGAGCTAGAAGGCCCGGCACTGGATCGCATCGTGGAAATTCTGGCGCAGGTGCCCTATCTGGAAGAGATCATCATCGGGTTGGATCGCGCCGACCAGCAGCAGTTTGAGCACGCCAAAGAATTTTTCTCGCGCCTGCCGCAACGCCACCGCATTCTGTGGAACGACGGCCCGCGCCTGAAAGCGATCGCCGATCGGCTGCAGGCGGAAAAGCTGGCGCCGGATGAACCCGGCAAGGGCCGCAACGTGTGGTTCTGTGTGGGCTATACGCTGGCATCACACCGCAGCAGTTGCGTAGCATTGCACGATTGTGACATTGTCACGTACGATCGCCGCATGTTGGCGCGCCTGCTGTACCCGGTGGCGAACCCCAACTTCCACTATGACTTCTGTAAGGGCTATTACGCCCGCGTGGCGGATGGCAAACTGAATGGCCGCGTGGGCCGCCTGCTGGTGTTCCCGCTGCTGAAATCACTGCAAAAAGTGTACGGTAATTCCGATTTCCTGGATTACCTGCGCAGTTATCGCTACCCGCTTTCCGGTGAGTTCGCCATGCGCACCCACATCCTCAATAACTTGCGCATTCCCAGCGACTGGGGGCTTGAGATTGGCGTGCTGTCGGAAATCCACCGCAATACCGCAACCAGCCGCATCTGCCAGGTGGATATAGCCGATAACTACGATCATAAACACCAGCCGATGTCGGAAAACGATCCTCAGGCCGGGCTGCAGCGCATGGCCGTCGATATCACCAAGGCGCTATACCGCAAGCTGGCCATTCTGGGGGTAAACATTACCAGCGATTCATTCCGCGTGCTGCGCGCCACCTATTACCGCACGGCGCTGGATATGATTGATGCGTTTGAGCACGATGCCAAAATGAACGGCCTGAAGTTCGATCGCCACAGCGAGGAATCGGCGGTGGAGCTGTTTTCCAACGTGATTTCCCATGCCGGGCAAGCCTTCAGCGAAAGCCCAGGGGATAAACCCTTTGTCCCCAGTTGGAACCGCGTGCAGTCGGCATTCCCGGATATTCTGGAGCAGTTGTACGATGCGGTAGAACAGGATAACAAGTAGCCAACCACTCAGCGTTATAACATCTTGCGCCAGGGGCCGTTTCTACGGCCCCTGCTATTTTGCGGAGGATTACTGCGCCTGGCGCATACGCATCGGCGCCAGGCCATAGGCGGCCTTAAAACGGTTGCTGAAGTGGCTGGCCGAACTGAAACCGCAGGCCAGCGCGATCTCCGTCAACGGCAATCGGCTATGGCACAGCAGATGTTTGGCCTGCTGCAAGCGCGCGCGCATCACATACTGGTGCGGTGCCAACCCGGTATTGTGTTTGAACATCCGGGCGAAATGGAATTCGCTCAGCCCGGCCTGTGCGGCCAGATCCGCCAGCAGCAGCGGTTGATCCAAATGGCCGGCGATATAATCACACACCCGTTTTAATACCACCGGCGCCAGGCCGCCGCGCACCGACGGCAAGCGCCATTGCAGATGGGTATAATGCTGTATCAGGTGCGACATCAGCATCGACGAGGCACTACTGAGCGCCAGCTGGTTGGCGCGATCCTGCCAGTCGACGTTGAGCAGGAACTGACGATAGAGCAAGGTAATTTGCTGATCTTCGGCAAACGAGCGCGGTTCCAACTGGATGGCGGCCGGGCTACGATCCCAGGTTTGCTCCACCAATTGGCGCAGGTGGCGATCGGTGCAGTACAGGTGGACAAAAGAAAGATCGCTGCGCACGTCCCAGGTGGATTCATACTGGCGCGGCATAATACAGAAGCGATCCGGCCCACCGCCGTTTTTCCAGCCGTTGGCGGTTTTTTGATAGCACTCGTAGCCGTCGGCAACGTACAAGCTCAGGGTGTGGTGATCGGCGCTTTCCTGCGTAATGCGGTCATGGCTGTTGGACCAGGCGGCCAGCTCCACGCCGGATGCCAGCAACACATTGTTGTGCAACGTGGCCCGGTGTTCACTCAGTGTTTCGAATGCTTGATAGCTGGACATGGCTCCCCCTTTTCTTGCCCTACCGCTTCAGTGTAAAGAGCCGCCCGCCCGGATACCAGCCGTTGTGGTTCACCGTAATGAAAAAAGCGCAAGAATATGCAACTGTACGCAGCCACCTACAAGCGGCATACGGGCAAGGCGGTGATACTGGCGCTCTGTTTTTTTCGTTTTGCGGAGTCAATAATGAACGCGCTGTTGTACCTTGCCGTGGTGCTGATTTGGGGCACCACCTGGATTGCGATAACATTACAACAACAGGGAACGGTGGCGATCCCGGTTTCCATCAGCTACCGCTTTCTGATCTCGGCGATCACCCTGCTGGCGGTGTTGCTGCTGCTGCGCCGCCTGCGGCGGATCGGCCCGCGTGACCATCTGTTCTGCATGATCCAGGGTTGTTGTGTGTTTGGCTTCAACTTTTACTGCTTCTATCATGCCGCGGCCTACATCAGCAGCGGTTTAGAATCGGTGATTTTTTCTATGGCGGTACTATTCAACGCGCTGAACGGCATGATTTTCTTCCGCCAACGCCCGACGCCCAATCTGTTGCCGGCGGTGATCTTGGGGCTGACTGGGATTATCGCCCTGTTCTGGCAAGATCTGCACGCCACGCAGCTGGCGCCAGAGCTGTTGAAGGGCATTGGCCTGAGTATGCTGGGGACTTATGGATTCTCACTGGGCAACATGATCAGCGCCCGCCACCAACGCCACGGGCTGGACGTGTTAACAACCAATGCCTATGCCATGAGCTACGGCGCCATCCTGATGGCGTTCATCGCGCTGGCGCAAGGCGCTTCGTTCCAGATCGCCTTGAATATAAGCTATATCGGATCGCTGCTGTATCTGGCCATCTTTGGCTCGGTGATCGCCTTCGCCGCCTATTTTATCCTGTTAGGCCGCATTGGCGCCGGTGCCGCCGCTTACAGCACCCTGCTGTTCCCGCTGGTGGCACTGACTATATCCACCCTGTATGAAGGCTATCAATGGCACTTGAATGCCGTGCTCGGTCTGTGCCTGATCCTGTTGGGCAATCTGGTGATGTTCAGTAAGCCCGAACATTTCACCCGGCTGTGGCGGCGCAAGTTGGCCTGAACCGGCGGCGCCAAAAGAAAACGGCGGAGCCAAGTGCTCCGCCGAACCCATACCGACGCTTAAAACCGGACATCAATCCCCAGAGTGACGGTGCGCCCCGGTTCAGGCATGCTGATCACCGATCCCGGCTGAATATCATAACGGTTAGTGAGATTATTCACCGCGGCGAACAGCGTTGCGTTTTTATTAACCCGGTATTGCCCGTATAAATCAAGTTGATAACCCGAGGGGATATCAATAATCGGCGACGCTCCAGTGCCGACCAGCCAATCCGACGGGTTTGTTTTGGCGGAGTGATATTTATAACGCACCCCGGTATCCAGATCCCCCGCCATGAATTTTTTCCCCACGTTGACCACCAGATTCTTTTTGGCCGGAATGCGGCTGGGGGTTAATCCCCAGGCAAATCCCAGGCTATTACAGTTATCGGTGTTGGCCCGCTGCGCCTGATAATGGGAGCAAACCTGGGTATCGGTATACAGAGTCGCGGAAACATGAGTATAAAACAGCCCTGCATCATAATTGGCCGATAACTCAACCCCGGAAAGATCCATCTTATCGTAGTTGATGAAGGTATAATTCTCCCGCCATTCAGACATGTCCGGCGTTTTATCCAACACACCGCCGGAAATAAAGCCATTAACCTTGTTGCGGAAATAGGACAGGGAAAGATCCAGTTTGTCCTCTGGCAACAAAAGATCTTGCTGCTTAGTTTTCAGCCCAATTTCACGCTGCAATGAAATCTCTGGCGATAGCCGGTTATACGGGTTGTAGCTGAACACCTCATTTGACACCGTGCTTTCATAAAGGCTCGGCATGCGATAGGTTCTTGACGCTTTAAAAAACAGTGCCGTTGTCGGCGTCAGGTGATAATCCAGTTCAGACAGCACATCCAGTTTTGGGCGGTAGTTTAGCGATTCATTACTCTGGAAATCGGTTATTTTCGCAGCGTGCAGGTTAAAACCGATATACACAGTCAGCGGGGAGAGATCAAGCTCCCCGTTAATAAACGCACTTTTCTCGCTTCTTTTACCGTTACGCGAAGTTACCGCAATATCGCTAAACCGAATGACGCCATCTTGTTCAGGTTTAAGCCGTTCATCCTGCAACGCCACCCCATAGCGCAAAATCAACGGCAGCCGTTGCAAGGCACTTTCATTATAAACGCTCACCCCTTTGCGATCGTTGCTGTAGGCGTGCAAATATTGTTGCGCATTGACGCCGATGCCCCACAACCCGTTGTATTGCCGCAGGTTGGCATCGGTTAACCACAAGCCGACGTTCAAATTGACTAAATCATTGTCATAGGGTTTATAGGCATAGCTGGCGCTGTAGCTGTTGACGATAGCGCTGCCCAGCGCCCATTGCGGCATGGATTCAACACCCTCTGGCAGTGGGTTGAAATCTATGTCGTTGTTGTTTTGGTACCAATAGGCCGCCAAAACCTCACCGGCTTGTTGCCGGTGGTTACGGTAAGCGAATTCAAAATCCTGGCCATTATTGGTATGCAGCCCCATTTTCGCCAGGAAAGACTGGCTCTGGAAACTGGTGTTGACCACCTCATGATTCGGGGTAACCACCGGTTCGTGATAGCGAGCAAAACCGTGCTTCCCAGCATAGTAATTCCCCGAGGCCCGTTCGCTGTATGCAATTACCGCATCAAAAAACTCATCACGAAAACCAAAAGCCGCCGTCGCCGAGCCATTGTTGAACTGGCGAGACTTCGGCTTTGGCGTCAGTTGATAATAATTTTGTTGTTCGTAGTCATCGGGAATATCGGGCTTGCGATTATTGTTGTAACTGCGCAGTTTGATCAAAAAACCACTTTGTTCGCCGGGGTTAACAATATCATCCACCGTAAGGGTTTTGATATTAACCACCCCGCCAATAGCGCCGGATGCGAATGGCGAAGCATTAACCGCCGCCCCTTTTTGCACCGCCACGCGGCTAATTAAATCAGCGTCGATATAGGTTCTGTCACTGGTCCCCTGATAACCACGTGAAGTATGCGTAGATTGCAGGCTGCCATCAATAAATACCGGAACCCGCCCTTCCCCCTGTAAGCCCCGGATACCAATATCAATAGCACCTGCCTCATTGCGCATATTATTTGCCTGCACGGACGTCATTGATGAAAAAATATTCGAATTAGAACTGCCTCTGTATTTATCTATGTCTTGCGCCGTGATGATAGGTTCATCATTGCGCGCGGCTGAAACTAGAATAGTATCCTCACTAACCGTGGATTTATTTTCTGCGTGCGTGTAACCCAAAGGGAAAAATAATGTCGATGACAAAATGACAGGATTGATTTTCATAAAATGATACAAAGAGAAATAACAAGGAGTGTAGATGTTATTGAAATTAATTATCATTCTCAATAACGATTTAGAGGTACCCTGTATCGCAATAAAAAGAACGGGTTATCACCACGGTGCATTATAGTGCATCATCATGATGCATTATAATGCACCATTATTTAGTTAATCATATAAATCAATACATTAACTATTGGCATACATCCTGCTTTGTCTTGAGTGAAGTTTGATTCTTTACAAGGAGAAAGTAGATATGTCAGAAAACAACGTATTGAACGCCAAACGCAGACAATTATTAAAGCTTTCAGGCGCACTGATGGGGGGTGTCGCACTGGCGGGATTACAGCGCAATGCGCTGGCCGCCGCCCCCAGCGGCGTCAGCAATTTCCAAACCCCGACGGCAGAGCACCCAATCCGCATAAACTTCAACGAGAACCCGCTGGGTATGTCGCCCAAGGCGCAGGCCGCTGCGCGCGAGGCGGTGAGTAAAGCCAATCGTTATGCCAAAGACGAGATTATCGCCCTTCGCAGCAAGTTGGCCAGCCAGTATCAGGTGCCGGAAACCGCTATTCTGCTCACCGCTGGCTCTTCCGAAGGCATTCGCGCCGCGGTGGAGGCCTATGCCACGCTGGATACCCAGTTGGTGATCCCCGAACTGACCTATGGTGATGGTGAACACTTCGCCAAAATCGCTGGCATGAAAATCACCAAAGTGCCGATGCTCGACGGCTGGCAGTTCAATATCGAAGGCCTGAAAAATGCCGTGGCAAGCTACGCCGGCCCGTCGCTGGTGTATTTGGTGAACCCCAACAACCCCACATCAACCATTACGCCGGCGGATCTGATCGAGCCGTGGATCGCCAGCAAACCGGCCAACACGCTGTTTATCGTCGACGAAGCCTACGCCGAATTTGTTAACGATCGTCGCTTCCGCTCCGTCGGCCCGTTAATTCATAACGGCGCCGATAATGTCATTCTGCTGAAAACGTTTTCGAAAATCTTTGCCATGGCGGGGATGCGTGTTGGCTATGCCGTTGCCCAACCGGCGCTCATCGCGCGGCTAGGCAACCATGTCGCCGGTGAGAAAATCAACTTCTGCGGGGTGGATGCCGCACTGGCTTCACTGGACGATCACGCCTTTATTGCTTACAGCAAAAAGAGCAACGACACCGCGCGGCAAATCCTACTGCAGGCGCTGGATCAGCTGGCGATCCCTTACCTGCCTTCAGAGGGAAACTTTGTTTTTCATCAGCTCAACGTGCCGCTGAAGGATTACCAGCAGCAGATGAAAAGCGCCGGCATCCTGGTTGGCAGAGCGTTTCCGCCGGCCGATAACTGGTGCCGCGTCTCGCTCGGCACCCCGGAAGAGATGGCGTTCGTGGCGAAAACCATGCACCAATTCCGCGGCAAAGGCTGGGTATAATGCACTGGGGCCCATGCGGGCCCTGTTTTTCATGCCGTCAACAAACCGAGCAGCGCGCCCCCAGCCAGCACCCACAACGGATGAATGCGTTTGCTCATGCCGAAGACCGTGGCCAACAGGATCAACACCGCCAGCCGCCAATTGGTGGCCGAGGCTTCAGCAATCAAAAGCCCGCTGGCCGCCACCAGGCCGACGGTCACCGGCACCAGCCCGGTCTGCACAATGCGCCGCCACGGTTTATCCTTGAAACGCTTCCAGGCGTTCATCACCAGCAGCGTCACCAGCGACGAAGGGCCGAACTTGGCCACGGATGACACCAACAGCCCGGCCCAACCGGCGACATGCCAACCAATCAATGGCACCACCATCATATTCGGCCCCGGGGCCGCCTGCGCCATGGCGAACAGCGCGCTGAATTCCTGGGCGCTCATCCAGTGATGCACTTCGACGACCTGGCGCTGCATCTCCGGCAGAATCGACACGCCGCCGCCAAAGGCCATCAGCGAAAGCTCGGTGAAGATCAGCGCCAGCGAGAGCAATACCCCCATCATTGGCGGATCTTCCATGTCAGCAAAATACTGACCGGCGCCAACACCAGCATGGTTGGCAACAAGGGCAAACGCAGCCAAGCGATGGCGACCAGGCATGTGGCAACAAGGGTTAACGACAACCATTTGCCGCGCAGCGGCAGCAGCATTTTTAAGGCGGTAGACAACAGTAACCCCGCGGCGGCGGCGGCCAGGCCGGCAAACACATGCTGTACATGAGGATCATTCTGATAGCGGGCGTACACCACCCCCAGCCCGATCACGATGGCGGTCGGCGCGCAGATCAACCCTAGCAGGGCGCACAGCGCCCCGCGTAGCCCGCGAAACTCCATCCCCACGGCAACGGAAAGGTTGATGATATTGCCGCCGGGCAAAAACTGGCACAGGCCCAGCAGCTCAGTGAATTGCTCGCCACTTAACCAACGGCGTTCTTCCACCAACATATTACGCGCCAACGGCAACACGCCGCCAAAACCGATCAACCCCAGCATCAGAAAGCCGGTAAATAGCTGGGTTGCGGTAGGCGGCGCACTGAGTTGTTCTGTGCCAAGGGTTTTCGTTTCTGGCATGGCGTTCCCCTTCAGGAGTTTGTCATCGTCTATATGCCACGTATCAGGCAGTAGCGCACAAAAGCGCGTGGCGCTATTTAGCTATATCTAGCTATAGCGCACTGAATTTAACACGACTGTAAGCTAGTATTTGCGGATATATCCTGCGCACGCCACGGCCTTAATTCACCTGCACATTGGCCTGCATGGCGGCGCTAAGGTCTTGCGCCAGCGTGGCCAACTGTTCCTCGGGCACATTCGCCAGGCTAATGCGCAGCGCCGGGCCGCTTTTCAGCCGGAACGGTTCGCCGCTTTGCACCAGCCAGCCACGCTGCGCCATCAGTTGGCAGGCGGCCGTTTCCGAGCGCACCGGTAGCCAAAGATACAGCCCTTCCCCCGGCGGCAAAGGGAAACCAGCCAACTGCTGCAGTTTTTCTACCAGTAACCGCCGCCGCCGGTGATAGACTTGCCGCGCCTGCGCCAGCACCTCGCCCGCCCCGGCCCAGAGGGTTGCCGTCGCCTGTTGCAAAATATGGCTGACCCAGCGCTCGCGGATAGATTGATCAGCGCGCATCGCCTGCAACACTGCGGGCTTGCCGCAGGCCAGCGCGATGCGCAAATCCGGCCCCAGGAATTTACTGACCGACAGCACATACAGGCCGTGAGTCCCGTCAAACGGCAGGTGCAGCGGCTGGCTAGACAGCGGGCCCCAGAAATCGTCGGCGATCGCCAGGCAATCCGGGTTTTGGCGCAGGAAGGCACGCCAGCGCTGCGCCCGTTCGGCGCTCAATGCCAACCCGGTCGGGTTTTGCGCGCGCGGGGTAAAAATCACCGCGCAGCCCCGTTCGGTATGGCTCTCCGGCAGGCAACATCCTTGTTCATCCAGCGGTAGCGGCAACGCCTTCAAGCGCAGATGGCGCAGCAGCGTGAGCAGCGGTGGCCAGCAGGGATCTTCCACCCAGATGGCAGAACCGGGCACCGCATGGCAGCGCAACGCCTTTTCAATGGCGTCCAGTGCGCCGGAAAACACCGCCAGGCCATCGGCCGCCACGCCCTGCCCAGCCAGCCAGTTACACCCCAACGTGCACAGCGCCGGCAAATCCTCGCTAACGTCATAGCCGCTATGCTGTGGGAAAATATCCGCGGCGGTGAACGCCAGCCGTGGCAGCAGCGCCGCATCCAATTTGCCGCTGGCGAGATCCCGCATGCCCGGTGGAACCGGCAGCGGGCTGCGCGCCACCGGCGCCAACGGTTGTAGCACCACCGTCCCGGCACGGCCGCGGGTAGCCACCAGCCCGGCATCACGCAGCTTGCCGTATGCGCTGGCCACCGTATTGGGGTTAACACCCAGCACCTGCGCCATTTTCCGCACCGGAGCCAGCACCTCGCCCGGCTTCAATTCGCCGGCTTTAATCTGTGCGCTGATGTGTTCGGCTATCTGGACAGCGCTGCCGCCTTTTGCATAAAATGAATTCATACATATCCATCTTTGTACTAGTGCAAATAAGCATAGCAGCCTCTCGCCGTTCAAATAAAGCCGGCAAGATAAAAAGATGATCGGCCTAACATTTATCATATTTTCCGCCCAGGCCGCGAGGGCTGACCGCCATAACTGAGGAAACACCATGCAACAGAACCCCACGCTGCGCCCGCCGCTGATTGACGTTATCACCATCCAGTCGCAGGTGGTTTATGGCAGCGTTGGTAACGGTATTGCCTATCGCGCCCTGCTCAAAAAAGGCCTGGAAGCCTTGCAGGTGCCCAGCGTGTTGTTCGGTTGCCCCCCTTACTACGGCGCCCCGAGCGGCGGTGTGATCCCCGACGATTGGTTCAGCGGTTTCCTGGAAGATTTACTTACCCGTGGGGTTGTCCAACGGGCGCGTGCCATCGTTGTCGGTTATCTGGGGAATGTTTCGCAGTGCCATATCCTGGCCAATTGGCTGCCGCGCGTGCGCAGCGTTAATCCGGCGATTCAGATCTATATCGATCCGGTAATGGGCGATTACGGTGAAGGGATCTACGTGGATGAACGTATCGTAAACTGCTACCGCTCCCCTTTTTTGCAGCTCGCCAACGGCCTGACGCCGAACGGCTTTGAACTTGAGCAACTCTGCGGCCACAAGCTCAACAGCAAGGAACAAACTCTGCAGGCCGCGCAGGAACTGCTGGGGGGCGCAACGGAATGGGTGCTGGTGACCAGCGCGCCGGGCATCGCGAAAAACGCCGATGAAGTCGGCCTGCTGCTTGTCAGCCATCGCGATGTACAGAGTTTTCGCCATCCTAAACGCCAATCGGCGGTCAAAGGCACCGGCGATCTGTTCACCGCGTTGTTGATTAGCTATCTCCTGAATGGTAGCGGCCTGCGGGAAGCCATACTGGCGGCCAGCGGTGAAGTCTGCGAGGTATTAACCGAAGCCGAACGGTACGGCTGGGAGGAAATCGGCAGCCTGCGCGCCCTCGGCTGAGGCGCTGCTCAGCGCCGTTTCCTTTTGTTAAAATCCAGTTCCAGCGCAAACACCGCGCTTTGCAGTTTGCGCTCCATCGCCAGGCTCTGATTGACGAAACGCCAGGACAGGCGCCAAAAACAATGCTCACGGTTGTCGTCGTCAAGCTCGTAATCTTCACTGACGCCAACCAACTCCATGTTGACGGTAAAACTGCCGTACTCTTCCAGATCCAGCTTCACCTTTTTTAACTGCAGCCCGTTCACGATACAGGCGGGGAGCCCCCCATCAATACGCAAGCCAACGCCGCCGGCGGACAGATTGTGGATGGGGAACTCGTAGCGCCGGCCGCCATGCTCAGCATGGCATAAAAAACCGCGCCAGGATGGGGTGATGATACGAAACTGGCGCCGGCGTTGAATGTAAAACAGTGCTTTCGGCAATTGGGCTATATAGGCAGATTGCTGCAAGAACTGAACCGGCTCCACCTGTTGGACGAAAAATTCGATCTTGGCATCGTGGCTTTCGATCTCAAACTTCAACGGCTCCCCGGGGGGGCGGTTCCTCTGATCCTGATCACAGCAAAATACAATATTATCGGCCCCGATGCTCAGGAGCCTGGCGTGAAATCTTCGTTGCTCATTTGTTATACGCATTGATATGCGTTGTTTATGGATTTCACGTAAAATTGCGAGCACCTCAAAACGATCCTCCTTGATAAACAATCCGTTATCGATATGCTCCATTTATTTCTCCCAGAGAATTCATTATCAGACTTACAATATCTTGACAGTATAATCACTGGGAATAATTTGGAAATCAATTTTGCCAGCGTTGCCACGCATGGGTTAACAAACGCACAAAACGTGCCGCCCAGGCCTGCTGACCGGCACTGTCGGCCAACAGATCCTGGCGGATCTCAACCCCCACATATGGCAACTGACGGCCGCCGGCATGCACCGGCAGCGTATAATCCGTGGCGTCCGTCATCGCATAAGGCTCATTCAGCCCGACCTGTAAATCCCCTTCTTCACGCAGCAACTCGGCCAGCAATAACGCAAATTCAGGCTGCCCGTTGAACAGCAGCCCCACTTGCCATGGGCGTGATACGCCCTTAAACACCGGCGTAAAGCTATGCATGGCAATGATCACCGTGGGCCGTTGCCGCAGTTGCCGAGTGGTTAACACCTCGTCGATCATGCGGTGATACGGCTGGAAGATCTCTTGCTCACGCGCCAGTGCCTGTTCAGTACTAATGCCCACGTTGCCGGGGATCGGCGTCAATTCGGAAAGCGTGGGAATTGAGCTGGCAATACCAGGCGTGCGGTTACAATCGATCACCAGGCGGGAATAATGCTGGTGGATCAGCGTGGCATCCAGCGCTTGACTGAGGCGGCGTGAAACGGCCAGCGCCCCGATATCCCAGCCGATATGCCGGTCAATTTCACCCGGCGGCAGGCCAAGATCGCCCAGACAGGTCGGGATGGCCTGCCCGGCGTGATCGCACAACAAAAGAAAAGGCGACGCGCCCTGCGGCGTTTCAATCACGGCAGGGGCAAGATCCGCCGGCGACAACAGCGGCGGGACGAACGGTGTGGACATATATCATAACTCCGGCAGAAAACCGTTATCTTAGCGTTTCCCCCGCCCCAGGCCTACGCCATTGTTTAGATCAAAGCGGTATAGCTTGTGCCCATCCACACCATGGCGCGGCATTGCGCCTATTGCTGATGCACCGCAATATAACGCTGATAACGCGCCGGTTTCAGGCGCGAGACATCCACCAGAACCAACCCGTCAATGCAGTTATTAAACGCCGGATCGGTACCGAAATCGATAAACTGCACCCCGCCCGGCTCGCACAGCTCGGTATACTGCTTATACAGCGTCGGGATCGAACAGCCTATATTGTTCAGCAAGCTTTTCAGCCGCACCAGATCTTCCTGATAGTTATCGCCGGCAAACTGCGCCAACACCTGCGGCAACGAAGCGGGATAAGGCTGGCGAGACTGCGCCAGTGAATGATCCGGCGCAAAATAGAGCCGGTAAAACGCGATCAGCAGATCGCGCGCCGCCAGCGGCATGCTGCCGGACATCGACACCGGCCCGAAGAGATAGCGATATTGCGGGTACTTCGCCAGATAAGCGCCGATCCCCAGCCACAGATAGTCCAGCCCCCGTTTGCCCCAATAGGCCGGTTGAATAAAACTGCGGCCAAGCTCAATCCCCTGTTCCAGAATCGGATTCATGTCTTCCCCGTAATGGAACAGGCTATTGCTGTAAATACCCGCCAGGCCTTTGAGCCTGAGTTGCTCGGCGGTGGGGATAAAGCGGTAGGCGCCGACGATCTCCAGTTCGTCTTCATCCCACAGCACCAGGTGGTAATAGTCGTCATCAAAATTGTCCAGATCGCGCCGGCGGCCTGAACCTTCCCCCACGGCGCGGAAGGCGATTTCACGCAGGCGGCCAAGCTCACGCAGAATCGGCGTGCGCGCCTCATCACGGCGGCGGTACAGATAAATGATTTTACCGTCCGGTGTGGTGCCCAATAGCTCACACGCGGCCAGCGCTTTTTTCAACTCGATACGGTCTTCCTGCAAGGCGATGGGCGCTTCGCTCACGAACAGCCCAGGTTTGCCTTGCCCCAGGCGGTAAACATGGCGGCGAAAACGTTCGGCCAGCGCCTTGGCGCTGGTGTGGCCGTCATACCAGTTGGTAAAGGCAATACGCCCGCCGATACGGAACTTGATTTCCCCTCCCTGCTGCTGAAACATCTCTCGCACCAGCAACAGGGTGGAAAGCGGCCGGTAGAGCATGGAAACGCAATAGAACAGGCCGCTGTTGCGCGCCGCGATATGCACCGGCACGATCGGCGCGCGGGCTTTGGCCGCCAGCCGCAGAAAACCGGTGTGCCAATGCCCATCGCGAATGCCCTTCATGCTCATGCGCGAAACCTCCCCCGCGGGGAACAGGATCAGCGCGCCCTGGGCGTTCAACTGCGCCTGCATCGCTTCGATCTGCTTGCGATTGGTCTTGTAGCCGATATTGTCCACCGGCACGAACAGGCTGCGTAGCGGCTCAATATGATTCAGCATCTGGTTGGCCACCACTTTGACATCCGGCCGGACGGCCGCCACCGCGCGCAGTAGCGCCAGCCCGTCAAGCGAACCGATGGGATGATTCGCCACCAACACCACTGGCCCCTCGGCGGGGATATTCTCCAGGTCACCTTCGGCCAGCTCGCAGCGGATATTAAAATGGTCCATCACCTGCTCGATCAGATCTAACCCGCGCAAATACGGGTAGTCCGCAGCAAATTGTTTGAATTCTTTTTCGAAGAGGAGCGCTTTTAGCAGGCGGCGCTGCCAAGGGGGAGTCTTGCGGTCTGGAAAGGCATCGTGCAGCAAGGTATCCAAGTTAAACATCGGTGTTATCTCCTGGCCTAGTCGCTTGCAAACTTAGGCTAGCGCCATGACCTTAACATGTCATATTAATGACAGAAAAATGAAATCCCTCCATTCAGGTATAGCAAAATATTACAAAATTTCGCCATGATGATGATCTGTGCCAGTAGCGGCGCCAGACGACACGCACGCACGGGCATTGCGCGCCGCAAAAATTCATGTCCGGAAGCCGCCATCACCGGATGCCAATGCGTGTGATAATCGGTTCATCACCATAACGGAGTGACCAGGATGCAAAACTTCTATTTTGATCGAATGGCGAGCCCGCTGGGCGAGTTGCTATTGATTGCCGATGCGCAGGGCCGCCTGCGTGGCCTGGACTGGGGCGACCATGAAGCACGGCTGATGGCGTTGATGCACACGCATTACCGCACGGCTCCGTTCCAATTGCAGCAAAAAAGCAACCCGGGGGGCCTGACTGAGACACTGGCGCGTTACTTCACCGGCGATCTGGCGGCCATCAATGATGTTGCAGTCTGCACCGCCGGCACGGAATTCCAGCGCAGCGTCTGGCGGCAATTGCGCCTGATCCCATGTGGGGAGGTGATCAGCTATGGCGAATTGGCACGGCGCATCGGCCGCCCCACCGCTTCACGCGCGGTGGGCATGGCCAACGGCGCCAACCCGATCAGTATCGTCGTGCCTTGCCACCGGGTGATCGGCGCCCAGGGGGCGCTAACAGGTTACGCCGGCGGCGTGCATCGCAAAGCCTGGCTGCTGCGCCATGAAGGCTTTTTGCCAGCATAGGGCCAAGCCTAGGCCCCTTCCGCCAACAGCCCGGCCGCGGTTTCTTCATCGGTTACCAGGCCGTTAATCCACTGGCCCGCCAACGCCGCACGGATGGCGCTGTATTTTTCCCGGCCGCCGGCCAGAGCGATCACGGGCTTTTCCGGCCGTTGGCGCAGGCTAACGCTGGTCAAACGCCCATCCAGTTCGCTGGCGACCCGCCGGCCCTCACGATCGATAAAATGGCCGAGCATTTCAGCGACTGCATTGTCCGCCTGCAGGCGCTCAACCTGCTGTGCGGAGATAAAACCATCCTGGTGCAATGGGCACTGGTGGCCAATGGTGCCAATGCCGATGAAAGTGACATCCGCCTGATTGGCTTTTTCATTGACCGTACGATAAATCCGGTGATTGCACCATAGCGCCCGGTCTTGCTCACTGTCGGCGAACAGCGGCGCCGGCAAAATAAAGTAGCGCCCCTGGGTTTTCTCCGCCATCCATAACGGCACATCGTAACGGGTACAAGAGCCGTCGGAGGCTATCGCGCCGATCAGCGACACGCAACTGTGCTGCGGCCGTTCGAATTCCGGCAGTTCATCAATCGCCGCCTTAAGGCTCCGCCCCGATCCCACGCCGATAATCAGCGGTTGCTCACAGCGGATAAACTGCGCCATCACCTCTGCGCCCGCTACCGCCACTGCGCGATTGATACCCGCGGCCGCCATGCCCTGGCTCGGCACCACCTGGCATATCCCCAGGCTGAAGCGCTCGCGCAATTGGGCGGCCAGCGCCATGCTGCGGCCCTCCGGATGCGAAATCGTCACGCTGACCAAACCGTTGTCTATCGCACAGGCGACCAGCCGCTGCGCCACCTGCCGTGAAACACCCAGCGCATCGGCAATCTCATGCTGCGTTTGCCCGGCGACGTAATACATCCAGGCGGCACGAGCCGCCTGATCCAGCTTCTTATCATGTTTCGCCATTTATCCAGCCCATAGGTAACGCCATTACGCGCCATTTTACTGCCGAACACGCGATGCGATGTAATCAATTTGCACATTTGTGAGCTAAAGCCCACTAAATGGGCAAAAGTTTATCTAAGCTACACGCCAGTAATAGAGCAATTGCCCAATAAAAGGGCTAATACCCAAATCACTAACGGAGTGCATATGAATCAAACAGCAAGTGCTTCCCCGGCCGTGTGGCTGCATATTGGCGCAGGATCTTTCCACCGTGCCCACCAGGCCTGGTATCTGCATCGCTTGATGGTAAGCGGTGATAAACGCTGGTCGATTGCCTTGGGTAACATTCGCGACGATGCCGCCCCCTTGTTGGATGCGCTGGCGGCACAAGATGGCCGTTACGTACTTGAGAACGTCACGCCGCAGGGTGAGCGCCAATATGAAACCATTACCTCAATCCAACAGGTGATACCGTGGGATAAGGAACTGGCAGCGCTGATCGCGCAAGGTGCCAAACCCGAAACCAAGGTCATCTCGTTCACCGTTACCGAAAGCGGCTATTACCTGGATAATCAATTCAACCTCGATCAGTCTAACGCTGACGTTCAGGCCGATTTGCAGGGCGGGTGCAACACCATTTACGGTGCTGTCGCACAGATTTTACAGCACCGCCAGCGGCTAAATGGTGACCCCGTCACATTATTGAATTGCGACAATTTGCGCCACAATGGCGACCGCTTCCGCCACGGGCTGAAACAGTTTCTCACCCTACGCCGCCAGGATACGCTCATCGCCTGGATTGACAGCCACACCCGCTGCCCCAACACCATGGTGGACAGGATCACGCCGCGCCCATCTCCCGAGGTGGCCGAACGCGTCGCCAAGGCAACCGGGTTCCAGGATCGCGCGGCGGTGATGGGCGAAGCCTTTATTCAGTGGGTCATCGAGGATGATTTCATTGCCGGCCGCCCGGCGTTGGAAAATGTCGGTGTCGAAATGGTCAATTCAGTGCTGCCGTATGAAGAGGCCAAAATCCGTATCCTGAACGCCAGCCATAGCTGTATCGCCTGGGCCGGCACCCTGATTGGCCAGCGCTATATTCATGAAAGCACCAATACCGATGCCATTCGCCAAATGGCGTATGACTATGTTACCGAGGACGTGATCCCCTCTCTGACCCCCAACCCGCTCGATCTGGCGGCCTACCGCGACGTGGTGCTGGAGCGTTTTTCCAACCCCTATATCCGTGATACCAACCAGCGCGTCGCCGCCGACGGGTTCTCGAAAATCCCCGGCTTCATTACCCCGACGTTGCTTGAATGCTATCAGCGCGGGCAACAACCGCGCGCCACCGTGCTGCTACCCGCGTTGTTCTTCGTCTTTATGCAACGTTGGCATGAAGGCAGCCTGCCTTACGACTACCAGGATGGCATTCTCGATGCGCCGGCGGTACACCGGATGTTTGCGGCTGAAGATCCGCTAGCGATTTATACCGCCGATGAAAAACTGTTTGGCGAGTTGGCGCACAGCGAAAGCTTCGCTCAACTGCTGCGCCAGGCGATTGCCCGGATCAATCATTGGCTGACGGCCTAAAGGAGTTACGCATGTATCTGGGACTCGATCTGGGCACTTCTGAAATCAAAGCCGTGGTGATCAACGACAGCGGCGCGCTGGTTGCCAGCGCCGGCGAAACGCTGGATGTGCAGCGGCCGCATCCGCATTGGGCCGAGCAACAGCCCAGCGCCTGGTGGCAGGCCACGCAGGTCGCCGTTGCGCGCCTGCGCGCCCAAATGCCAGCCCCGCAGTGGGCGCAAATTCAGGCGATTGGCCTTTCCGGGCAGATGCACGGCGCGGTGTTGTTGGACCGCGAGGATCATGTGTTGCGCCCGGCCATTTTGTGGAACGACACACGCAGCGCGGCTCAGTGCGAAGCATTGACGGCCAATGCGCCTGAGCTGCACAGCATTGCCGGCAACCTGGCCATGCCGGGTTTTACCGCCCCCAAACTGCTGTGGGTGGCGCGCCATGAACCGGAGATCTTCGCCCAAACCGCCTGCGTGCTGCTACCTAAAGACTACCTGCGTTGGATGATGAGCGGGGATAAAGTCTCCGATATGTCTGACGCGGCAGGCACGCTGTGGCTGGATGTGGCTAAACGCGACTGGTCAGACAGCCTGTTGGCTGCCTGCGGACTGACGCGCGATCACATGCCGCGCCTGGTTGAAGGCAGTGAACCCACCGGAGTGCTGAAAACGGATATCGCCAACACCTGGGGGTTGGGTGACAACGTCACTATTGCCGGCGGTGGCGGCGATAATGCCGCCAGTGCGGTGGGCATTGGTGCCGTCAACGCCGGTGACGCGTTTATTTCGCTGGGGACTTCCGGGGTGTTGTTCGCCGTGAACGACCGTTTTCGCCCCAACCCCTTGTCGGCAGTACATGCGTTTTGCCATGCGCTGCCAAACCGCTGGCACCAGATGAGCGTGATGCTCACTGCCGCCAGCGCGCTGCGCTGGTTCTGCCAGTTGGTCGGCAGTAATGAAACCACCCTGCTGGCGGAAATCGCCCAGATGAACCAGGCCGAGCAACGCCTGGCGCCCATCTTCCTGCCCTATCTTTCCGGTGAACGGACACCACATAACGATCCGCAGGCCAGCGGGGTTTTCCATGGCCTGACCCACAGCCACGCACGCCCTGCTCTGGGTTATGCCGTGCTGGAGGGCGTGGCGTTCGGTATGGCCGACGGGCTGGAGGTTCTGCGCCAGGCGGGCACCCAACTGACGCAGTGCTCGCTGATCGGCGGCGGCGCCCGCAGTGAGACGTGGGCGCAGTTGATGGCCGATGTGCTTGATCTGCCCATCATCACTCATCAGGGCGGCGATGCCGGCGGCGCTTTGGGCGCGGCCCGATTGGGCTGGCTGGCGCAAGGGAGCGAACTGCAACAGGTATGCTGCAAACCGCCGATCGCCCGGCGGTTTACACCTGAGCGCGCACGCCAGCCGCTACTGGCTGAGCGGCTGGCTACCTATCGCCGGTTATATCAACAACAGGTCGCACTGCGGCACCCGGCTTAAAACAATAACAACCGCCCTTCATCCCTAGCGGCTATGGCCGAGGAGGAGTTTGCTATGCAACAACACAAACATTGGTTCGGGTTACCGATGAACCTGTTCTGGGGCTATATCGCCATCGCCATTTTTATGAGCGGCGATGGCTTTGAGATGGCCTTCCTGTCAAAACATATCACCGATATGGGCTTTTCACCGGCGCAGTCCGCGCTGGTGTTCACGGTGTATGGCCTGGCCGCCGCGCTGGCCGCCTGGAGCTCCGGCGTGGTGGCCGAGATTATTACGCCGCAAAAAGCCATGCGCATCGGCTTTATCCTGTGGGTGGTGATGCACGCGCTGTTTATGCTGTTCGGCCTCGGGATGAAAAACTACCCGTTGATCATTCTGTTCTACGGCATCCGCGGCTTAGCCTACCCGCTGTTTATCTACTCTTTCGTGATGTTAGTGGTACAGAATGTCCCCAAACAGCAGCTCTCTTCCGCCATGGGTTGGTTCTGGGCGATGTACTCGATCGGTATCGGCTGTATCGGCAGCTATTTGCCAAGCTTTACCATCCCGCTGATCGGCGAAACCGGCACCCTGTGGTTCGCTATCGCCTGGGTGTTGGTGGGCGGCCTGATGGCGATGCTGATGCTGCGCCACGTCGGCCAGGCCAGCGCCAAGGCCCATTTGCCGCCGAAAGAGAAACTGAAAGAGCTTTCACGCGCGGTGACCATTCTGTTTACCAACCGCAATATTTTCCTGTCCTGCCTGATCCGTATTATCAATACGCTGTCGCTGTTCGGCTTCGCGGTGATCATGCCGATGTTGTTCGTCGGCCGGCTGGGCTTTAGCATGCCTGAATGGCTGCAAATCTGGGCGGTGTTCTTCTTCGTCACCATTTTTACCAACATTATGTGGGGAATTTTAGGCGAGAAAATCGGCTGGATGCGCCAGGTGCGCTGGTTCGGCTGTATTGGCTGCGCCATCTCCAGCCTGGCGTTCTACTACCTGCCGGTGTACTTCGGCCATAACTTCTGGATGGCGCTGGTGCCTGCGGTGATGCTCGGTATCACCGTTGCCGCCTTTGTACCGATGACCGCCGTTTTCCCGGTGCTGGAACCCAACCATAAAGGGGCGGCTATTTCCATCTACAACCTTTCCGCCGGGCTGAGCAACTTTGCCGCACCGGCCATCGCCTCTATCATTCTGCCATTCTTTGATATCGTCGGCGTGGTATGGGCATATACTGGCCTCTACCTGTTTGCCGCGGTCTTGACGTTGATCGTCAAGGTTGAACAACCGGGGCACAGCACGGCGGCCGCAGACTATGCCATACCCGACAAGGCGCTCGCCAAGGAAAGCAACTCATAATCGCCCAAACGGCCTGGTCACCAGGCCATTTGGCTGTTCAATCAGCCTCAATACGCGGCTTCGCCAAGCATGATTGTGTTGTTATTGCCCGCTTGAACCGGGCATTAAGCAAGCGGCATGATGTAATCAACCACTTTGATATCAATAAGCTAAATAAACCCCCGCGGCTAATGTGTACAAAAAACGCACATAATATCCCGGATCTTGTTATTGCTACCCTTATCACCCGCAATAAAAGATGTTAAAATTGACGCATATCAATTATTGCATGAGCGTAATCTATGATTCCGGAAAAACGCGTGATTCGTCGTATCCAGTCGGGTGGTTGTGCAATCCACTGCCAGGACTGCAGCATCAGCCAACTGTGCATTCCCTTCACTCTTAATGCGCACGAACTGGATCAGCTCGACAACATTATCGAAAGGAAAAAGCCGATTCAAAAAGGCCAAACCCTGTTTAAAGCCGGTGATGAGCTGAAATCGCTGTACGCTATCCGCTCCGGAACCATCAAAAGCTACACCATCACAGAACAAGGCGATGAGCAAATCACCGGCTTCCATCTGGCCGGCGATCTGGTGGGTTTTGACGCCATCGGCGCGCTGAAGCACCCCAGCTTCGCGCAAGCGCTGGAAACCTCAATGGTGTGCGAAATACCGTTTGAAACCCTGGACGATCTCTCCGGCAAAATGCCGAATCTGCGCCAGCAAATCATGCGCCTGATGAGCGGTGAAATTAAAGGCGATCAGGATATGATCCTGCTGTTGTCGAAGAAAAACGCCGAAGAGCGCCTGGCCGCTTTTGTCTATAACCTGTCGCGCCGTTTCGCGCAGCGTGGCTTTTCGCCGCGTGAATTCCGCCTGACGATGACCCGTGGCGATATCGGCAACTATCTTGGCCTGACGGTTGAAACCATCAGCCGCCTGCTAGGGCGCTTCCAGAAAAGTGAAATCCTCAGCGTGAAAGGCAAATACATCACCATCGAAAATATCGACGCCCTTTCCCAACTGGCTGGCTCACAGCATATCAACGTGAGCGTTAACGCCTGACTGCCTGCCGGATCGCTAATTTCGCGCAATTAGTGATCCGGCACGTTACTGCCGCTGTTCTGTTTTTCAATGTTGGGTTACTCTGTTACTGACAGACTGTTGATTTCAGCTGTATAGGAGGCCCTATGGCGAAGTATCAGAACCTTCTGGTGGCTATTGACCCCAACCAGGACGATCAACCGGCGTTGCGCCGGGCGGTGTATCTGGTGAAACGGAATGGCGGGCGCATCAAGGCCTTTCTTCCCATCTATGATTTCTCTTATGAGATGACCACCCTGCTTTCCCCGGATGAACGCACCGCGATGCGGCAAGGCGTCATCAGCCAGCGCGCCGCCTGGATCAACGAGCAATGCCGTTTTTATCTGCAGGACGGCGTTCCGATTGAAATCAAAGTGGTCTGGCACAATCGTCCCTTTGAAGCGATTATTCAGGAAGTCATTAACGGCAAACACGATTTGCTGCTGAAAATGGCGCACCAGCACGATCGGCTGGAATCGGTGATTTTTACCCCAACCGACTGGCACCTGCTGCGCAAATGCCCTTCACCGGTGTGGATGGTGAAAGACCAGCCGTGGCCGGAAGGCGGTAAAGCCGTGGTGGCGGTTAACCTGTCCAGTGAAGAACCTTATCACGATCCGCTGAATATCAAGCTGGTGCAGGAAACCGTCGAACTGGCCAATAACGTCAACCAAACGGAGGTGCATCTGGTTGGCGCCTACCCGGTAACCCCAATTAACATCGCGATTGAACTGCCTGACTTTGATCCCAGCGTCTATAACGACGCTATCCGCGGCCAGCATTTGATCGCCATGAAGGCGCTGCGGCAAAAATTCCACATCAAGGAAGAGTTCACCCACGTGGAAAAAGGCCTGCCGGAAGAGGTTATCCCCGATCTGGCTGAACATCTGGGCGCCGGGATTGTGGTGCTCGGCACGCTGGGCCGCACCGGTATCTCGGCCGCCTTCATCGGCAACACCGCCGAACACGTGATCGACCACCTCAAGTGCGATCTGTTAGTGATCAAGCCGGATGATTTCAACTGCCCGATTGAAAGTGACGAGGACGACGAACATGACGATGAGGATTAACCGCTAAGACTCGTCGCCAAAAAACGGCGCGATAAAAAAGGCCAGTCAGTTAAACTGACTGGCTTTTTACTGTCGGATTAGCGCCGTAGGCGGGAACTTACAGTTCTACCACGTCAAAACGCACGTCTGGGTTCACGTCCGCGTCGTAATCCACTTCCGGCAGGCCGAAGCCGAACAGACGCAGGAACTCCTGCTTGTAGCCGGTGTAATCCGTCAGTTCGCTGAGGTTTTCCGTGGTAATGGAAGGCCACAGATCGCGGCACGCCTGCTGCACATCATCACGCAGTTCCCAGTCGTCCATGCGGATGCGGTTATGGTCGTCCAGCGCCATATCGCTGCCGTACAAACGGGTGCGCATCAGGCGGTCCACCTGTTCGATACAGCCTTCGTGGATACCCTTTTCCTTCATGATCTTGAAGGCCATGGAGATATACAACGGCATGACCGGGATCGCCGAAGACGCCTGGGTGACCACCGACTTGAGCACGGCAACGTGCGCCGTGCCGCCTTTGGCCGACAAATCGCCACGGATGGCCGTTGCAGCACGATCGAGATCTTCTTTCGCGCGGCCCAGCGTGCCGTGCCAGTAGATTGGCCAGGTCAGATCGGTGCCGATGTACGAATAAGCAACGGACTTAGCACCTTCGGCCAGCACACCGGCATGCTCCAGCGCGCTCATCCACAGCTCCCAATCCTGCCCACCCATCACGGTGATGGTGTTCTGGATCTCTTCTTCCGTTGCCGGCTCAACGCTGGCGCTGATGATCTGGTCTTTGTTGGTATCAATCGCGGTGGTGGTATAAACCTCGCCGATCGGCTTCAAGGCAGAGCGCACCACTTCGCCGGTATCCGGCAGCTTGCGCACCGGGGATGCCAGTGAATAAACCACCAGGTCAATCTGGCCAAGATCGGCTTTAATCAGCTCGATCACTTTTTCGCGGCATTCATTGGAGAAGGCATCGCCATTAACGCTCTTGGCGTAAAGGCCGGCCTCTTTCGCCGCCTTGTCGAAGGCGGCGGAGTTGTACCAGCCGGCAGTGGCCGGTTTGGTTTCCGTGCCGGCTTTTTCAAAGAACACACCGATGGTGGCGGCGCCGCTGCCAAATGCGGTGGCAATGCGGGAGGCCAGACCATACCCGGTAGATGCGCCTATCACCAGCACACGCTTAGGGCCGTTGGCGATAACGCCATGCTCTTTGGTGTAGGCGATTTGGCGGCGAACATTGGCTTCACAACCCACCGGATGAGTGGTGGTACAGATAAAGCCGCGAACCTTAGGTTTGATAATCATAATGGGTCTAGGATCCGTTAAATGGATGAAATCGGGACATAAGATACCTCATTGCGCCCCTTTATTGTGATCTGATGTGTTAGATTGCGCAAATTCCGCGCTATTTTGCGCGATAAACCGGCGCAAACACCGCTATGGCGCAAAGAAAAATGCCAGCCGGGAAGCCGGGCTGGCATTTGCGGTTAACACCAGCGATGAAATTACAGCTTCAAAGCATGCAGGATGGCTTCCACGCTCTGCTTGGCATCGCCAAACAGCATCTGGGTGTTCTCTTTAAAGAACAGCGGGTTCTGCACGCCGGCATAACCGGTATTCATTGAACGTTTGAAGACGATAACGTTCTGCGCCTTCCACACTTCCAGCACCGGCATCCCGGCGATCGGGCTGCGCGGATCTTCCAACGCTGCCGGGTTCACCGTATCGTTGGCGCCAATCACCAGCACGGTATCGGTATCGGCGAAATCATCGTTGATTTCGTCCATTTCCAACACCACGTCGTAAGGCACTTTCGCTTCCGCCAGCAGCACGTTCATGTGGCCCGGCAAACGCCCGGCGACCGGGTGGATACCAAAGCGCACGTTAACCCCGCGGGCGCGCAGCTTCTCGGTGATTTCCGCCACCGGATACTGTGCCTGCGCCACCGCCATGCCGTAGCCGGGGGTGATGATCACCGAGCTGGAGTTTTTCAGCAGCTCTGCCACTTCTTCCGCCGTGGTTTCACGGTATTCGCCCATTTCTTCGCTTTCACCGGTTGAAGAGCCATCGGTGCCGAAGCCCCCGGCGATCACGCTGATAAACGAGCGGTTCATCGCCTTACACATGATGTAAGACAGGATCGCACCGGAAGAACCCACCAGGGCGCCGGTAACAATCAGCAAATCGTTGCTCAGCATAAAGCCCGCGGCAGCGGCGGCCCAACCGGAATAGGAGTTGAGCATGGAAACCACCACCGGCATATCTGCGCCGCCGATTGACGCCACCAGATGCCAACCAAACGCCAGCGCGATGAGGGTCATGATCAACAGGGCGAACACTTCCAGGCCCACGCTGTCGGTGCGGACAAAAATCACCATCAGCAGGAAAGAGACCACCAGGGCGGCCAGGTTCAGCTTATGACGAGCCGGCAGCATCAGCGGTTTGGATGAAATAATACCGCGCAGTTTGCCGAACGCCACGATGGAACCGGTGAAAGTAACGGCCCCAATGAAGATCCCGAGGAACACTTCGGTCAGGTGAATGTTTTCCATCACCGGATCGGCCAGGGTGCCGTGATCCAGGTAGCTGTTGAAGCCCACCAGCACCGCCGCCAGGCCGACGAAGCTATGCAGCACGGCGACCAGCTCCGGCATTTCGGTCATTTCGACTTTCTTCGCCAGATAGATACCGATAGAGCCGCCGATGATCATCGCCAGGATGATCCAGCCAACGTTGCCGGAATCCGGGCCAAGGATGGTGGCAATCAGCGCGATCGCCATCCCGGCCACGCCGAACAGGTTACCCTGCTTGGACGTTTCATGGCGCGACAGGCCCGCCAGGCTGAAAATAAACAAAATAGCGGCAACAATGTATGCAGCTGTAACTAATCCTCCAGACATTTGTTACCCCTTAGTTCTTACGAAACATCTTCAGCATGCGCTGAGTGACGGTGAAACCACCAAAAATATTGATACTGGCGATCAGCACGGCGATGAAGGAGAAGAAGCTCACCCAGCCGCCATGGCCAATCTGCAACAGCGCCCCGACGACGATAATCCCCGAGATGGCGTTGGTTACGGACATCAGCGGCGTGTGCAACGCGTGGCTGACGTTCCACACCACGTAGTAACCCACCACGCAGGCCAGCGCGAAGACGGTGAAGTGCGACAGGAACTCTTTCGGCGCCGCATCGGCCAGCCAGCCAAACAGAATAATCGCCAGTGCGATCAGGCCATATTTCAGCGCCGGCGATACCGGTTTTTTCTCTTCTTTGGCCGCAGGCTCAGCGGCCGCCGCCTGTGGTTGTTTCGGCTGAGCGGAGACCTGAATCGGCGGCGCCGGCCAGGTGACTTCGCCAGCACGCACCACGGTGACGCCGCGGATCACGGTGTCGTCGAAATCGATGTTAATTTCGCCGTTCTTCTCTTTGCAAAGCAGCTTGAGCAGGTTAACCAGGTTGGTGCCATACAGTTGGGAAGATTGCGTCGGCAGGCGGCTGGGCAAATCGGTATAGCCGATGATTTTTACCCCGTGTTCCGTCTCAATGACTTTATCGGCCACGGTCAGTTCACAGTTGCCGCCGGTCTGCGCGGCCAGATCGACAACCACGCTGCCTGGCTTCATGGAAGCCACCATCTCTTTGGTGATCAGCGTCGGTGCAGGTTTCCCCGGGATCAGCGCGGTGGTGACAATGATGTCGACGTCTTTCGCCTGCGCGGCGAACAGCGCCATTTCCGCCTTGATAAAGGCTTCGGACATCACCTTGGCGTAGCCATCGCCACTGCCGGCTTCTTCTTCAAAGTCCAGCTCGAGGAATTCCGCCCCCATGCTTTTGACCTGTTCTTTAACCTCCGGGCGGGTATCGAACGCACGCACGATAGCCCCCAGGCTGCCTGCGGAGCCAATCGCCGCCAGCCCGGCCACGCCTGCGCCAATCACCATGACTTTTGCCGGCGGCACCTTGCCGGCGGCGGTAATCTGGCCGGTAAAGAAGCGGCCAAATTCATGGGCGGCTTCAACGATCGCACGATAGCCCGCGATATTGGCCATCGAGCTCAGGGCATCCATGGATTGCGCTCTGGAAATACGCGGCACCGCATCCATGGCCAGCGCCGTGACTTTGCGCGCGGCCAGTTGTTCCATCAATGCCGGGTTTTGC
Source organism: Gibbsiella greigii (assembly GCF_039540155.1). NCBI lineage: Bacteria > Pseudomonadati > Pseudomonadota > Gammaproteobacteria > Enterobacterales > Yersiniaceae > Gibbsiella > Gibbsiella greigii. Next base: position 476,575 of record NZ_BAABEM010000022.1, read on the forward strand.
GCTGGCCAGATAAAGCTGACCACGGTTGCGCCCTCACGCATTAATAAAATTTCATTTTCTTGCGGCGCATTCACTTTCAGGATTAAATCCGCCTGCCAAACCTCGGCGGTCTCGGCAATGGCTGCGCCCGCGGCTTCGTAAGCGCTATCCTCAAAACTTGCCAGCTTGCCCGCCCCGCTTTCAATCGTGACGGTAAAGCCCAGTTTCAGCAATTGTTCCACCGTTTTCGGCGTTGCTGCAACGCGGGCTTCATTGGCCAACCGCTCTTTTGGTACACCAATTCGCATAATATTCCCTTCTCACCTGTATTTGATGATATTTATTATCTTCCTACCCATAGCAATAACACCGGCACGCACCACCCAGGCGATGCTTGTTTGCCGGCGAATTCACGTGCCATCAATAACCTACTGAAATTAAGATTGATGATCCATAATTGCTTACGTCTTGGCGTCAGTTTTTACATAAAAAACCACATAATGATATGACGAATCGCAATTTCTGATAAAAAACCTGTGCCGCGCGCCACTTTTCTGCGTGATAACCCGATCAGACCGATAAGCTGATGGCCCCGCAGGCGGATGCGGCAAAGGTAAAAGTTGGAAATCTGTAGATAACTAATCTTGATAGAGCTAAACAGTTTATTATTGAAACTTATAACAATTTAAGCATCATGGCAGGTAAACGCCGCAAACAGATTTGTCCAGCGGATGCAACAAAATGCTGAGACAGTTGCGGAGGTACATGTAATAATCGGCGGCTGAATACCACTCAACAGTTCAGCACGTTATCAATGTTAATGCGCTAGGCGAAAGGATTTTTTATGAAGCTGAAGACCACGATCATCGCGTCTGCCCTGCTCTCTCTTACCGCTCTGTCTGCCCATGCGGCACAGGAATTAACGCCAGAGAAAGCAGCGGCCATTAAGCCGTTTGATCGCATCACCATTAACGGCCGCTTCAATGCCATCAACGAAGCCGCCGATGCCGTATCCCGCCGTGCAGATAAACTGGGTGCCGACGCGTTCTACATTCAGGACATCAACAACAGCAACAACGGCGGCAACTGGCGTGTTACTGCGGACATCTATCATAAAGATGCCCCGGCAGTGAGCCAGGAACAAAACTATCGCGAATTTAATGGTGTTAAAGAGCTGCCGAAAACCGAAGCTTACCTGCTTGAGCCTTACGATACCGTCAGCGTGAGCGGTTTTTACCGCAGCCAGCCAGACATCAATGACGCCATCTCGCGTAAAGCGAAGGAAAAAGGCGCTTACGCGTTCTTTATCGTGCGCCAGGTCGACGCCAACCAGGGCGGCAACCAGTATGTCACCGCCTATGTTTACAAAGCCGATGCGCCAAAACGCGTCGTGCAGAGCCCTGATGCCATCCCGGCCGATTCAGACGCCGGCCGCGCTGCGCTGGCCGCCGGCGGCGCGGCCGCAGCCAAAGTGGAGATCCCGGGAGTGGCTTCTTCCGGCTCCCCTAGCCGCAACGTAGGCCGTTTCTTCGAAACCCAGTCTTCCACCGGCCAACGCTATACGGTCACCCTGCCGAACGGCACGAAAATCCAGGAGGTGAACAACGTCACGGCGGCGCAAATGCAGCCGTTTGATTCCGTCACCTTTACCGGCCACTTCAACAGCATGACGGATGTTTCCACCGAGGTGGCGAAACGCGCCGCGGCCAAGGGCGCCAAGTACTATCACATTACCCGCCAGTGGCAAAACAAGAGCGGCGGCAACCTGACCGTCAATGCCGATCTTTTCAAATAATCCGCGGCGGCGGTATCTTCTGCGGGTGGGCCGGTTGGCCTGCCCGTTTTTTGTCGATGGAAAACCCCCAGCTAGGCTGGGGGTTCCGGAAAGCTTTCAGCTTTAAGCCAGTTATTAAAACCCCTTTTGATTTGTTAAAACATCTTGCGGTCTGGCAACTGCAAACGTTCAACAAGAAATCAAAAGGGGGTCCCAATGGGGGACGAAAAGAGCTTAGCGCACACCCGATGGAACTGTAAATATCACATAGTTTTTGCGACAAAATACCGAAGACAAGCGTTCTACGGAGAGAAACGTCTGGCGATAGGCAGTATCTTAAGAAAGCTATGTGAGTGGAAAAATGTACGGATCCTGGAAGCTGAATGCTGCGCAGATCATATCCATAT